>NZ_JBDIVF010000001.1:360863-497197 GCF_039631355.1 Uliginosibacterium paludis | reverse complement strand
TCTGCGGGAGTAGCTCAGTTGGTAGAGCGCAACCTTGCCAAGGTTGAGGTCGCGAGTTCGAGACTCGTCTCCCGCTCCAGATTGAAAAAGGAAAGGCTCCGGTCTTTCCTTTTTTTATCCGGGAAAAACCTTTCCGCCATGGCGGGCGGAAAGATGCACGAATCTGCGGGAGTAGCTCAGTTGGTAGAGCGCAACCTTGCCAAGGTTGAGGTCGCGAGTTCGAGACTCGTCTCCCGCTCCAGATAAAAAGGGAAAGGCCCGTGCCTTTCCCTTTTTGCTTTCTGCGCCGGTCACGCTCTCGTCATATGGCTGTCAGCGACACGTCACGATGGGCCTCTAAGCTCTCTCTGTATTCGAGGAGAGCCCACCATGCTGACGGAACACTCATCCGGAAAAGACCTGTTTTGCACCGTTCGGGCCTTGCTGGCCTGGCCGCTCGAGGTCCTCACTCCCTTGTGTTACGTGCCTGATTCGATCGCCGGCCTGGCGCCTGACGACTTCAGTGCAGATCTTCTTTCTGTGCAGGCAGAGGCAACACGCTGATGCCTTCTTCCAGCAGCCCCAGTGCCTCACGCACGCTGGCCATGCCGCGGATGGGACGGGCGGCGGCGTCACCGTAGTGGATCCTGCGGGCTTCGTCGGAAAATCCTGCGCCGACGTCTTCGCTGCTGCGGGCGAGTTCGCGCAGTGCGTCGAGTGGATTCTGCTGTGCGGGTGCCGGCGCTGACGTAGCGCCTGAACGCTGGACATGAGGCGCCGAGGGCAGCCGGCTGACATCACGGCTGCCGCAGTCGGGGCAGCACAGCAGGCCCGTCTGCTGCTGTTCGCTGAAAGACTCCTGCGACGCGAACCAACCCTCGAAACGATGCCCTGCGTTGCAGAGCAGATCCAGCACGATCACGACGATTTTCCTCATTGAAACAAGCGCGCAACGATAGCATGCGGAGCCTTTGCCGCATCGGCGTAGAATCGCGCGTCCCGTTTTTGTTCCTGATCCCGATGCCACGGATATTGCTCGCGCCGATGGAAGGCCTTGTCGACGCTGACATGCGTGCAGTGCTGACACGCGCCAGCCATTACGACTGGTGTGTCACCGAGTTTGCGCGCATTTCAGCCAGTGTGCCGCCGGCGCGTTTTTTCCAGCGCATCGCTCCCGAACTCGCGACTGCCTCGTGCACGCAGGCCGGGACACCGGTTCGCGTCCAGTTGCTGGGCTCGGACCCCGAGCGCATGGGGCGCAGCGCTGCGCGCCTGGCCAGTCTGGCGCCAGCCGGCATTGACCTCAATTTCGGTTGCCCGGCGCCGACAGTGAATCGCCATCGCGGCGGATCCGTCCTGCTTGACGAGCCGGAGCTCCTTGCCAGGATCGTTGCTGCAGTGAAAGCAGGGATTGCCGGCCGCGTGCCCTTGACGGCGAAGATGCGCCTGGGCGTTCGCGACACCAGTCGTGCCATCGAGGCGGCCCAGGCGCTGGTCGAGGGGGGCGCGTCGATGTTGGTGGTGCATGCCCGGACGAAGGAGGAGGGCTATCGCCCGCCGGCCCACTGGCCGTGGATCGCGCGGATTGCCGAGGCGGTTCCGGTGCCTGTCGTGGCGAACGGCGAGGTCTGGCGCGTAGCTGATTATCAGCGGTGCATGGCTGAAGGCGGTCTGCGTGACGTGATGCTGGGCCGTGGCGCGGTGGCTGATCCTTTTCTTGCCGAACGCATTCGGGGCGCGCGCGCATCGGAGCCCGACGCAGAAGACTGGCGTGCATTGCAACCGCTCATTGCCAGCTACTGGGCGCTTGTTTGTGCACGGGTGGAGCCGCGGCATGCTCCCGGGCGCGTCAAGCAGTGGCTGAATCTGCTGCGGCGCAGTTTCCCGCAGGCTGATGCGCTCTATCAGGGGATTCGTCCCTTGCGGCAGGCCGCTGAGGTGTCGCTCGCGCTGAGTGTGGCGGGCGTGATCTGATGTACGCCAATTCTCGCCAGATCCGAAGTGCCCAGACCGCTCCGCATGAGCAACTGACCGCTCTGGTCCTGCGGCATCGTGACCATCCATTCCGCAAGCCGGTCAGTCCCTGGAACCAGGCAGCCTTTGATGAGGCCATGCTGGCCTGGGGCGGCCAAGCACCACTGATTCTGGACGCCGGTTGCGGCGTCGGCTGGAGCAGCCTGCAGCTTGCGCGTCTTTATCCGGATCACTTCGTGTTGGGAGTCGATCAGAGCGAAGACCGTCTGGCGCGTGGCAAACCGGGGAGCGAAGACTGGCCCGCCAACCTGCATTTCGTGCGCGCGGATCTCGTTGATTTCTGGCGCCTGCTTGCCGCACGGCAAATCAGGCTTGCCCGGCACTACATCCTGTACCCGAATCCCTGGCCCAAGATTGGCCATCTCGCCCGGCGCTGGCATGGGCATGCCGTGTTTCCGACCGTTCTTGCGCTGGGCGGCGTGCTCGAGAGTCGCAGCAACTGGCGGTTGTACCTCGAGGAAATGGCGATTGCCCTGAACATTCTGAGCGGGCGCGATGCACGCATTGTCGGAATTGACGCCGCCATGCCGCTGACCCTGTTCGAGCGCAAGTACCGGGACTCGGGGCAGCCTCTCTATCAACTCCTTTTCAACGAGGCCGGGCAGTGAGCGCCGACCTGGATCCCTGTGTCAGTTGTGGCGCCTGTTGCGCCTCGCTGCGCGTCAGCTTTCATCGCAGCCAGCTTCAGTCGGAAGGGGGCTGTGTGCCGGACTCGCTGGCCGACGAGGAGACCGCCAGCACATGCCGCATGCGTGGCACCGATCGCAGTCCGCCGCGTTGCGTCGCGCTTATCGGCACTGTCGGCGAGCGGGTGAGCTGCGGGATCTATACGCAACGCCCTGATCCCTGCCGCGAGTTCGCTGCGCATGGCCTGTTCGGCATTGCGAATGCCGAGTGTTCGCGGGTGCGTCAGCGCCATGGTTTGCCCGCGCTTCAGGCACGCGACCTGCTTCTTTAGCGCTGCGGGGGCGAAAGTGTGAGATTTCGATTCGGCCCTTGTTGTTCGCAGGGCTGCCGTCTATTCAGAAAGTAGCGGGCAGCATCCTTCCTCCGAACGACCTGACTGGAGCACGACAGATGGGCCGACTCATTGACTGGAACAACCTGGGGTCTTCGGCGGGCGGCGCGCTCGCGGAAGTGCGTCTTGAGGCAGGGCAGCAGGCGCCTGTCTTCACCTTGCCTGATGCCGACATGGGGCTTTTCGATCTGGCCTCTGCGCTGCAGCGCAAGATCGTCGTGCTGCATTTCTATCCGCGCGACGCCATGCCCTCCAGCCTGCGGCAGGCGATTGATTTTTCCGAGCAGGAGCGCGAGTTCGCCCGGCTTGGCGCAATGATCGTCGGCATCAGCCTTGATGAATGCATGACCCACGCCGATTTTCGTGACGCCCACGGCATCTCGATGGAATTGCTTTCCGATCCCGAAGGAGAGGTCTGCCGCCTGTACGGTGTGTGGCAGGACCGGCTGGCTGACGGCGTGCTCCGGCCAGCGGTACACCGGGCAACTTTTATCGTTGCCTGCGATGGAAGCGTGCTGCACGCGGATTACAATGTCGATCTGCGTGAGCACACCGAACTGGTTCTTGCGCGGCTGAAATCAATCTCCGGGAGCAAGAATGGAAATCCTCAAGAACACCGTCGTCACGCTTGATTACACTGTGCGCGATCCTGACGGCAACGTCGTGGACGATGGTGCCAATCCGCTGGTTTATCTGCATGGCGGTTACGATGCCATCTTCCCCTTGCTGGAAGAAAAGCTGCATGGCATGAAGACGGGTGAGAAGCTCAACATCAAGCTCCAGCCTGACGACGCTTTTGGCGAATATGACGAAAGCCTGGTGCTCGTCGAAGATCGCGAACTCTTCCCCGCTGATATCGAAGTCGGCATGGCCTTCGAGCGCGTCGGCGACGACGGCGAAGATGACATGGTGTTCCGCATTACCGACATTGCCGACAAGAAAGTCGTGGTGGACGGCAATCACCCCCTGGCCGGCATGGCGCTGGTGTTCGATGTGACCGTCCGTGAAGTGCGTGCCGCTTCGCAGGAAGAACTCGATCACGGTCATGTGCATGGCCCGCATGGGCATCACCACTGATTCTTCCGGTCCGGCAGCGTTGCCGGGCTGAGACGGAAGTGACGGAAGGGCTGCCAGTGGCGGCCCTTCTGCTTTTCAGCACATGCTCGCCGTGAGAGCCTGAGAGCTTCCCGGCTGGAGGGGCGACATGCTGATGCAGATTCCCGAATCCGACACTGTGCGACTCTTCGCGACCGCACTGGCGATCGGCGCGTTGCTGGGGCTTGAGCGCGAACGCAGGCGGTTTGCCGAAGGCGAGGCGCCTTTTGCAGGTATCCGTTCCTTCATCCTGATTGCCGAAACCGGGGCGCTGGCCATGTGGCTTGGCCAGAAGGCGGGAACTTCCCTGATCTTCATTGCCGCGCTGGCAGGTGTCTGCATGCTGATCGCTGCCGCCCATCTGCCGGAGCGTGAGCGCCTGCCCGAAACGCATGCGGCACGCGGCGTGACGACCGAGCTTGCCGCCATCACGACCTTTCTGCTCGGTGGCATGGTCATGGCCGGGCAGGAGGTGCTTGCTGTCGGGCTGGCGGTTGCCAACGCGGCCCTGCTGGCGCTCAAGGCGCCCTTGCATGGGCTGATCCGGAAAATCGGCGAAGACGATCTGCTGGCAGGCCTCAAGCTGCTGGTCGCGAGTTTCATTGTGCTGCCGCTTCTTCCCGATGCGCCGGCGGATCCCTGGCAGGTGCTCAACCCCTACAAGCTCTGGTTGCTGGTCGTGCTGATCTCGGCGCTGTCGCTTGTTGGGTACGTGGCCATGCGCTGGCTGGGCGGCGCTCGAGGAGTGGCCGTGACAGGTTTTGCGGGCGGGCTGGTGTCGTCTACTGCGGTCACATTGTCACTGGCGCGCGACAGCAAAGGTGTGCCGGAATTCGCCGACGCACATGCTGCCGGCATTCTCGTGGCCTGGACCGTCATGTTTTTCCGCGTCGGTGGCATGCTGCTCGTGCTCAGTCCGTCGCTCCTGCATGCCACGGTCTGGCCGCTGGGGCTCATGTGTCTGGCTGGTGTGCTGCCTGCGATCTTTTTCTACCGACGCAGTCTGAAGATGCCTGGCAAGGCCGCCTCCGCCAGCGTGCCCTTGAGCAACCCGTTCAGCCTGCTCTCCGCCTGCCGATTCGCAGCCCTGTTTGCACTGGTCTTGCTGCTCGTCGAATTCGCCCGGCGCAGCTTCGAGGATTCCGGTGTGGTCTTTGTGGCCCTGCTGGCTGGCGCGACGGATGTGGATGCCATCACGCTCTCCATGGTGGATTTCGGCAAGGGAGCTGGCCTGCTGTCACTGGCGGCGACAGCCGTGGCGGTCGGCATTCTCTCGAACACCGCGACCAAGGCGGCCATGTGTTTCGTGCTTGGCAGCCGGGCGCTTGCGCTCAGGGTTGGCGCCACGACGCTGGTGATGTTGATGCTGGGCGCCGGAGCCGTCTGGCTGGGCTGATCAGCGAGAGAGCTTGCCGAGCTGCTTGCGCAGCGAGTTCGTGTTGCTGAACTGCCGCTCCACGATGCGGGCGACATTGCCGCACACCATGTCGCAAAGATCGAAGGTGGCCTGGTCTGCGATCGCGTAAAACACCGCTGTACCTTGCGCACTCCGCGTGACAAGACCGGACTCGAACAGCAGCGCCAGGTGTTTCGATACATTGGCCTGGCCGAGACTGGTGAGTTCGGTGATCTGACCAACATTTTTTTCGCCATTCCGCAGCGTGTTCAGAATGCGAAGCCGGGTGGGTTCCGAGAGCGCACGGAAATAGGCTGCTACATGGGTGAGGGCGGATTCGTCCAGGGCCTGCATCGGGCTATCCTCGGTAAATGAGTGTTCCAGGGGATTATAGATGGGGCAGGAAAATATCGTGCTTAAACGATATTCCCATGAAGTGATGAAATGCTGCTGTCGGAGCGCGCTCCAGGCGACTAGGCTGAATACGAGATCTGCCGGGCCGGAGCAGGGGGCTCACCCCTGTGGCCGGCCCTTGTCGAAATCCACATTTCAGGGGCGCAAGCGATGAAACAGAATGTTGGCAGTGCCGATCGTGCCATTCGTGTCATCGGCGGGCTGGTGCTGGTTCTGCTCGCAGCGACCGGCGTGATCAGTGCATGGGGCTGGCTGGGCCTGATTCCGGTTGCGACCGGCATCATTCGCTTCTGTCCGGCCTACACGCTGCTGGGGATCCGGACATGCTCCCTGAATACCGGCCGGCCGCCGGCGGACGAACGCTAGCGGGGGGGGCATCGGCGCGCAAAAATTCGCCGCCCCGAAAAATTTCTGCATGTGTCTTTACTCTCTGTCCGCACTTCGCTTAGAATCTCGATCCCTCGGGGCGTAGCGCAGTCCGGTAGCGCGCTTGCTTTGGGAGCAAGATGTCGGAGGTTCGAATCCTCTCGCCCCGACCAAGGTTCCGAAAGCGAAGCTCGTTACATCGCTCGGACGGTTGCCCGGGGACCTGCACGACAAGGATCTGCCCGTAGCTCAACTGGATAGAGCAACGGCCTTCTAAGCCGTAGGTTAGGGGTTCGATTCCCTTCGGGCAGGCCAAAATGTAGTACAATCGCAGCATCAGTGGCGGCATTAGCTCAGTTGGTAGAGCACTGGATTGTGATTCCAGTGGTCACCGGTTCGAACCCGGTATGTCGCCCCAAGATTCCGAACGGCCCTGTGAGAAATCGCAGGGCCGTTTTCATTTCTGACAGGCCGGGCGCCAGCAGACGGTACGACGGCGCTTTGACGCGCCGTTCGCTTATCCGATCCTTGCGAAGCGGGGCTGGCGCTGGCCTTTCACTTCGACGGTTTCGACGAACATTGCAAATGGCCTGATCCAGAGGCCCGTGTCGTTGTAGAGCGGGCGATAGACCACCATCGGCTCCAGTGTTTCGCTGTGCCGGGCAATTCCGATCAGTTCGTATTCACCACCCTTGTAATGCCGGTAATGGCCGGCGGGCAGCTGGGGCAGGGGAGGAAGTTTTTCGTCGCTCATGGCGGATCCGCAGTTGCTTGGGGATCCGATTGTCGCGCGAAATGTGATGAAAGTGCCGGGTCAGCGCGCAGGCAGTACCGGTCGGGATGCCAGGGCGGGGCGGCTCGCGCGGAGCTCTTCACGCGATCCATGAGAGCCTGGTTGCGGCCCCGCTGCGGCCAGAATGCCTTCCAGCCAGTGCGTGAGCGGTGCCCAGTCAGGAAGAAGGGTGTCGACTTTTTCGGCAGGCAGATCGAAGAGCGACAGGCCGTGCTCCAGACACTTGCTGTAGGCCTGGGCCATGCGCACCGTGCCGAGCCATTCGAGTTCGTTGGCGTCGGCCCAGGCGCGCACGGTTTCGGCGTTGCGGGTACGCGCATCGATGCGCATGCCGACACAGGCGAGCTTGCAGCGCCCCGCCGCCACGCGCGGGCAGTTGCGTAACTCCTTGACGCTGCCGCTGGCCGAATTGCGGTCGAAAACGCCCCCCGCTGCGGGGATCAGGATGGCATCTGCATGCATGGTGACTTTCATCAGACCGAAACCGTGAAAGCCTCCAGGCGTGTCGAGCACCACGTGTTTGACGCCGGCCGGCGGGCGGGCGAAATTCTTTTCGTCGATCGACCAGCCGTGGATGCGTGCATGTTCCGGTTTGCGCAGGGCAAGCCAGAGGCGAGAAGACTGCAGGCGGTCGATGTCACCCAGCATCACTTCCTCGCCACGACTGGCGAGCCAGGCGGCGATGTGTGTTGCCAGCGTTGATTTGCCGGACCCGCCCTTGCTGTTTACGACGGCTATCACACTCATGCTTGGTTGCTTCCGGAGCAGGAATTCATTGAGGTTCGCTCACATTCTGCATCATGTTGCCTTGGAAAAAACTGCCGGGAAGCGGATGGCCCTGCCGCAGGGCGGATGTTGCGCTGCGCCGGAACACCCGACCGCGATGCTCTCCCGTTCTGAAGAAAAGTCCTTTTTCTTCAAAGGTCAAGCCTTCTGTTCGAGAACCGTCAAGCCCGGTCGCGTTTGACATTGACATGTTCAGGGAGCGTGCACTATGGTTCCGCCACCATTACGGGTCCTGCCCGTGATGGCAAAGGGATGCGGGGCCATCCACGCATCATAAAAATACAAGACAGATTCAGGAGACAACATGCAAAGCAAGATTCTGGGGGGCGCCGCCCTCCTGTTCATGGTCGCCCATGCTCAAGGGGCGACTGACTATCCGGCCGGCTACACTAAGTGTGCCCAGGCGACTGGTGCGACCTGTTCGATGAGCGGAACGCGATCCGTGGCCCTGGGCAAGTCCGGCAGTTTCGTCTATGCGACGAAGACCGGCGCGTTTGCCTGCACACCGGGGGCTTTCCCGACCAACAGCTTTACGACTTCGGCCTGGTGCTCTTACGGCGAGCTGAGCGCCACGTCGAGCAGCTCCAGTGTTGCCAGCTCGTCTTCCAGCAGTTCGGTTGCCGCGAGCAGTTCCAGCGCGGCCAGCAGTTCATCCAGCGTGGTGTCGAGCAGCAGCTCCGCTGCCAGTTCGAGCGTTGCGTCCAGCGCTTCGAGCGCATCATCATCGACGGCCTCCGGCATCGATGCGCAGACGCTGACCGGGGCGACCACGCCGTTCCAGAGCGCCAAGTACGGCGTCCGGGACTACTCGGCGCCGGTGCTGGTCAACGGCCTGCATGATCCCTCGAATTACAAGGCCGCGCCCAAGTTGCCGACCTGGCAGTTCGCCACCGTGGATCCCACCGGCGGTGTGCTGAGCTTCGAGCGCGCCACGGCGCCCCAGAATGGCTGGCATACCTGGTCGCGGTCCGGCAAGGTGCTCGTCACGGGTGGTTCGGCCGCGGCTTCCAACCGGATCTACACGGTGTTCAACGGGCAGCAGCTGGTGGCGGCGATCAATGAAGCCCAGAACGAGCCGAAGATCATTCGCGTTGTCGGGCATATCGATCTGCGGTGGAGCAGCAACAACACCGTGTTCCGCGAATACACGAGCTATTCGGACCAGAAGTTCGGTGGTTCGATCATGATCCCGTCCAACACCACGCTGGTTGGTATCAACGACAAGAGCGGAAACCCTGCGCGCATCACCGGCACCTCGATCCTGATCGGTTCGGAGCTTCCGCTGACCGCGGGTGGGGATCCGGAAGTCGACTTCAAGGCCTGGGTCGCTGCCGGCAAGGACGGCGAAGCCTATCCGACCTGGACGCGCAACGTGATCATCCGCAATCTCCGGATCGACGCGCCGTGGGATGTCAATCCGGAGGATTCGGGCAATGCGTATGCTGACGGCATGACCCTGTCGCGTGCGCAGAACATCTACATTGATCATGTCTCAATGTCTGATGGCGATACGCCGGATTCGCTTGCTTCGGACACCCGTCATGACGGCCTGCTCGATATCGTGCGCGGTTCCGACTACGTGACGCTGACCAACAACTATTTCACCAAGCATCACAAGACGACCCTGATCGGCAATGGAGATTCGGGCCGTGCCTGGAGTGATGACGGCCGGCTGCATGTGACGCTGACCGCGAACTGGTGGGATGGCGCCGGCGCGCGTCTTCCGCTCAACCGCTTCGGTCAGGTTCACATCTTCAACAACCTCGTCTCGGGCAGCACGAGCACTTCTGACAGCGACATGAAATTCGAAGCCGGATCGGATGCGCGTTATCAGTCGAACCAGTTGCTGGCCAACAACTACTACCAGTTCAGCGGCATGAAGCTGTCGGAAGCCTGCGGCAAGCTCATCAAGGGCAAGGACTACAAGGCTTTCCGCTCGTCCGGCCATCTGTTCGTCAGTGACAAGGCCGACAGCACGCTCGGCATTGCTGCCGGCGTCGTGACCGCCTGGGACGGACAGTGCAGCATGACCGCGCCCAGCGGCTCGGATGCCTGGACACCTCCCTACAGCTACACGCTGCAGTCCGCAGCCGCCACGCTGACCTCGGTTCAGGGCAACGCGGGAGCAGGCAAGCTGAAGTAATGCGACGGCGGAAGCCATCATGAAGCCGGGAGGCCTGCCATGCCAGTGGCGGGCCTCTTTTTTTTCGCGTCCTGTTTCATGCCGGCGCAGGAGGGCGCGCGTGTCTTACCATGCGCACTTTGTTGAAGGCCGGATTGCTTTCGTGACGACACCGCTCGAGCTGAACTACCTTGCCGCTTATCCGCAGGCGTTGCGTGATCAGGTTGCCGCGCTTTGGGCGGCGGGAAAGCTGGGCGAAGCCCTGCTGGCGCGCTATCCGGTCGCTCATGTGGTGAAGGACGACCGTGCGCTTCACGCCTATGTTGACCGCCTTCGCCAGACAGCCCTGCGCAATTCGGCGCCCTTGTCGCGCGTTTGTTTCGACTCGCGTCTGCAGACGCTGCGCAACGCGCTGGGCACGCATACGGCGATTTCCCGCGTGCAGGGCGGAAAGCTGCGCGCCAAGCGCGAGATTCGTGTGGCGAGCGTGTTCCGTGAGGCACCGGAAGCCTTCCTGCGCATGATCGTCGTGCATGAGCTGGCGCATGTGAAGGAGCGCCAGCATGACAAGGCCTTCTACCAGCTCTGCTGCCACATGACTCCGGACTACCACCAGCTGGAGTTCGATGTGCGGACCTGGCTCTGCCATGTGGAGGCCGGCGGCTCGCCGCTGTGGCCTTCCTCCGGACAGGCCCGCCTACATGCGCTGAAAGATGAATGAGGTGAAATAGACGCTCTTGACGCCGTTCCTGGTAGAGGTTTCGAGTTCGGCGTTGAAGTCTTCGAGTAGGTCAGCCGCGAGCGTGTCGCGGATGTCTTCCCGGCGCAGATCTTCCGGTTTGAGGCTGCCCACGATCTGGATGACGTGGTGCTGCAGCACGGGCTTGAACGCCTCGATCAGCTTCGCCGCCTCGGGATTGGCCGGTACGGCCACCATCTGGAGCTGGAGCACGAACCCGCCCCGACCGGTCGGGCCCACATTGAGCACGAAGTTCATCGGGGTTTCGGCGGGTGCGCCCCCCCCTCCGCCACTGTTGGCGAGGGCCGGGCCTGTCGGCAGGACGAGGCAGGCGAAGGTGGCGATGCAAAGGGTTGCGCGCCGCATCAGGGCGCCTGGGAGGCTGGTCATCCCGAACTCCGGGGGAATTGAAAGCAGGGCCGGCTGGCTTACGCCGGCACTTCAATATCGGCAGTGCGGGAGCGGTCTTGAGTCATCCGGCCCAAAGGCCGGGAGCGCGTTCAGCGTTTGTCGAGATAGCGGACGGCGATGTATTTCACGCTGATGCGCTCCGGGCCGACGTCGAAACCCATGCCCATGCCGAAACCGCGCCGGCCGAAGCCGTTGTTGAACATCAGGCTCGAAGAGGGCATGGACCGCCCGGGCAGGATCTGCTCGATCAGCGCATCGGCGCCGGCCTCGCGGGCTTTCTCGACGACGCCGGACTCGATCCGGTGATGATCCTCATCGGCGTAGAGACCGCGCGGATCCTCGATATAGCCGAGGATTTCATAGGGGCGGGAGGGCTCACCGTTGAACCACACATCAAGGCCCTGATAGCTGAAGCGGCTGCCGCCCTTGCCGGGGTGCACGTTTTCGCTCGCCTCATGCGGGTAGAAGCGCGTGGTGGAGCAGGCGCCGAGAACCAGCAGCGCCGCGGCGAGGGCAAGTCTGCAGCGAAGAAGGCGTTTCATCATCAATCCTGCCTTTCCTTGTTTCCGGTCCGGGCGCCCGGGTTCAGGACGTCCGTTCGAAGGTGTTGCACTGGCGGATGTCGCCGCCCTCAAAGCCGGTGCGGAACCAGCGCATGCGCTGGGCCGAGCTGCCGTGGGTGAAACTGTCCGGCGTGACATAGCCGCGGGCGTTTTTCTGCAGTGTATCGTCTCCGATCGCACTGGCGGCCCCCATCACGCTTTCGATGTCACCGGCTTCCAGCACCTTGCGCTGCTGGTTGGCCTTGTTGACCCAGACGCCTGCGAAGCAGTCCGCCTGCAGTTCGAGCCGGACTGACAGCGCATTGCTCTCGCGCTCCGATGCGCGCTGACGCGCCTGCTGGACCTTGCCCGAGATGCCCAGCAGATTCTGCACATGGTGGCCCACCTCGTGTGCAATCACATAGGCGCGTGCGGCGTCGCCCGGAGCATGGAAGCGCCGCTCCATTTCGTCGAAGAAGGACAGGTCGAGGTAGACCTTCTGGTCACCCGGGCAGTAGAAGGGCCCCATGGCCGCTTCCCCGCTGCCGCAGGCGGTGGGGGTGGCATTGCGGAACAGCACAAGTTTCGGGTCGCGGTAACTTCGTCCCTCTGCCTGGAAGATCTGCTGCCAGGTGACTTCGGTGTCCCGCAGCACCTGGGCCACGAAGCGTCGCTCCGTCTGTTCGCTGGCGCTCTCCCTGACCGGGGCGGAAGGCGCCTGAGCCTCGGCCTGGCTGCCGCGGTTGAGCATCTGTGCGCCATTGATCACGACCGAGGGATCAATGCCGAAGAAATAGGAGGCCGCGAGTGCGACCACGATGGTGCCGATGCCCACCCCGGCGCGGCCACCGGGCAGGCCCCCGCCACCACGGCGGTCCTCGATGTTGCTGCTTTCCTCGTTGTCCAGACGCATGGTTTTCTCCCCGGTTTGTGCGGGATCTGCATCCCGTGACTGGCTGGCTCGATGATCCGGTTTGTGACCCGTTCTGGCAATGTGCTCAGGCGCCGATTCCGTTGTAATCCGTTTCCTGCGGGGCCTCGGCCGCTGGTGCCAGGTCGGGCAGGGCTGGCAGTCCGATCCGGGCTCGCACCCGGTTG
Source organism: Uliginosibacterium paludis (assembly GCF_039631355.1). NCBI lineage: Bacteria > Pseudomonadati > Pseudomonadota > Betaproteobacteria > Rhodocyclales > Zoogloeaceae > Uliginosibacterium > Uliginosibacterium paludis. Next base: position 484,404 of record NZ_JBDIVF010000001.1, on the reverse strand, counting down.
CAGTCCGGGTTTGCACGGCCATCGGGCAACCAGGCGTCGAATTCGCGACAGGGGCCGGGGCGTTGCGGATAGATGCTGCAACTGACCGACTCCCCGGTGCGCCCGGTCAGCGCGATGCAGCGGACGGGATGCGGGTGGGTGCCCCGCATGGCACGCAGATGCAGATTCAGCGGCTCGGTCAGCGCGGCGGGCACATGGCCGCCGGGCGCGTCATCGGCTTCAGCCCAATAGAAGGAAACGCGGAAGCTGCAGCAGCAGGCGCCACAGCTGACGCAGGGATTCGGAGTGTCCGGATGTGTCATGGCAGGCACGGATTCTACGAGAGATGCCGCATGTTTCAAGCGCGCCCGTCAGGCTTCGCTGAGCGCTGCGGCGGGCCGTGATGGCCGGTGGCTGATGCGGCCTGCCGTGCGGGCGGGACGTGCGCGCGAAGTCACTGTCAGCGTCCTGCAAGAAAGATCGGTTATTCTGGTAAACCCTTAGTCTTGTTTGACGTAAATTCTTGTCAATTGTGCGCACGGCAAGCCTGCCGGTGCTTGGAAAACCGGGGTCGAACTGCTCTACTGCGCGGGCTTCGGCGAAGTGCGGCCATCCGGCAGGTCTCGCGCCCGTCCTCCCCCTGAAAGGAAAACGATGAAGATGCAACTGGTCACTCTGGCCCTGGTTTCCCTGGGGCTCTGCGCTCCGGTCCTGGCTGCGACGCCGGCCGAGCAGGTCTGGCGACAAGCCGCGCCCGCCGATGGCTGGGCCGGCGCTGAAGGCGGTACCCAAGGGGGATCGACGGCGGCGGCAGACCGTGTGTTCCGCGTCAAGGACATCGCCGGCCTGCGTGACGCGCTGGGCGGCAACGACAGCGCACCGCGCATCGTCGTCATCGAAGGGCTGATCGATGCGACCGGAGGCGAAGCGTTTTCGAGCCCTGAAGATCAGGCCCGGCGCGTGCTGGTTCGCGTGCCGTCCAATACCACGCTGATCGGGGCCGACAAGTCCGCCGGCTTCGTGAATGCCAACCTGATGCTCAAGGGCGTGGACAACGTGATCCTGCGCAACTTCAGCATCGAGACGCCCTGGGATGCTTTTCCTGTATGGGATCCGAAGGATGGTCCGGCCGGACACTGGAACTCGGAGTATGACGGCGTCACGATCGACAACGCCCGCCACGTCTGGGTCGATCATGTGCTGATCACCGATGGTCGCCACACCGATGACCAGAACGGCATGGCCAACGGTCAGGAAGTGCAGCACCACGATGGTTCGCTCGATGTGAAGAAGGCCAGCGACTTCATCACCATTTCCTGGAGCGTGTTCCGCCTGCATGACAAGAACAACCTGATCGGCCACAGCGACAAGTCGAGCGCGGATGCCGGTCACCTGCGCATCACCTTCCACCACAACCTGTTCGACAACATCACCCAGCGCGCGCCACGGGTCCGTTATGGTCAGGTTCATCTCTACAACAACGTGCACACCGGCAGCAAGACGCATGCGGTCTATCCGCATCAGTACAGCCATGGTCTGGGCGTCGAGTCGAGCCTGATCTCGGAAGCCAACGTGTTCGATATCGAAGGCGCAAAGGATGTCTGCGACATCGTCAAGGCTTTCGGTGGTACGCGCTATGAAGACCGCGGCAGCCTCATCAACGGCAAGCCGATGGATCTCACGCCGGTCTGCAAGAACTTTGGTGACGGGCTGCAGCCGGCTGGCTGGAAGCCGCCTTACGCTTACACGCTGGACAAGCCCGAGGGGCTGGCGGGGGCCGTGAAGGCCGGTGCCGGGCCGCGCTGAGCGATCGGTTTCGCCGCATGTCGCGCCGGGAAGGCCTGCCTCGTGGCAGGCCTTTCTGCATTCAGGGCCGGTGCTGCCAGAGTTGCGTCAGCGGAATCCTGATCATCGCCTTGCCGGGGGCGATGACGGCTGCGATGGCGAATTCCGCCTCGCTGGTCTGACGGATCGGCACCTTTGTGTTGCGCATGCCTTTCGGGTCGATCAGGCTCGCCACGCTGGGCTTGAAGGGGTGCGCGCCGCGCTTGAAGACGACGGCCAGCTCGCCGTTGGCCAGTTTGACCAGCGTACCGGGCGGATACATGCTGACCAGGCGGGTGAGCAGCGGGCCGAAAGGGTTGCCGCTGGCTTCGGTGTAGACCGACAGGATCTGGCGCACGGCTTCGTTGCCCGAGAGCTGGGGGCGATAGACGCGCGGGCTCAGCATCGCGGTAAAGACGTCACAGACATGGATCAGGCGGGCGATTTCGCTCATGTCGCGCGTCTTGCGCGGATAGCCGCATCCATCCGGCCGCTCATGATGCTCGAGCACGGCACGCAGCCATTCGTCATCCTGCACGCCGCAGCCGATGAGCAGGCGGGCGCTCTCGGCCGGATGCTGGTCCACGATCTGCTGCTGCTCCGGGTTCAGTGAATCGCGCTGGCGCGAGAGCTGGTGCTGCAGGGTATGCATGCCAGCGTTCATGGTCATCGCGGCGCACAGGGTGCTGATGCGGCGATCGTCATCCCAGCCCATGGACTGCGCCAGCATGTCGGCCAGGATGGCCGCCAGCACGGCGTGCCGCGCCGGATAGGGATCCGGTTCGCCCAGCTGGATCATCGCCAGCGTGGCGTCCGGACTGTGCTCGGCGACCCAGGAGAGGCGTTCGGCCTCACGTTCGACTTCATGCTGCAGGCTGCCGTCACGCGGCAGGTGGCTCAGCAGGTAAGCCAGGTTGGCGCTGACCGAGGCCACGATGTGGAAGGGCTCGTAGGGCGGCTCGCGGCCCTCCAGCGATGCGAGGTATTCCACCTCGTCGACATAGACGCCACGCTCGGCCAGCTCGCTGGCCTGGGCCGGATCGCTGACCACATTGCCCTTGCGCAGCAGCAGCTGCCCGCCCGAGTCGAACACGTCCCAGGGCAGGGCCTTGCCCAGCACGATCTGCTCCGGCGTCAGTTTGTGAAAAGCGCGCATCGCGGTGTCCAGTTCATCCCGGTTTCCAGCAGGGAGTTAACGGCGAGGCCGGCAGGCGGCTTGAGTTGTTCGGGACTGCGGGGCTGGCGCAACACTTGCGGGCCTGATGGTGCGGGCGGCGCTGCCGGAAGCGGGCGATGGCGTCGTGGCGGGCGCATCATGAGGGCTCGAAACGGACCGGGAACCCCGATGAACGCGCTGGCTGCCGCACTGCTGACGATGCTGATGGCCACCGCTGCGCAGGCAGCACCCGATGTGGCGAGCACCTACGGCCTGACCGGGTTCGGCACCGGCACCACGGCGGGTGAGGGCGGTGCGATCGTGCGCGTCACGACGCTGGCCTCCGATGGTGAAGGCTCGCTGCGCGAAGCCCTGCGCCGGAGCGGGCCGCGAATCATCGTGTTCGAAGTCGGCGGGGTGATTGATCTGGGGCTCAAGTCGCTGGTGCTCGATCAGCCCTTCGTGACGATTGCCGGCCAGACGGCGCCTTCGCCCGGCATCACGCTGATCCGTGGGGGGCTGGAGATCCGCAGCCATGACGTGCTCATGCAGCACATCCGTTTCCGCATGGGCGACGGTGGCCTGCCGCCCTATACCAGCCCGGATTTCGGCAAGGGCTGGGATGTGGATGTGACGACCAATGGCCGCAACGCCTACAACATTGTCATCGACCACTGCAGCTTCGCTTGGGCGGTGGACGAGAACCTCTCGGTGTCCGGCCCGCGTTATGACGGACCGGAAGGGACCTCCCGCCGAGTCACCCTGTCGAACAACATCATTGCCGAGGGGCTGCTGCGTTCGACCCATTCCAAGCGCGAGCCGCACTCCAAGGGCACCCTGATCCACGACATGGTGAGCGAGGTGGCCGTGGTCGGGAATCTCTATGCGCACAACGATGACCGCAACCCGATGTTCAAGGGCGGTGCGAGCGGCGCGGTGGTCAACAACCTGATCTACAACCCGGGACGCATCGCGATTTCAGCCGGCGCGGCCATGGCCGAGTGGGAGGGGCGTACGCCGCCGCCTCCACCCCGCATCGCGGTGGCGGGCAATCATCTCCTGGGCGGAGCGGATTCCCGCCTGCGCGCGTTGGTGATCGCCAACGTCAGCAAGCGCTATGGCGAAGGGCCGGCCGACGTCTGGTTTGATGACAACCGCCTCGAGGCGACTGCGGCCGGCGCACTGCTGCCCGAGGCCGGGCCGCTGGTGCGTCGTCTCGAGGCCGCACCGGTCTGGCCCGAAGGGCTTCGTGCCCGACCGGTCGGTGAGGTGAAGGACGCCGTGCTCGCAGGTGCCGGCGCGCGCCCGCTGGACCGCGACGCGGTCGATCAGCGCATCGTGGCGGAGGTGCGCGAAGGGCGCGGCCGCATCGTCGACAGTCAGAACGAGGTCGGTGGCTATCCGCCGACGGGTGAGGCCGTTCGCCGTCCGCTGGTGCTGCCGGCCGCTGACATCGGCAGCTGGTTGCGCAGGCTCTCGGATGCGCTGATCGTTTCCGGACCGGAGCGCACGCCGTGAGGCGGATTCTGCCGGGCGGCTTTCACGGTCGCGGCGCTTCAGGGAGAATGCGCCACTCTTCAACACGCCAAGGGGCATCGTCATGAAAATCGCCAAGGACACGGCCGTGACCGTGAGCATGAAAGTCAGCGACAGCAAGGGGCTCATCGTCGACGATGGCAAGCGCCCGGTGTCCTATCTGCATGGCGGTTACGACAACATCTTCGCCAAACTCGAAGAAGCGCTGGAAGGGCAGGAAGCCGGCTTCCAGACCACGCTGGCGCTCGGCGTGGAAGACTGCTTCGGTGCCTACGACGAGGCGCTGCTGCAGACCATGCCGAAGGCCGAGTTCCCCCCGGGGGTGAAGGTGGGCGGCCAGATCCAGCGCCTAGATCACAAGGGTGAGCCGCGCTATTTCTTCGTGACCAAGATCAAGGGGCCGGTGGTGATGCTGGATGGCAACCATCCCCTCGCAGGCAAGGCCTTAAACTTCACCCTGAAGGTGCTGGATGTGCGTGCTGCGACGGCCGAGGAAATCGCCCACCAGCATGTGCATGGCGAGCACGGTCACCATCATTGATCTGCCCCGGGCGCGGTGATCGCCGCGCCGGTCATGGAGGGTTCGCATGTTCCTGAGCTCGCGCGCGCTGTGCCTGTCTGTCGTCCTGATGCCCCTGCTGGTGGGGGCGCCGGCGCGGGCGACTACCGAACATGCCTATACCGCGGAGGCGGGGCTGGTCCGCGTGGACCGGCGCAATGCGGATTTCGACACCCGTCTCGCGGTGGTCGGGCCGGTACCCGCCGCGGGCGCCCGCATCACCCAGGTCAGCTATCGCTGGCGTTACGAGAATCCCCAGCCGGGCATGAGCGTGATGCTCTGTCAGGAGCGGGGGCGCTGCATCGACGTGACCGACGCGGGCGAGCGCCGTACTGCAGCCTTTGCCGGCAGCGACCCCTCCCGCCCCTTCTATTTCCGGACCCGTGTTGGCGGCAAGGGCGGCATGCTGCCGCTGCTCGGCCACTCGGCACAGATCATCGTCAACTGGACCGAATAGTCGCGTGCAGCATGCGGCGGCTCAGCGCGCCGCGCGGGCGTGATCGAAGGCCAGCCGGGCGCCGCGGGCGTCGTCGCTGAACACGCCATCCACCCCTGCTGCCAGATAGGCCCGGATTTCCGTTTCCATGTCGCCCCGCTCGGTGAGGGAGGCCGCGTCGCCGCGCCGCAGCTCCACCGGCAGGAAGGGGTTTTCGGGGCGCAGCGTCCAGATGTGGATGCCCAGCCCGGCTGCGTGAGCATCCTTCACGAAGCGTGTCGGCTGACCCATGCGGTTGTCGGCCGTGCGGGGAATCACGATTTCCTTGTAGGGGCCCACTGCGTCGGCATAGCGGGCGATTTCGCGCAGGCCGTCCGCCGTGGCGAGATCACCGTAGCTGCGCGGATCATTGCTCACGATGAAGTCCCACGGCTTGTTGCGCGGCGTGCCGTTGGCTGCGGGCTTGTTGGCCGGGTTGTCGAGCAGTTGCACCAGCGGCAGATCGGTCAGGCTGCGCAGGTACTTGAGATTGCCGACTTCGAAGCTCTGGATGAACACCGCGGCCTGCTTGCCGTGATAGCCGGCGGCATGCAGCGTGGCGACGAGTTTCTCCTCCAGCGGCAGGCCGATGCCGCGGAAGTAGCTCGGATGCTTGGTTTCGGGATAGATCGCGATCAGCCGGCCGGTCTGTTTCTCGTGGCGCTTCACCAGATCGATGACCTCGTCGAGCGTGGGTACCGGGGACTGGCCGTCATAGGCCATGTTCTCCGGTCGGTTGGCGGGAATGCGCTCGCGGGCGCGCAGCGTGCGCAGCTCGGCCAGCGTGAAATCCTCGGTGAACCAGCCTTCGACCGGAATGCCGTCGATCTGCTTGGTGGTCTTGCGGCTGGCGAACTCCGGATGGTCGGCCACGTTGGTGGTACCGCCGATCTCGTTTTCATGGCGGGCGACCAGCACGCCGTCTTTCGTGGACACCAGGTCGGGCTCGATCACGTCGGCCCCCATCTCGATCGCCAGCCGGTAGGCGGCCAGGGTGTGTTCGGGGCGCCAGGCGCTCGCGCCACGGTGGGCGATCACCAGCGGCTGGGCGTCGGCGCTGCGGCCCACGCGCGGTGTATTGCCGGCGCAGCCGGCGAGGCTCAGGGACATGATGAGCACGGCAGGAGTGAGGATGCGGAGCATGGTAATCCTTTGTGTTGTGCGGTGTCCGGCAGGCTGGGCGGCCGGATGCGGGAGTCTATGCCGTCTGCATTTCAGCGATATGGCAGCGAGGCCTGGCGTGCCCGGGCGTGTCCGAGTGTGTCCTCAGGGATCGCTTGCGGCTGTGCCGGGCCGGCCTGCCGTTAAGATGAAGGCTTCTCAAGCCCGGGAAGTCAGTCGATGCGTCTGCCCTTCTTCTTCCGCCTGTTGCTGCTCTCCATCGTTCTGCTGACCGGCATGCCGGCCGTGCGGGCCGAGGACGCCAGCGCGCCGGCCGCCACGGCCACGGCGCAGGATCTCGTATTCATGAACCGCAGCGTAATCCGGTTCCGGACGCCGCTGCTCGGTGCCACGCCCGAGCAGCGGGCCGAGCGGGGGCGGCAGAATGTGGGCGAAATCCTGGCGCGGCGGGAGGCTGACCAGGTCGAGCTCAAGGCTGATCCGGCCGGGCGGATCGTGATGATCGGCGGCCGCATGGCCTTTTTCATCGCCAATGAGGATGTCGACCGGCTCTCCGGCGAGAGCCTCGATGCGCTGAGTCAGACGGTGGTCGAGCGGCTCGAGCGTGCGATCCGCGAGATGCATGAAGCGCGTGACGGGCAGGCCCTGATCCAGGATGCGCTGCTCGCGCTGGGCGAAACCGTGCTGCTGGTGCTCGCGGTGCTGGGGGTCATCCGTCTGCGGCAGATGCTGGCGCGCCGCTTGCTCCGCACGGTGGCCGAGCAGGCCGGACGCCTGCGTCTGGCGGGGATGGCGCTTGTCCGGCGTGACCGCCTGCAGCACGCCATGCGCTGGTTGCTGGGCGGCGCGAGCTGGGCGCTCTGTGCGGTCTTTGCCTACACCTGGCTGTCCGCGGTGCTCGCGCGCTTTCCCTACACGCGGGTGTGGGGCGAGCAGCTCAACGATTTTCTGCTGGGGGTGTTGCTGCGGATGGTGACCGGCATGCTCGGCGCCATTCCCAATCTGCTCATCGTCGCGCTGATGTTCTTTGTGGCGCGAGCCGCGACCGGCATGCTGAGCCCGCTCTTCGAACGGGTCGAGCGCGGGCAGGCGACAGCGGGCTGGCTCGACCGCGATACCGCCGGCCCCACCCGCAAGCTGGTCACGCTGCTGATCTGGATCTTCGCGGTGGTGATGGCCTATCCCTACCTGCCCGGTGCGCAGACCGAGGCGTTCAAGGGCATGTCGGTGCTGCTGGGGCTGATGATTTCGCTGGGCGCTTCCAGCGTGGTCGGGCAGGCGGCGAGCGGATTGATCCTGATGTATTCGCGCACCATCCGCCGCGGCGAGTATGTGCGTATCGGCGAGCATGAAGGCACGGTCATGGAGCTGGGCCTCTTCACCACGCGATTGCGCACCGGGCGCGGCGCCGAGATCACGCTGCCCAACAGCCTGATCGTGGGCACGGCGACGCAGAACCAGTCGCGCGGCGTCGAGGGGGCCGGCTTCCTGATCGATACGACGGTCACCATCGGCTACGACACGCCCTGGCGTCAGGTGGAGGCGATGCTGGTCGAGGCGGCTGGCCGGACGGCGGGCGTTCGCATGTCGCCCCCGCCGCGGGTCTATCAGCTCGCGCTGTCGGACTTCTATCCGGAATACTGTCTCGTCTGTCATGCGGTGCCCGCGACACCTCAATCGCGTGCCGATGTCATGAGCCAGCTGCATGCGCACATTCAGGACGTGTTCAATCAGTACGGCGTGCAGATCATGTCGCCGCACTACATGGCTGACCCTGCCGAGCCCAAGCGGGTCAGTCCGGAAGCCGCAAGGCCGGCGCCGGTGCGGCCCGATGCCGCCTGATACGCTTTGTTGCAGTCCCGCGCGGGCAGGGCCCGCGCAGCGGGCGTGGGGCGGAAGAGGGCGCGAGAGCAAGGATTGCGCGGCGCGTTGATGCTGATGGCATCGTCGGAATCTCAAAGCGACGGCGCGGCGGGCTTTTCAAGGCAACACACCGAAACAATGCCCGGCTCGCCGGCTGGAATAATCAGGCTGTCGATATTGCCGCACCTTCGTGTGCGGATCGGGAGCCCATTCCATGTTCAGCCCGAAAGAATTTTTCCGGACCTGCCTGCTTCTGGCCTGCGCGGGCCTGCTTGCGCCGGCGGCCCAGGCTGCGACGCGTGTCATCGACGTGCAGTTCGCGCGGGGCGAATCCGGTGCGGTGAGCCGCGGAACGGTCAGTGGCAGCGACTATGTCGATTACCGGGTGCGCGCCCGCGCCGGCCAGCCGATCACGGTGCGGCTCCGGTCCGACAATGAAGGTGCGTTCTTCAATCTGCTCCAGGCCGGGCGCGAGCAGGCGCTGTTCGTCGGATCGAGCTCCGGTCGCTATCTTGCCGGCACGCTGCCCGCAGACAGCATCTACAGCATCCGGGTCTATCTGGTCCGAAGCGCTGCGCGGCGCAACGAGAAGGCCAGCTTCGCACTCGAGGTCAGCGTGGGGGCTGCCGCCACGGCACCGCGTGTTCACCGCAGCCGCTTCTCGCGCCCGATGGAATACCAGGGTACGGGGGTGGGCGCGAGTCTGGATGAGGGCGTGCTGCAACGCAGATCCGCAGGTCTGGCTTTCGAGGGGCGCGTGCTGTCATCCGTGCCGGCAGAAGGCATGCGGCCAGAGCGCTGAGCGCGCCCGAGCTTGCTCCGCGCCGGATCAGGCTCCGCTCGCCGGCAGTACCGGGTTCAGTCCACGAGCTGCGGGCCCGCGTGGCCCAGCAGGTCGAAGAAACTGTCCAGCAGGGTCGGGTCGAACTTGGTGCCGGACTCCGAGCGCATCACTTCCACGATCTCTTCATGCCGACGCGGCTGCTGATAGGGCCGGGTGATCGCCATCGCGTCGTAGCTGTCGCTGATCGAGATGATGCGCGAGCAGAGCGGAATGGCATCGCCCCGGAGGCCGTCGGGGTAGCCTGCGCCGTCCCAGCGCTCATGATGGTGGCGAACGATGCTGGCGGCTTCGCAGGCGCCGTCGACACCGATGGCGCGGACGATCTCCTCGCCGATCTCGGCATGCCGGCGCATGGCGCTCCATTCCTCATCATCGAGCTTGCCTGGCTTGGTCAGTATGGCATCAGGCACGCCGATCTTGCCGACGTCATGCAGGGCGGCGCCGATGCGCAGGATGCCGAGATCGGGCCGGGCCAGACCACAGGCGCGGCCGAGCTCATCGGCCAGCAGGCTGACGCGTTCGGAGTGAATCAGGGTGGTTTCGTCGCGATGGCCCAGCACCGTCGCGAGAACGAAGGAATGTCGGAAGAGCAGATCGGTAATGGCGTCGTGCTCGATGGGCTTGGGCACTGTCATGAAGCTACTCGCAGTGGGAGCGCCGGGAACGCGCTCCTTGCCTGCCAATCTACCAGCCTCGCGCCATGCTCCAAGCATTTTTACATGGCATGCGTGGAATCCGTCGCGCGGAGGCTGATATGTTTTAAGGTCAGAGCAGCCCGGTCAGCAACGGTGCGGCGATCACCATCAGCACGCCGGCCACGATCATCGTGATGCTGGCAATCACGCCTTCATCCGAACTGCGGCTGTGCGCCGTGGCCGTGCCGGCCGCGTGGGCCCCTGCGCCGAAAAGCGCGCCCTTGGCCATGGCGGTGCGGACCGGCAGGAAGGCCAGCAGCCACTCGCCGACGATCATGCCGCAGACGCCGGTCACGACCACGAAGATCGCGGCCAGATCCGCCGCACCGCCCAGCTCGGGGGCCGCGATCATCGCGAAGGGTGTGCTGATCGAGCGCACCGCCAGGCTGCGCTCCAGAGCTTCCGGCAGATGCATGAGGCGCGAGAGCAGCACCGAGGACAGCACCGCCACGCTCATGCCCACGATCACGCCCACGGTCAGGGGCAGCCAGTGACGGCGGATGGTGTCGCGGAAATCGAAGATCGGAATCGCGAAGGCGATGGTGGCCGGCCCCAGCATCCAGCTCAGCCAGTGGCTGCGCGAAGCGTAGGCGGAATAGGGGATGTGGGCGCAGAGCAGCACCGCGATCAGGATCATCGGCACCACGATGACGGGGGCGAGCCACTGGCGGCGGAAGCGCTGATGAACCCGCTTGACCGCGAAGTAGAGCGCAATGGTGATCAGCAGCCACAGGGTAGCCATCAGTCCGTTCATGATTGTTTTCCTTCACGCTTGCGTGCAAGGCGATCCTGCAGGCGCCAGGTGGCGTCTACCGCCAGTGCGGTGCTGGCCATCACGCACACCGTGCTGCCGAGAATCACCACCATGATGGCCAGACCGTTGTGCGCGATCAGATCGGGGTACTGGATGATCGCGATCACGGCCGGCACGAAGAAGAGCAGCATCTCGCTGATCAGCCAGCCTGCGCCGTGGGCCAGCCAGTCACGGCGGATCACGCGCAGTGCCAGGAGCAGCAGCACGCTGGCCATGCCGAGCAGGCTGCTGGGAATCTGCGGCAGATAGTGCCGCGACACGAAGTCGGCACTGAGCCAGATCAGGGCCAGCAGCGTGACCTGGGAGGCGACCAGCAGCGGCTTGCGCAGGCGTTCGGTGAAGGGCATGGCGACGGTGTTCATGGAAGGTTTTCCGGGGGAATGCGTTTTTATGCAATGAGTCTAGTCAGCGCTGCTGCATAATGAAAATGAATTATTGGAATTGAATCCATGCTGTGGGGGAATGATGGAGCTGAAGGTGCTCAAGGCCTTTACCGAGGTGGTGCGGCTGGGGGGATTCACCCGTGCAGCCGAGGCGCTGTGCCTGACCCAGCCCGCGGTCAGCAAGATGGTGCGGGCGCTGGAAGACGAGCTCGGCACGCCGCTTCTGCTGCGCGAGGGGCGCAGCATCCGGCTCACCGATGCCGGCCGGGTGGTGCATGAGCAGGGCCTGGCGGTGCTGGCGGCCACCGAGCGTCTGCATGGTGAGCTCGAGGCTGTCGGCCAGCTCGTGCGCGGTCAGCTGCGCATGGGGCTGCCCCCGATGGTGGGCGGTGCGTTTTTCGCGCCGGTGGTGGGCGCTTTCCGCGAACGCCATCCCGGTGTGGAGCTGATTCTGACCGAGGACGGCGCACGCGACCTGGAGCGCGGCGTGGCCAATGGCGAACAGGAGCTGGCGGTGACCGTGCTGCCCTGTGCCATCGAAAACCTCGCCACGCTGGAATTTTCGAGCGAGGACTTGTGCCTGCTCGCTCCGGCCGGATCGGTCTGGGGCACGCGGGAGTCGATTGCCATCGGCGAGCTGCGCGACGAAGCGCTGATCCTCTTCAACACCGGCTTTGCGCTAGCCGACCGGATTGCCGCGGCCTGCCGCGAAGCCGGTTTCGCGCCGCGCGTCGCGGCACGCAGCGGGCAGTGGGATTTCATCGCCGAACTTGTTTCGGCCCGGCTGGGGCTCGCGCTGCTGCCGCGCCGCCTGTGTGAGCGACTCGATCCGGCCCGTTTTGTCTGGACGCCGCTGCTGCGACCGCGGATTCCCTGGCGGCTGGCCATCATCTGGCGCCGCGAGGCCTATCTTTCCCACGCCGCGCGGGCTTTCCTCGCGCAGGCGCGCGAGAGCTTCGGTCTGGACGGGGATCCGCCCACCGCTGCCTGAGTGCGGCGTGGAAGGCGGCCCGGTTCTTGCCGCGCGCATCGTTTGCGATCTGTTACGGCGGCCTCAATTGAATTGACCTCCGTTGATCCGGCGCTAGAGTGAAGCCATTCGGGCGCGCTTGCCATGCACGAGCCAGTGCGGGATTCTTGCGCCGCATTTCCAGTCCAGCGCAGCTGTACCCCCATACTCATAAAAGGAGTTCCATCGATGTTCAAGAAAACCGTTTCGCTTGCCGTGGCCACCGTCTTCACCCTGAGTACCCTTTCCGGCTGTGCCAGCCTGGCCGACAGCAAGGCCGGCAGCACCGGTGCCGGCGCAGGGGCTGGCGCCCTGCTTGGCGCCGCCATCTCGAAGGGCACGGGCGGCCGTCATACGGCGCGTGACGCAGCGATCGGCGCCGCGGTCGGCGCCCTGGGCGGCTATCTGTGGTCTTCCCACATGCAGAAGCAGAAGGCCGAAATGGAAGCGGCTGCCGCCGGCACCGGCATCGAAGTGACCCAGACGGCTGACAACCAGCTCAAGCTCGAAGTGCCGAGCGATGTCTCCTTCGACACCAACCGCGCCGACATCAAGCCCAACCTCGCTCCGGTGCTCGACCGCTTCGCCCAGACGCTCAACGCCAACACCGCAACCACCGTGCGCGTGATCGGTCATACCGACAGCCGCGGCTCGGACGCCATCAACAATCCGCTGTCGGTCAATCGTGCCGCCAGCGTGCGCGAGTACCTCTCGGCACGCGGCGTTCAGGCTTCGCGCATCTCGATCGATGGCCGCGGTTCGCGTGAGCCGATTGCCGACAACAACTCCGACGCCGGCCGCGCCCGCAATCGCCGCGTCGAGATCTTCGTGGCCGAAGCCGCACCCGGCGGCAACAGCGCAGCCCCGGCGGGCAACGGCTACTGAGCGCGATCGCACTGCCGCCTGAAGAAGCCCGCGCAAGCGGGCTTTTTTGCATTTCGGGCCGGATCATGGAACCCTGCAACGGTGTCCATCCCGGGGAGTCCCTTTCATGCATGAAGATTCCGGCAGCAGAGCAGGCAACACGGACTGGCAGGCGCTGCAGGTCGCCAATTTCAACACGTTGAATCTGGCCCGCGCCGGGCATGCCTTCTATCCGAACGAAGAGGGCTATGACGAACATGAGTACGCCCGCAAGGTGGCCTGGCTCGGCGAGCAGATCCGGCGCCTGAATGCCGACGTGGCCTGTTTCGAGGAGGTGTGGGACACCTCCGCGCTGCACGACGCTGCCCTGGCCTCAGGCCTGCATTACCCGGTGGTGATCGCGCCCGGGGCCGAAAACGGCGCCGAGGGCACGCCCCGTGTCGGGCTTGTCACCCGCTTTGATCTGGTCGAGGTGACTTCGCTTGCGGCGTTTCCGCCGGGCATGAGCCTGCAGGTGCCCGAGCTGGGAGAGTACGGCCACTTCGAGCGCCCGGTGCTGCACGCGAAGCTGCGCACGCATGGCGGCACGACCTTCGATCTGCTGGTGGTCCATCTCAAGAGCAAGCGCCCCAAGTTCCTGCTCGACGCGGCAGGCCATGCGCTGGAGGACCGCAATGACCCGGCGGTGGTGGCGCGCGCCACGCTGCGTTCGCTGATCATGCGTGGCGCCGAAGCCGCCGCCTTGCGTGCCACGGTCAGCAGCATCCTGGCCGGCACCCATACGCCGCTGGTGCTGGTTGGCGACCTCAACGACCAGCCGCATTCGGTGACCAGCCAGATCATCGCCGCCACTTCCGAAGTGGTGTTTGACCGCAGTGCGCGTGATACCGCGCTCTGGCACGCCTATGACGTGCAGACCGGCAGCAGCCTGCGCCGCGATGTGGCCTACAGCCATGTGCATCAGGGCTCGCCGGAAATTCTCGACCAGATCTGGGTGTCGGAAGAGTTCGTGGCCGGCAGCCGCTTTGCCGTGGGCGATGTGCGTCGTGTGGACTACTTCAACGACCATCTCAACGAGGGGCGCGACCGCACGCGCTCTGATCACGGCTTCGTGCGTGCCGTCCTGCGCCTGCGCAGCCAGAGCGCACGACGCGATCCGGCCGCCGAACCCGCCCGGGGCTTCTGAGCCGGGCCGCGCTCAGCGGTCCTGCAGCGCGAGGCGGATGCCGAAGCCGATCAGCGCCAGGCCCGCGAGCCGGGCCGCCCCCTGACGCAGGCCGGGCAGGTGACGCAGACGCCGGGCGACCGCGTTGCCGCCCAGCACCAGCAGGCTCTGCCAGATCAGGCTCAGCAGGCTCACATGCAGCATCATGACCGCGAGCGTCATGCCGCTGGAATGCTCCGTCATGAACAGCGGGAAGAAGGCCATGAAAAACATGATTGCCTTCGGGTTCGTCATGCAGACCAGGAAGCCTTCACGGAAAAATGCCCAGCCGGATTGCTGGCGGGCTTCCGCCTGATCCGCGTGGCCTGCGCCCGCAAACAGCAGCCGTGCGCCGAGCCAGCACAGCCAGGCAATGCCCAGCCACTGCAGCGCCGCGAGGATCTGGGGATGCGCGCCGAGCAGGGCGGCCAGCCCCAGGGTGGCCGCCAGCATGAAGAGCAGGTCGCCGGCGAGCGTGCCGGCAACGGCTCCCATGCCGGCGGAGACGCCTGCACGTGCGGTGACCTTGAGGATGGTCAGCGTGCCCGGACCGGGAATCAGCTGGAAAATCAGGATCGCAAGCAGGAAGCCTGCGTAGTGATGAATGCCGGACATCGTCTTGCCTCCCGTGTCGCGGGCACCCGGATGCGCCCGCCAGCAGGCAGTGTAGCGCCGGCGTGGATCAGATGGCGCTCTTGCGCTTGCTGTTGTTCTTGCGGCTCTGGGCCGGCGCGAGTTCGGAGGCGCGCGCGGCGGCGTTCCGCGCCGAAGCCTCGCTGGCGGCTTCGGCCTGCTCCTGCAGCGCGATGGCATCGAGTGCGCGCTCGATTTGGGTGACGATTTCCTGCGCGGTCGCGCCATCGACCAGGAAGAAATTCTTGCGCGCCACCACGTCGACGCGTGTGAGCGTGGGCGAGAGGGGCTGCATTTCCATGGTGATCTCGAGGCCGCTGACGCGTGCCTTGGTGACCTGGCCCCGCTCGATGGTCGCGACTTCGCTGACTTCCAGCTGCATCTTGCGCGAAGCCAGGCGGGCCGCGTCATCGACGCGCGTCAGCGGTGCGCTGAAGGTGCGGCTGGCCTGACCATTGACCTGGTGCGTGATGCCGGCACCGGCGCCGGCGCCGGCCAGACTCACCGCCACGGCCGCACAACCGCCGAGCAGGCCCGGCAGCAGCAGGCAGGCTGCCAGCAAGAGGCTTCGGGATATCTGGACGCAGCGGGCGAGGATCGGCATGGCAAGGACTCCGGGTGACGAGGGAGACTTGCAGGGCGCGTGCCATTCCGCCGCTTTCGGCGTCCGCGCTGACAGATGTGCGGGCTACGATTACGAGCGGTCGGATCCGCACCGCCGGGCGCCTGGCGCACCGTTTCCGGCGCCGCCGGCGCGGCGGCAGAGTGCCGGAAATTGTCAGTTTGCCGGGCGGACTGCGTCAGCCTGGCGCAGGCCTCAGCCGGGGCGCACCTGATTGACCAGGGGTTCGCCGCGCGCGAACGCGCCCGCGTTGCCCAGCGTGGTCTCGGCGATGGCACGCAGGGCCTCCAGGGTCAGGAAGCCCTGGTGGGAGGTGATCAGCACATTGGGGAAGATCATCAGCCGGGCGAGCTGGTCGTCTTGCAGCGGGCGGTCGGAGAGGTCATGGAAGAACACGCCTTCCTCCATCTCGTATACGTCCAGCCCCACACCGCCGACCTGGCCGCTCTTGAGCGCCTCGATCAGGGCCGCGGTGTCGATCAGGCCACCGCGGCTGGTGTTGATCAGCACCATGCCCCGCCGGGTTTTCGCGAGCGCGGCCGCATCGATGATGTGGTGGCTCTCTTCGGTCAGCGGCAGGTGCAGCGACACGATGTCCGCTTCGCTCAGCACGCGATCCAGGCTCGCATATTCGAACCCGACCGACTCGGCGATGGCCGGGTTCTGCCAGGGGTCGTAGGCCAGCAGGCGGCAGCCGAAGCCGCGCGCGATGCGCATCGCGGCCTGGCCGATGCGGCCCGCGCCCAGCGCGCCGAAGGTCTTGCCGTGCAGCGTGAAGCCTTCTAGATTGTCGAGCGAGAAATTCTGTTCCCGCACCCGGTTGTAGGCGCGATGCGTCTTGCGGACCAGGGTGAGGAGCAGCGCGAAGGCGTGCTCGGCGACGGCCTCGGGCGAATAGGCCGGCACCCGCGCGACCGCGATGCCGGCCTGCTCGGCCGCTGCGAGGTCGATGCCGTTGAAGCCTGAGGCGCGCAGCACCACCAGCCTCACGCCGAGCTGCGCGAGCCGGGCCATCACCGGCGCGGTCAGGCGGCAGTTGACGAAGGGACAGACCGCGTCGAAACCGGCGGCCAGCTCGACGGTCTTGTCGTGCAGGCGTTCCTCGAAAAACTCGAGAACATGTTCGCCGCGGCTGTTGGCGGCCGTCAGGGCGTTCTCGTCGTAGGCATGAGTGTCGAACACCGCAATGCGCATGGCGTACTCCTTTGCATGAGGGGAACCCGGATGCCGGACCCGGGGGATCCAGTATGCACCGGTGCGCCGCCATCGTGGCACATGCTCCCCGCATGCCCCCGGCATGCGGCGGGGCCCGCCGGCGGCAAGGACGGCGTCCCGCCGCCTTCGTGCTTACTTCACGAAGCTCTCCGCGATCGGCCGGCGCAGCCGGATGAGCCAGAGCGTGGTCGGCTCCCCGTTCGGCACGACGCTCAGCTCACCGTCGTTGTCGAGCCGGCCGTCGCGCACGGTATAGGCCGAGGCCTTTTCGCCCTTGCTGCCGCTTACTTTGGTGCTGAGTCCGAAGTCGTTGTCATTGATGACCGCGAAGCCGCCCGGGATCAGCGCCAGCCCTTCGGATTTCTCGGCTGTCCAGCCCAGCTCGCGCAGATCCACCAGCGGGCGGGGGCGCAGCATCCTGACGCCGGCGAGCTCGCCTGCGGTGGCGTATTCCAGCGGCTTGCCGGCCGGGGTGTTGAGCGCGCTGATGTCGTCGGCAGCGGCGATGTCGATCAGATAGATCGCGTTGCGCATGCCTTTGCGGCCCATGCCCTGATCGATCACCGCAAAACGGGTGTCGTCGATGGCGACGATGTCGCCGAGCTTTTCATCCCCGGCCCGGGCGAAGTGATCGAAATCCACCGGCCAGGCGAACTGGCGCGTCGCGCCGGTGGCCGGATCGAGCTCCAGGAGGCGGATGAAGCGGGCGCTGTTGCGCGTCTTGCCGTCCACATCCAGCGTCGATTGCACCGCGGCATAGAGCCTGCCTGAAGGCGTGATGGCCAGCCCCTCGAAGCCGCGATTGGGCTGGCGTGAGGCGAGGATCGCCGGCAGGCCCTTGCCCGGCGCGTACTGGCGCAGCACATTGCCCCGGGCGTCGGCTTCGGTCAGGAAGGGGCCGTATTCGTCGACGATCCAGAAGTGGCCGGCGCGGTCGGTGCGCAGGCTTTCCGGGTCGATGCCGACGGCGCTGAAAGGCAGCGGGCGGAGCCGGTCGTCCAGCGCGATTTCGCCGGTCGAGCCGGTCTGGCCGGGCTTGAGCGGCAGGCCGGAGGCGGGTGTGCCGCCGTAGTTGAGCGGAATGCTGCGCACGACTTCAGCCTGCTGGCCCGGGCGAACCCGGATTTCCGCGATGCGCGGCACGAAGTCGGGCGCCAGGAAAACCTTGCTGGCCTGCCGCCGGCCATGCACGTCCACATCCGGCGAGTCGCCATTCGGGCCGCGGTCGCCGATGCCCCAGAAAAGCAGGCTGCCGTCGGCTTCCGTCTTGTTGAAGCTCAGGCCCGAGCCCGGCGCATAGGGCAGGCTGCCACCGAAGGCGGAAGCAAACTTCCCGGTGTAGGGCAGGCGTTCGCGAGCCGGCAGGCGGACTTCATAGCGATCGACGCTGGCGACCACCGGATGGGTGAGGGGCACATGCTCGAAAGCCTTGCCCTGCAAGGGGTCGAGCGCATCAGGGGCGCGGGGTGACAGTGCGCAGCCGGCCAGGGCGGCAAGGGTCGCCAGGCCAAGCAGGCGCAGCGGCGGGGGCAGGTGAGACATCGGCGGACTCCATTCAAACCCTGCAGACTGGCGTCCGCAGATGACAGGCGTGTGACCCGGAGGCATGCAGTCTAGCGCCGGCACAGCATGGGTTGTATTTCGCCGCTTTGCGAAATATGATTCGCTGACTGACGAATTAAATGCCGCCATGCCCGAACTCACCCCCGCCGACATCGACGAGATCCTCAAGGCGCTTGCCCATCCGCAGCGCCGGCAGATCCTGGTCTGGCTCAAGACCCCCGCAGAGGCCTTTCCCACGCACCAGCATCCTTTCGATGCGGGGGTCTGTGCCGGCAAGATCCATGAGAAGTCCGGCCTCTCGGCTTCGACCATGTCCGGCCACCTGGCCGTGCTGCAGCGTGCGGGCCTGGTCAGCACGCAGAAGATCGGCCAATGGATCTACTACTCGCGCAACGAGTCGTTGATCGCGCTCTTCAAGCGCGAGATGCCTGATGTTTTCTGAACCCCGGATTTCCCAACCCCTGCAACGAAGGACGCACTCATGAGCATTCTGTTCGAACCGATCCGCGTCGGCGGCCTGACCTGGCCCAACCGCATCGTCATGGCCCCGCTGACCCGTTGCCGCGCCAGTGCCGGCCGCGTGCCCAACCCCCTGATGGCGAAGTACTACGCCGAGCGCGCCAGCGCCGGGCTGATCCTCTCCGAAGCCACCTCGGTCACGCCGATGGGCGTGGGCTACCCTGATACCCCGGGCATCTGGTCCGACGAGCAGGTGGAAGGCTGGAAGCTCGTGACCCGTGCCGTGCATGCCGCGGGCGGCCGCATCTACATGCAGCTGTGGCATGTGGGCCGGATTTCCGACCCCGAATTCCTCGGCGGCGAACTGCCGGTGGCGCCCAGCGCGATTGCTGCCGAAGGCCATGTCAGCCTGCTGCGCCCGATGCGCAACTATGTGGTGCCGCGCGCACTGGAAACCGGCGAGATTCCCGGCATCGTCGAGGCCTATCGCAAGGGCGCCGAAAACGCGAAGCGTGCCGGGTTTGACGGCGTGGAGATCCACGGTGCCAACGGCTATCTGCTCGACCAGTTCCTGCAGGACAGCACCAATCGCCGCACCGACGCCTACGGTGGCAGTCTGGAAAACCGCCTGCGCCTGCCCCTCGAAGTGACCGATGCGGTGATCGGCGTCTGGGGTGCGGAGAACGTCGGCTATCACATCGCGCCGCGTTGTGATTCCCACACCATGGGTGACAGCGATCCGCTCGCCACCTTTACCGCGCTGGCGCGCGAACTGGGCCGGCGCGGCGTCGCTTTCCTGTTCGCCCGCGAATCGCAGGATGCGCCGCGCATCGGGCCGGCCATCAAGGCCGCATTCGGTGGCGTCTACATCGCCAACCAGGGGCTCACGCGCGACATCGCCGAGGCCCTGATCGAAGCGGGCGAAGCGGATGCGGTGTCCTTCGGCAAGGACTTCATCGCCACGCCTGACCTGCCGCTGCGCCTGCTGCATCGCGAAGCCTTCAATGCCCAGCGGCCGGAGAGCTTCTACGGCTACGGCCAGGCGGACCAGACCGTGGGCTATACCGACTACCCGCGTCTCTGAGCGGGCTCCGGGCTTCCCGGCCGGGTCGCGTCAGCCGGGCCGGGGCAGCCCGCGTCAGCAGGCGAACTGCCGCACGGTGCTCTTGAGCTGCAACGCGCTCTCGGCCAGGGAGCGCGCCGAAGCCTGCACCGACCGGGCGACGCCGTGGTTTTCTTCAGTCATCTGGGACACGGATTCGAGTCGTCTGGAGATGTCCTGACTCGCGTTTTTCTGCTCGACCAGCGCATGGGAAATCTCGGTGATCATCCGGCCTAGTGCCCCGGCTTCCTCTTCGATGTGGCTGATCGCTTCGCAGGCCGTGCCAGCCCGTCCGGCACCGGATGCGGCCAGCCGGTTGGCTTCCTCGATGCTTGCGCGGGTAGATTGGCCGGCTGCCTGGATCGCGGTGATGACCTCGGCAATTTCGCCGGTGGAGCGGGCCGTGCGCTCGGCAAGCTTGCGCACCTCGTCGGCCACCACCGCAAAGCCGCGTCCCTGCTCGCCGGCGCGCGCCGCCTCGATGGCTGCATTGAGCGCGAGCAGATTGGTCTGGTCGGCCACTTCCCGGATCACCATCAGGACTGAGGCGATCTGCTCGCTCTGCGCGCTGAGCTGAGCCATGGTGCTGGCGGAGGTCGTGACCGTCCGGGCGATCCGGTCCACATCGCCCGCCGTGTTGCGCACTGCGGTGACGGCCGAGGAGGCGTGCCCGAGGGATTGCGCCGCGCTCCGGCTCGCGCCGCTCGAGTGGCCTGAAATCAGCTCGATGCTGGCCGCCATTTCTTCCATTGCGGCGGCAATCGCCGACGACGCTTCAGACTGGACGCCCGCACTGGTGCTGACCAGATCTGCCGCTCGCTGGAGTTCGTCTGCCGCGGCAGAGACATGCACCGAGCTCTCGTCGATCTTGCCGATCAGCCGGCGCAGCGCGTCCTGCATGCTGCTCATGGCGGCCATCACGCTGTCCCGGTCACCGGCGCTCACCGGAACAGGCTCCCTCAGGTTGCCGGCCGCAATCCGCCCGGCAATGCGGGCCACGTCGCCCGGCTCGCCGCCCAGCGTGCGGGTGAGGTTGCGGATGATGGCCAGGGCGAGGCTTGTTCCGAGCCCCAGGGCCAGCAGCATGATCACGAGATCTTCCCGGGTTTCGTTCGTGAAGGCTTCATGGGCTTCGTTGAACGCTTCCCTCGCTCCTTCCTGCTGCAGCTTGGCCAGTGCCTTCAGCCCTTCGTTGACCGGATCGATGATCGGGTAGAGCGTCTCAGCAATGAAAGCCTGCAGCGCCGGGCGGTCTTCCTGGCGCACGATCAGGCGCAGACGGGCCAGTGCTTCCTCGGCCTGCTCGAGATCATGCTGGACGCCTTCGGCGAGACGGCGCTCGTCGCCCTCGGTGAGGCTGCGAGAGAAGGCCTCCCAGTTGGTTTTCATCGTGCTCTCGGCGTTTTCCAGGCGCTTCTGGCCGTCGGCCCAGCTCATCGAGCCGTCGGCGAGCTTGTGGGCCGTTTCGCTGGTGGCAATGATGCCGGCTTCCCGGATGCGCATCAGCTCGATCAGGCCCTGGATGCGAACGTCGTTTGTCTGCCGGAAGTGCGCCAGCATGTCCTGACCGGTCCGGTAACCGAGAAAACCGATCAGCAGGGCGGCGGCCAGCAGGCCGGCGCAGAGGAGGATGAGCTTCTGGGCAAGCGTGAGGCCTGGTTTCATCGTTCTCTCCGTTCGGTCAAATGACAGGCCGGATCCGGCCTTGTCAGCGCTTAACGGAGACCCGCATGCAGGCTGAAGCCCTGTATCACAATCTTGCGATTGCCGCCGCCGGCAGGTGCAGCCGCAGGCGAGAAAAAGCCCGCCGGGCAGGGGCCGGGCGGGCTTGGGGCCGAAGTGCTGCCGCGCTCAGATGCGGGCGGTCATCAGCTTCACGATCAGGTCACGCGTGGCCGGGTCGTTCATGAAGGGGCGGTAGATGGTGGAGACGCGCGAGAGCAGGATGCTGCTGTCGCCATAGTCGAGGAACTTCACGCCTTCCTTCTCCAGGCGGGTGCGGGCCTTGGCCAGGCGCTCGGTCCAGAGGTCGCGGTCGAATTTCGAGGATTCGCTGCCGGCCTTGAGCAGGGCAACACGTTGCGGCTCTGACAGGCTGTTCCACCAGGCCTTGGACACGACCAGTGCCTCGAACTGCACGATATGGTTGTTGCCGACGTAGTAGTAGGGCGCGCGCTTGTAGTGGCCTTCGCTCTCGTAGGACATCAGGTCGTTTTCGGCCGCATCGATCTTGTGGGACTCGAAGGAGCTGTTTACGTCCTTGTAGGGCAGTTGCAGCGGCGTGCCGCCCAGCGAGGTGATCAGATCGGACAAGTCCTTCCGGGCCGGAATCCGGATCTTCACATCCTTCATCGCGCCCACCGAGCCGAGCTTGGTCTGGGAGTAGATGGCGCGGGCACCGCCGTCATACCAGCCCAGGTGCACCAGGCCGGCCGCGTCGAGCTTGCGGGCCATGTCCTGACCCAGCTGGCCTTCGAGCAGGCCGAACATCTGGCGGGTGTTGCGCAGGATGAAGGGCAGGCGCATCACGTTGGCCATCGGATCGATCCGGCCGACCATGCTGCCGGAGATGACGGCCACCTTGATGTCGCCCTTGCGGATGCGTTCGAGGAACTTGCCCTGATCCTTGCCGTCGTCGATCGGCACATACTTCGGTGCTTCGGCGCCGGTCGTGGCCTGAACGCGTTCGATGAAGCTGGCCAGGGCGACGGTCGTCGGATGGCCTTCGGGCTGGGGCGTGTAGGCCACCAGCGGGGCTGCCTTCAGGGGAAGGCTGGCAAGGAGGGCCAGGGCAATGAAAAAGCTGCGCATGTTCGCTGTATCCGGGTAGAAGACAATTGACTAACGGCGGCCGGTGAAGGCGCTTGATCGATTGTCACAAAATTCCGCGAATCTGGCGTTTGCTTTTACACATCCGGAAAGTATTGTTCCGGCAGGACGGATGCCCGCAGGAACCCCGTCTGTAGGGGAAAACACCGATCTCGAAAGGGCGGGACGACAAGCGGCAAATTGCCGTTCGTCTCCGACAGAAGGCGCAGGAAGTGGCGCCCTGGAAACACTTCGGGGTGGGGCCACCGGTTTTCCGGCGGCCCTGGCGATCAGATTCGGGTCGTCATCAGACGGATCATCAGGTCGCGCGTTTCGGGGTTATCCATGTAGGGGCGATAAACCGGCGTCAGGCGCGAGAGCAGCATGCTGCTGTCACCGTATTCCACGAACTTCACGCCTTCCTTCTCCAGACGCGTGCGCGCCTTGGCCATGCGCTGGGACCACAGGTCGCGGTCATGGCTGGCCGACTCCAGGCCGGCCTTGCGGAGGCCTTCGCGCTGGGCTGCGGAGAGCTTGTTCCACCAGACCTTGGATACCACCAGCGCTTCGAACTGCACGACGTGGTTGTTGTTCAGGTAGAAGTAGCGCGCCCGCTTGTAGTGGCCTTCGGTTTCATAGGAGAGCAGGTCGTTTTCGGCCGCGTCGATCTTGCCGGCTTCAAAGGCGCCATTGACTTCCTTGTAGGCCAGTTCGAGCGGCTTGCCGCCGAGCGAGCTCACCAGATTCGAGAGGTCACGGCGACCCGGAATCCGGATCTTCACATCCTTCAGCGCACCGATCGAACCGAGCTTGTCGCGGGAATAGATGGCGCGGCTGCCACCGTCATACCAGCCCAGCACGACCATGCCGGCGGCATCAAGCTTGGCCGTCATGTCCTGGCCGACCTGGCCGTCGAGCAGGCCGAACATCTGGCGCGAGTTGCGCATGATGAAGGGCAGGGTCATGACCTTGGCCATCGGCGCCACGCGGCTGATGATGCCGGCGGTGATCACGGCCGCACCCACGTCGCCCTTGCTGATGTCGGCCAGCAGTTTTTTCTGGTCCTTGCCGGCGGTCACCGGCAGGACTTCGGCCGCTTCGCCGCCGGTGACCTGCTGCACTTTTTCGAGGAAGCCGCGCAGCGCCACGGTGCTGGGGTGATCGTCGGTCTGCGGCGACCAGGCCGCCAGCGGGGCGGCCTGAGCGGAAAGATTGAGGGCGAGGGCCAGCGTGGCCAGCGTGAAGCGGAGCATGATTGTTCTCGGTATCAGGGTAGGGATGTCCGAATGATGCCCAAGATCTAGGGTAAACCCTAATCATGTGTCGATATGAAGGCATCAGGCCGGCTTATCCTGTTGCATGCCAGCCACGTCCGTAGCGCGTAAAGCGCCATCTGTCGGACCTTCCGGCGCAAGGGGGGACGATGGGCCCGCGGGCCGCCAGCCGAACGATTGCCGTTCGTCCGCGACGGGCGTTCATCCTGACGGACGGTGTCGGGCCGGTCGGGGTCGCGCGGCAGATGACCGCAGGTCGGCGGCTTCCGGTTCCCGCGGTCGAAAGCCGGTGGTTCGCCGCCGTCCCGTTCCGCGCCCGCAGGCGGTGCTTCAGCGGCCCGGTGTCTCGCGTGCGGCTGACTCCATCGCGGCCGCCAGTTCGAAGTCCAGCGTGGTGATGCCGCCGGCATCATGGGTGAAGAGCGTTACGCTGACGCGGTTATAGACATTGCTCCAGTCCGGATGGTGATCCATCGCTTCGGCAACATGCGCGACCCGCGTCATGAAGGCAAAGGCCTGCCGGAAGTCGCGGAAGCGGTAGTGCTGCAGCAGCCGGCCGTCCTGCAGCTGCCAGGGGCTGGCACTGTGCTGGTTCAGGGTCTTGAACGCCTTGAACAGCGCCGCATCATCCAGAAGTCCGGGTCGCATGATCTGCTCCGCAAGAAGGATCGCCTCCGGCAGCAACCGGCATGGCCGGGCTGCGCGATGATCAGCGCGACCAGATCGAGGTGTCGATGCGGCCGCTCAGTTCAGGATAGTCCGCCGCATGGAAGACCGGCCTGCCGTGTGCCTGCTTCTGCCCGAAGTAGTCCCGGCTGAGTTTCACGACCGTGCCCGAGAGCAGCACGATGGCGACCAGATTGATCGTGGCCATCAGGCCCATCGAGGCGTCGGCCGCATCAAATACCGTGCCGACGGACTCACAGGCACCCCAGACCACCATCGCGAGGCCGGCCAGGCGCAGCGTGGCGATGCCGGCACGCTTGCCGAGACCGAGGAAGATCATCGAATTCTCGGCATACACATAGTTGCCGATGATCGAGGTGAAAGCGAAGAAGAAAATCGCGATCGCGACAAAGCTCTTGCCCCAGCCGCCTACATGCGCTTCCACCGCCGCCTGGGTGAGCTGCACGCCGGTCAGGCCCGAGCCGGGGGTGAGCAGGTCCGAGAGCAGGATCATCAGCGCGGTGCAGGTGCAGATCACCAGGGTGTCGATGAATACGCCCAGCGCCTGCACGAAGCCCTGGCTGCAGGGGTGATGCGGCGCAGGCGTGGCGATCGCGGCGCCATTCGGGGCAGAGCCCATCCCGGCTTCGTTGGAGAAGAGGCCGCGCTTGGTGCCGTTGAGCATCGCGGCGGCCAGCGAGCCGGCCGCACCGCCTGCGGCTTCCTGCAGGCCGAAGGCGCTCTTCACGATCATCAGCAGCACCTCGGGCACATGGCCCAGATGCGTCACGATGACGTAGAGCGCCACCAGCACATAGCAGATCGCCATGAAGGGCACGACCAGCTCGGCCACCCGGGCGACGCGGCGCACCCCGCCGAAGATGATCACGCCGGTCAGCGCCGCGAGCACGACGCCGGTGGCGAGCTTGTCGGTGCCGAAGGCGCCCTGCATGGCGTCGGCAATCGAGTTCGCCTGCACCGCATTGAAGACCAGGCCGAAGGATAGGATCAGCGCGATCGAAAAGATCCTGCCGGCCCAGCGCGCATTGAGGGCCGCGCTCATGTAGAAGGCTGGCCCGCCGCGATAGGTGCCGGCGGCGTCACGTACCTTGTAGAGCTGGGCCAGCGTGCTTTCGGCAAAGGCGGTGGCCATGCCGAGGGCGGCCACGACCCACATCCAGAAAATCGCGCCGGCACCGCCGAGATAGAGCGCCACGGCTACGCCGGCGATATTGCCGGTGCCCACGCGCGAGGCGAGCGTGGTGCACAGCGCCTGGAAGGGCGTGATACCGGCGCTGTCCTTCTCGCCCGCGGTCAGGATCGAGCGGAAGAACTCTCCGGGATGCCGCAGCTGCGGAAAGCCCAGGCGCACGGTGAAGAAGATGCCGACTGCGAGCAGACCGTAGATGAGGACGTATCCCCAGAAGATGTTGTTCAGGACATTGATCACGCTGGTCATCGGGCAGCTCCGGAAAGAGGGGCATGAACATCCCCGCTCCGGAGGCTGGCTGCCGGTGAGGGGAGAGAATTGTCTGCGACGCGTTACGGCTTGCCCGGAGCCGGGGAGCGGCTTGCGCATGCTGCGCGGAGATGACCGGCAGGCGGCGGGACGGGGCCGCGCTGGGGTCGGATCGGGCGCCGTGAAGGCGGTTAGCGCATGGCCGCAGGATTCTTGCATCTGCGGGCCATGAAAATGCTGCGGGGAGCGTGTGTTTTTTAAGCCGTATGCGAGTGGGCGTGACGGATCTGGCGCTCAGCCGGCGTGGCGCCCGCCCGCCTGCAGCGCGAGCAGCTCCGCTTCGCTGAACCCGGCGGCGCGCCGTGCGTCCAGATTGAAGGGGCCGCGCGGCAAGCTGGCGCCGTAGTCGCTCGCCAGGCGGTCGAAGCAGGCGACCGGGTCGAGCCCTTCCTCGGCGCAGAGGAGCTTGTACCAGCGGTTGCCGATCGCGACATGGCCGATCTCGTCGCGCAGGATCACGTCGAGAATCGCTGCCGCCGCCGTGTCACCCGCGCCCAGCAGCTTCGCCTTGATGGCGGGGGATACATCCAGCCCGCGGGCTTCGAGCATGCGCGGCACGAGCGCCAGGCGGGCGAGCAGGCTGTCGCGGGTTTTCTGCGCCATCTCCCAGAGGCCGTTGTGGGCCGGAAAGTCGCCATAGGCATGGCCGAGGCTCGCAAGATGGTCGCGCAGCAGGCCGAAGTGGAAGGCTTCTTCCTTCGCCACCCGCAGCCAGTCGCGATAGAAATCCTCCGGCATGCCGGGAAAGCGCCAGAGGATGTCCAGCGCCAGATTCACCGCATTGAGTTCGATATGCGCCAGCGCGTGGATCAGTGCGGCGCGGCCCTCAGGCGTGCCCAGCGAGCGCTGCGGCACGTCACGCGGCATCACCAGTGGCGGGCGTGCTTCGCGCCCCGGCAGGGGCAGCACGGGCGTGTGGGCGCTGGCGGTGTCGAGCGGGATGTCAGCCGGAATGGCCTCGACCGCCGCGCATTTGCGGGCGGGCGAGGCTTCGGCGAGGGCGGCAAGCGCCAGCTGGCGGAGTTCGGGCATGCGGCATTCTAGCCGCGCCGGCCAGCCGCTTCAGCGGCGCAGCAGGCGCAGGCCGTTGCCGACCACCAGCAGGCTCGCGCCCACATCGGCGAACACCGCCATCCACATGCTGCCGGTGCCCGCCAGAGTCAGGGCGAGGAAGACCGCCTTGATGCCCAGCGCCAGCACGATGTTCTGCACCAGCAGCCGGTGGGTGCGGCGCGAGAGCCGCACGAAGGCCGGCAGCTTGCGCAGGTCATCGTCCATCAGCGCGACGTCGGCCGTTTCGATGGCTGTCGCCGAGCCGGCCGCGCCCATTGCGAAGCCGATGTCGGCGCGCGCCAGCGCCGGTGCGTCGTTGATGCCGTCGCCCACCATGCCGACCGCGTCGTCCGGGCCGACGCGGCTGGCAATCGCCGCGAGCTTGTCTTCCGGGAGGCATTCGCCGCGTGCTTCGTCGATACCGGTCTGCTTCGCAATGGCGT
The DNA here is from genome assembly GCF_039631355.1 of Uliginosibacterium paludis. Taxonomy (NCBI): domain Bacteria; kingdom Pseudomonadati; phylum Pseudomonadota; class Betaproteobacteria; order Rhodocyclales; family Zoogloeaceae; genus Uliginosibacterium; species Uliginosibacterium paludis. The sequence continues at coordinate 456,720 of NZ_JBDIVF010000001.1, read as the reverse complement.
CGACCACTGCCTGGTTGTCACCGCTCAGGATCAGGGTGCGGATGCCGAGCGCATGAAGGCTGGCGACCGCTTCCTGACTGTGCGGACGCAGGCTGTCCGCCACGCTGAAAAGCGCTTCGACCTGCCGGTCGCGCAGCAGCGCGATCACGCTCGCCCCTTGCGCTTCGAGCGTGCGGATGCGGGCTTCGAGGGCTGCGTCGCACAGACCGAGTTCGTGGATCAGGCGATGGTTGCCCAGCTGCACCACGACGCCGCCGGACAGGCCGCGGCTGCCACGGCCGGGCAGGGCTTCGAAGGCTTCGATCTCGGCCGGCGTGACGCCATCACGCAGGGCGGCTGCGCTGAGCGCGCGGGAGACCGGGTGGTCCGAGCGTGCCGCCAGCCCTGCGGCGAGGCTGCGCAGCAGGCCGGGCTCGGTGTCGCCCAGCGGCAGGAAGCCGGTCTGCTCTGGCTTGCCATGGGTCAGCGTGCCGGTCTTGTCGAGCGCGATCCAGCACAGCTTGCGGCCAGCTTCGAGGAAGGCGCCGCCCTTGACCAGGATGCCTTGGCGCGCGGCGGCGGCCAGTCCGCTCACGATGGTGACCGGGGTGGAGATCACCAGCGCGCAGGGGCAGGCGATCACCAGCATGACCAGTGCCTTGTAGATCCAGGGCAGCCATTCGCCACCGCCCAGCAGCGGCGGCAGCACCGCCACGCAGAGCGCGACGATGAACACCGCCGGGGTATAAACGCGGGCGAACTGGTCAACAAAGCGCTGGGTTGGCGCTCGCGCGCCCTGGGCCGACTCCACGGCGTGGATGATGCGGGCCAGCGTGCTTTCAGTGGCGGCCGCCGTGCTGCGGAATTCGAAGGAGCCGGTTTCATTGATCGTGCCGGCAAACACCGCGTCGCCCGGCTGTTTCTCTACCGGCAGGCTTTCACCGGTGATCGGCGCCTGATTCACGCTCGACTGGCCCCGCGTCACCAGACCGTCCAGCGCAATGCGCTCACCCGGCTTCACCCGCACGATGCTGCCGGGCGGCACGCTGGCGGCGGGCTGGTCCTGCCAGTTGCCATCGGCCCGCCGCACGGTGGCGGTTTCGGGCGCCAGGCGCATCAGGCCGGCGATCGCGTTGCGGGCGCGGTCGAGCGAGCGCGCTTCGATGAGTTCGGCCACGGTGAAGAGCAGCATCACCATCGCCGCTTCTGGCCACTGTCCGATCAGCAGGGCTCCGGTGACCGCGATGCTCATCAGCGCGTTGATGTTGAGGTTGCCGTGGCGCAGTGCCACCCAGCCCTTGCGCCAGGTGCTGCTGCCGCACGCAATGATCGAGACCAGCGCCAGCAGGGCTGCAATCCAGCCGGCCAGGCCGGCGAAATGGCTGGCTTCCGATGCGATGGCGGCCAGCGCCGAGAGCGCGAGCGGCCACTTCGGCCGCGCAGGCGCTTCGGCGACCGGGCCGGTGGCGGCGGTTTCAGGCGTGAAGCCCAGCGAGCGGATGGCATCCAGCACGGCCTCCAGCCGGTCCGCGTCATGGGTGACGGTGAGCACGCGCTGCATCAGGTTGAAGTCCAGTCCGCTGACGCCCGGCATGCCGCCGAGCTTCTTGCGGATCAGGCCTTCTTCGGTCGGGCAGTCCATCTGCATGATGCGGATCGGCGTGCGGACGCCGTCGGCAGCCATCTCGGGCTCGGCCAGCGCCAGCAGGGCAGGGCTGGCGGCCGGTGCGCAGCATGCGCCAGCACTGCAACAGCCGCTTGCCGCGCCGGCCGCCGCCGGCTGGGGATGCTCATGTGCATGGTCCTCAGCCCGTGCGTGATCGTGATCATGGTCGTGACTGCAGCAGGTCGAGGCGCCGTGATCCGGGGCGTGGCGATGGGTATGCGGGCTGGCGGACATGAGGGATTTCTCCTGAAGATGTCCGTATTGCACAAGCTGTAGCTACTATAGAGTCAACCCCTGTTTCAGGAGCTGCATCATGAAGATCGGCGAGCTGGCCAAAGTCGCGCGTTGCCCGGTGGAAACCATCCGTTATTACGAGCGGGAGGGCCTTCTTGCGCCGCCGCTCCGGTCGGCCGGGAATTTCAGGCTGTATGGCCCGGCCCATGTCGAGCGCCTGCGCTTCATCCGCAACTGCCGCGCGCTCGACATGAGCCAGGACGAGATCCGGCGTCTGCTTGAACTCTCGGACAACCCGGCCGCTGCTTGCGGGGCGGTCAATACGCTGTTTGACGAGCACATCGCCCATGTGGAGGAACGCATCCGCGAGCTCTCTCAGCTGCGCGAGCAGCTCGCCGCGCTGCGGCGCGGCTGTCAGAACGATGCGCGGGTGAATGACTGTGGCATTCTGCAGGGGCTGGCGGAGATGGACTCCGGCCCGCGCGGCACTCGCCACACGCATCTGGGCTGAAGGCGCGAGGCCACCGCCCTCAGTGGCTGACCGACTTCAGCAGCGCCTGCAGCTGGGTGTTGCGGCGCGTGATGCGGGTGACGCCGTCGCGCTCGGTGCTGTCGCGGTGCACATCGAAGAAGCCGCTGTTGAAGCGCGACATGGCGCTGCTGTGCTGTTCCACGGCGTTGAGCAATTCGTCGACGCGGTTCTCGAAGCGGGCCGAAAGGATGTCGCGGGTCACGATTTCATGCACCGATTCCGAGATCGCGTTGATGCGCTCGGCGTGTTCCTCGGCGCGCGCCACGCTGCCGCTGATCTCGCGCGCGAGCGTGGCCACATGGGCCTGCGAGGCATGAAGCTGGTCGAGGTCGGTCGAGGAGGTCACATCGATCACCTGGCCCACTTCGTCGATGATGCCGCGGATGCCGTCCAGCCTGCCGCCGATTTCCTTGCTGAATTTCTCGGTGCGCTGTGCCAGCTTGCGCACTTCGTCGGCGACGACCGCAAAGCCGCGTCCGGCTTCCCCGGCACGGGCCGCCTCGATGGCCGCGTTGAGTGCGAGCAGCTCGGTCTGGCTGTTGATCTGTGCGACCTCGCCGATCATTTCATGGGCGGCATGCACGCTGTTGCGCATGTGGTCAAAGCGCTCCGAGATGTGGCTGCCGCTCTTCCTGAGGGCTTCCACCGTGCTCACAAAACCCTGGATGGTGCTCTGGGTCTCGTCGGCAAAGGCATGCAGGCCGGCGCTGCGCGCATGGTTCGCGTCGCTCGCGGCGAGTTCGGAGAGTTCGTTGATCAGGCCGCGCAGGGCCAGCTTGCGTGAGCCGCCGCGGCCGGTCTGGTTGTCGCTCTCGAGCCCTTCGCGCAGGTCCTGCACCGCGTCGCTGACCACCGAGCGCACCTTGAGCAGGGAGTCGTTGAGCGCGACGAACTGGGTGCTGCTGTTGTCCGCCACATTGGCGCAGAGCTCGTCGTAGCGCAGCACGCTTTCATTGATGCGGGCCATGTGTGCGGCGGCTGCCATGCGGGCCCGGTTGCGGGCCTTGAAGCTCAGCATCAGGGCCGCGCAGGTACTGGCCGCAGCCGTCAGCGCCAGCAGCGCGACGCTCCAGCCCGGCGCCCCTGCATAAAGGAGGATGGGAATCACCAGGCTCGTGGCCAGGGTGCCCAGGCTTGCTATGTCGTCGGCGCGGAACTGCATTGGATGCCTCTCGCAGGAAGGTTGCTCCTCCGGCTAACGGAGAACGGCTCCGCTTCTTGAGTGCCCGGCCGTACAGGGTTTCCCGTGGCGTGGACGTGAAAAGGGCCGCAAGCGCGGCCCCCTTCAGGCATGCCGGAATCCGTCCGGCGCGGGCTCAGGGCCGCCAGGTGTAGGTCGGCGGGGCCGTGACTTCCACCACCGGCGCGGTGCGGGCAGCTCCCTGGGCCGTGTCGGCAGCCACCGAGCTGTCGACGAAACCGTAGAACACACCCTTGGAGAGCGATACGCCGCGCTCCTCCACATCGCCATAGAGCTGCGCGGTGCCCGACAGCGTGATGCCGGTTTCGTAGGCGCCGGGGCCGTAATACACGGTGCCGACCTTCGCACTGCCGGTGACCGCCGTGTTGCCGGAGAGCACCGTCAGCCCGCCGACCACGGCGCTGCCGCTGACCGTGCCGTTGAGGATGACCGCGTGGTCTTCGATGCGGGCGTTACCCGACACCGTGCCACCCAGCACCTGGGCATAGGGGCCGACATAGGCGGTGGAGGCGACGGACGCCGCGCTCGCCACCCAGCCGCCGCCGTTGCTGTGCCAGGCGCCTCCCGTGGTGGGCGTGGCGGCGCCGGTCTGGAAGCCTTCAGGCATCGCGTTCTGGAACTGCACCATCCACGGATAGCGATAGACGGAGTAGTACATCTGGTCCCAGATGATCTGCTGCATCGTCAGCGGCGCGGCCATCACCACCATCCACAGCGACTTGTCGCCGGTCTGCAGGCAGAAATTCACCTCGCCGTCCGAGCCGCTCTGCAGGGCGCTGTAGCGCGACTTGCCGTCGGCATCGATCGCGACTACGCCCCAGCGCCAGCCGGAGTTGGCGTTCGGAATGCTGGAAGGCTGGTTCAGGTAGCTGCCGAAGGCGGTGTTGACCGGCGAAGTCTGCACGACGCCACGGAAGGTGACCTTCACGGTGCTCGCGCCGCTGTCCGGATACAGGCGGACCAGGTTGTAGCCCCAGCGCTGCGGTGCCCAGGCGGCCGGCACCGAGAAGCGGCGCAGGCTCTTGTCCATCGGGTCGAGGCGGGTCACGCGCAGGCGGCGCACGCCGCTGCGGTCGTCATAGGAGCCGTACTTCGCCCGATACACCGTGCCCTGGTCTGTTCCGTCGTGGTTGCGGTAATCCCAGTTCACGTTGTGCAGCGCCCATTCGCCGAGGAAGTCGTTGAGCTGGCTGACCGACCAGCCCATGTTGCGGGCGAGCACGGTGAAGGGATCCTCGTTGAGGTAGCCGCTCTGGCCGGGCTTGAGTGACTTAGTCCAGATGTCATTGACGGCCTGGTAGCAGTAGCGGTCCTTCAGGTATTCCCAGACCTGCCAGTTGCAGTAGCGGTCGCGGGTGGAACCGAGGTAGAGGTGCGGGCCGTTGACCAGCATCTCGGAGCAATGCACTTCGCTGCGGAACTGGTCGAGCTGGTGCGCCATCCAGTTGGCGTGGCTTTCCCAGATCCAGCCGACATAGGGCGAATCACGCATGCCTTGCGACGAGCCCTGCAGCGCATGGGCGAACTCATGTGCGAGGCCCCAGTTGTCGGCCAGTGCCAGCGGGCCGATCCACATGCCCATGTCACGCGTGCCGGTCACGCCGCCCGAGAGCCCGAAGGTGGAATCGATGTGGATATTGGCCTTGTACTTGGTGGCGGTGTCGCAGTAGGGCTCGGTGAAGCCCACCTTGTTCATGTAGGTCTCCCAGATCGTTTCCAGCATCGCGCCAGCGGCCTGGGCTTGGGCCTGGGTAGCTGTCGTGCCGTTCCAGCGGAAGGCGAAGTGGGCGGTCTGATACTGCACGGCGGGCATGCCGGACGGATTGGTCACGCCCCAGGTGCCGGCGACGCAAGTCGTTTTCGGCACGCTGCAGCTGGGCCAGCTGGTGCTGCCGCTGCCGGCGGTGCAGCTCGCAGTGGTCGTGCTGCTGCTCGACGAGGACACGCTGCTGGATGCGGCCGCACTGCTCGCCACCGAGCTGCTGGCGGATGAAGCCTTGCTGGAGCTGGAGACCGCCACACTGGAGGCTGAAGACGCCTTGCTGCCGGAAGACGACACGGCCGCCGCACTGGAGCTGGACGAGGCCTTGCTGGAACTGGCAACACTGGCACTGCTCGCCGCGCTCGAAGAGGCCTTGCTCGAACTCGAGGACACCGCGCTGCTGGAGCTGGCGCTGCTGCTAGCTGTCGGGATCGAGCATTCGTTCACGCCCCCGGTGATGCGGCCGCCGAAGGTCGCGTTGCTGCAGACAAAGCTGCCCGACAGCGTGCGGTAGAAGAATTTGTCGGCGCGGCCGAAGGCGACATTGCTGCTGGCGGCCAGCGTGCAGGTCTGGCCTTCCTTGCAGATCGTGACATAGCCCGCGGGGCGGTTGGCCGCATGGCTGGCCGTGGCTCCGAGAGCCAGCAGCAACAGGGCTGCGTGGCGTAAGGCTTTCATCTCGCTGAACTCCCTTTCCGGCGCCTCGCGTTGAGCCCGGGCGGGCGAGTGGGCGCATATGACGGCGGATTATGCGGGGCTGCCATGCCGCCGATCGTCGCCCGGCGATCGGCGCGCGGGACGGATGCGCTGGCGGCGCAGGAAGCGGGATGAGCGGCAAAAACCTTTTCGCCGGCAGAGGCAGGATTGCGCTCCGGCGGGTCTGTGCGGGCGCCTGTTTTTAATCTCCGCACGATGGTTGTTCCGCCCGCCGCGTGGCAAGCTTGCTCCCTCGCCGGGTACGCCGGCAGGCTTGTTTCAGGATGGAGGAATGGCATGAATCCGCAACACGGGCAGGCATCAACGCCTTCCAGCAACCGCAGTGCGCTGATCGCGCTGACGGTGCTGTTCTTCATGTGGGGGTTGATCACCTCACTCAATGACATCCTGATCCCGCATCTCAAGGCACTCTTCACGCTGAACTACATGCAGGCCATGCTGGTGCAGTTCTGCTTTTTCATGGCCTATTTCGTGATGTCTTTCCCGGCGGGCGTGGTGGTCGAGAAAATCGGCTACAAGGGCGGCATCCTGATGGGCCTGCTGATCGCGGCCAGCGGTTGCCTGATGTTCTACCCGGCGGCCGGCATGAAGTCCTATCCGCTGTTTCTCGGTGCGCTCTTCGTGCTTGCCAGTGGTATCGCCTTCCTGCAGGTCGCGGCCAATCCCTTCGTGACTGCGCTCGGCTCGCCGGAAACCGCCTCCAGCCGGCTCAACCTGACCCAGGCCTTCAACTCGCTGGGCACCACGGTGGGCCCGGCCCTGGGCGCGGCTTTCATCCTGGCCGTCGCCGTGAAATCGGCCCCGGAGCTGCAGGCCTTGTCTGCGACAGAGCTTGCCGCGTATGAGCAGGCCCAGCTCAACGCCGTCCAGCATCCCTATCTGGTACTCGCTGCCGTGCTCGGTGCGATTGCGGTGTTCATCGCGGTCTTCAGGCTGCCCCGGGGGACCGGCGAAGCCGGTGCCGACGATGGCGACGCGCTGCCGGCCCGCCGCAGCATCTGGCAGTACCCGCATCTGGTGCTGGGCGCGCTGGGCATCTTCGCGTATGTGGGGGCCGAGGTCTCAATCGGCAGTCTGCTGGTCGCGGTGATGGGGCAGCCCTCGATCGCAGGCCTGCCGCCGGAGGTCGCCGGCCGCTACCTGTCGATCTACTGGGGCTGCGCGATGGTCGGACGCTTCGTCGGCAGCGCGCTCATGCAGCGGATTCCGGCCACCCGCCTGCTCGCCTTCAATGCCTTGTTCAACATTGCGCTGCTGGCCCTGGCGATCCTGCTGCAGGGGCGGCTCGCGATGTGGGCCATGCTGTCGATCGGTCTTTTCAATTCGATCATGTTCCCCACGATCTTCTCGCTTGCGGTAGCGCGCCTCGGCCGCTTCACCAGCGAAGGCTCGGGCATGCTCTGCATGGCCATCGTGGGCGGTGCGGTAGTGCCACTGCTGCAGGGCTGGGGGGCGGACAGCTTCGGCCTGATGCCGTCCTTCATCATTCCGGCGCTGTGCTACCTCTACATCGCCTGGTATGGCAGCGCCGGCGCGCGGCCGCGCTGAGCGCCTTGCCGCTCAGGCTTCGCTTCGCCGCCCCGCCGGGCTTGCGATCCGGTGGTCGTGGGCAAAGCGCAGCAACTCGGGCAGCTGCAGCGGCGGGCTGAGGTAGAAGCCCTGCGCGTTGGTGGCGCCGAGCTTGCCCAGCAGCGCATATTCGGCGGGCGTCTCGATGCCTTCTGCCAGCACGCTGCAGCCGGTCTGGCGGCCGAAATCGATCAGCGCGGCGGCCAGCGCCCGGCGGGCCGGGTCCTGGTCGATGCCGCGGGTCAGGCTCACGTCGAGCTTGATCATCTCGGGATGCAGATTGAGGATGTGCCGCATGCTGGCGTAACCGGCACCGGCATCATCCACCGAGAGCCGCATGCCGCGCGCGCGCAGCCGCGCAATGCGCTGCATCAGGCCGGCATAGTCGCGCACCCTGACATGCTCGGTCAGCTCGAGCACGATCCGTGTCGGATCGACATCCTGGAACAGGGCGTCGAAGCTGGCGTCCATGAGGGTTTCGGGTGAGGCGTTCACCGCCAGGTAGAGCGAGTCGGGCAGTTGCCCGAGCGCCTGCAGGGCATTGCGGATCGCACTGGTTTCGAGCGCCAGGCCCATGCCTGCCTCGTTTGCGTCGCTGAACCAGGTTTCCGGGTCGGCGTCCGGTCCGGAGGGAAAGCGCGACAGGCTTTCCACGCCGACAAGCTCGCCGTCGCTCAGGCGGCAGATGGGCTGGAACAGGATCTGCGGCCCGCCCTGGTCGAGAACCGCGCTGACCCGCGCGCGTTTCTCTTCCTGCACATGCTGGAGGCAGATCTGGCGCTCGACCTGGAAGGCCACCAGTTCGCCGAAGGTTTCCATGATGCGCAGGTCGCGCTCGTTGAGCGTGGGTTCGGCCTTGAAGCCGAAGCAGCAGAAGGTGCCGTAGAGGCGGCCGTCCGAGAGCCGCACCGGCACCGAGATGTGTGCGCCGATCGGTACCGCCGCGGTCTCGGGAATCGCCACCGCGGCCGGCACCTGGGCGGTGTCGGGGATCAACCGGGGCAGGATGCCTTCCACCACGCGCTTGCAGTAGCCGGCGTCCAGCGGAATGGCGTCTCCGGTCTGCACCGGCGTCCAGCCCGCCGCGTCGACATGCCGGAAGATCCGGACGTCGTCCATGAACTCGGATACGAATGCGACATCCATGTCGAGATGCGCGCGCACCGCACGCAGGATGCGGTCGATTTCCGCCGAGATGCCGTCGGCCGGCACCTGGGTCGGCAGCAGCCTGGCCAGTGAAGCGGTGTCTGAAGTGTTTCCCATGCCCGGCCTCCGGGGGATTGGATGAGCCCCACTATGTGGCAGGCCGCCCGGATCCGGGCATGAACAGGCGGGCAGACACGGCTCAGGGCTTACCCCGGTGCCGTGCGCTGCGCGGCTGGCCCGAGCGGCCATCCGGCAAGGGCTGCGCGTGCGGCGCGCGGCACACTGCGGCCTGATCCTGTTTCAAGCCGAATGATGAAGATGCTGCCTCGCCACCCCTTGTCCGCGCTGACTGCTGCGCTCCTGATCCTCTTGAGCGCCTGTGGCGGTGGAGGTGGCGGTGACGGCACTGCCGGCACGACCGGTTCGGTGGCTTCGTCCTCGCAGTCGTCTGCGCTCAGTACCTCCTCGGTGGCTTCCTCCCGGGCGGCCTCGTCCGCGGCTTCGGCGTCCAGCGCCTCGTCGGCGGCGTCATCCAGCGTTGCCGCCGCGGTCGATTACGGCGTGAGCGCGAGCTTTGCCGCCAGTACCGAAGACCTGCCCAATCCGGAGCGCGGCTTCTATCGCTGGACCTGGGCGGGACTGGACGCGGTGACCTCGGCCGACATGAAGGATGCCTACACCAGCGGCTATCGCCTGGTTTATTCGCTGCTGCGCCTCGACAGCTACCGCAGCACGACCCTGCCGGACAGCCTGCTCACCAAGCTGGATGCGAGTTTTGCGAATGCCCGCGCCAATGGCGTGAAGCTCGTCATTCGCGCCGCCTACAACTATCCGGAAGACGAAACCGGCTACCAGAATGCGCAGGATGCGAGTCTTGCCCAGGTGCAGGCGCACCTCGCGCAACTCGCACCGGTGCTCACACGCAATGCCGATGTGATCGCCTTCGTGCAGGCCGGTTTCATCGGTGCCTGGGGCGAGTGGCACACCTCGTCGAACAATCTGCTGACTGCCTCGAGCCGCGCCAGCGTTCGTGATGCACTGCTGGCCGCGGTGCCCGCCAGCCGCTTCGTGCAGATCCGCTATGCCGGCTACCTGATGGAGTGGACACCGACCCTGCCCGCACTCTCGTCGGTGCTGGCCGGCAATTACCGGCTTGGCATGCACAACGACTGCTTCCTCGCCAGCGACACCGACGTCGGCACCTATTCCGACAGTGCTGCCACCCGTGCCACGCAACGCAGCTACGTCGCCTCGATGAGCGGGCTCGCGCCCTTCGGCGGCGAGACCTGCAATCCCGCGGACGAGAGCGGAGCCGTGGCCCGCACGAGCTGTGATGACATCCTCGGCGAAGGCGCGCGCTATCACCTGAGCTACCTGAACGACGAGTACTACCGGCCCCTGTTCCATGAAAACTGGACGAGCCAGGGCTGCATGGCCGAAGTGCGCCGCAAGATGGGCTACCGCCTGCAACTGGTGAAGAGCAGTCATCCGGCGAGCGTGGCGGCGGGGGCGGCCCTGCCGCTGTCGCTCACGGTGCTCAACGCCGGCTGGGCGCGCCCTTTCAATCCGCGCGGCATTCGCGTGCTGCTGCGCAACCGTTCGACGCTGGCCGTAACGCAGATCGATGCCACCGGCTCGGACCCACGCGGCTGGCTGCCCGGGGACACCAGCGTGGCCGCACTCACGGCGATGGTGCCGGCAGGGCAGGCGGCAGGCACTTACGACCTGCTGATCGCCTTCCCCGATCCGCTGCTGGCGTCTGATGTGCGCTACGCGATCCGCCCGGCCAACGCCGACAACAGCAGTGCCGGGCAGGGCTGGGACGCCACGCTGGGCGCCTTTGCCACCGGCAGCAGCCTGAGCGTGACGCGCTGAGACGCCGGGCGTTCGCGGGAGTCCGTGTGGAACCCCGCGCACGATGTGCTTCCGCCCTTGCCGGACGCAGGGGCGGGGACGCGCTACAATGCGCGCTTCATTTGACTCCCTGTCCGAGACGTCTGACGTGACCGCAACCATCCTCCAGAAGATTCCCGCCGGCGAGCGCGTCGGCATCGCCTTTTCGGGCGGCCTTGATACCTCCGCCGCCGTGCACTGGATGCGCGGCAAGGGGGCCGTGCCCTGTGCCTATACCGCCAACCTCGGCCAGCCGGACGAATCCGACTACGAAGAGATCCCGCGCAAGGCCCGCGCCTACGGCGCCGAGATTGCCCGCCTGATCGACTGCCGCCCGCAGCTGGTGGCCGAAGGCATTGCCGCCATCCAGTGCGGTGCTTTCCACATCAAGAGCGGCGGTGCCACCTACTTCAACACCACCCCGCTGGGCCGTGCAGTCACCGGCACTGCGCTGGTCGTGGCGATGAAGGAAGACGGCGTCAACATCTGGGGCGACGGTTCGACCTACAAGGGTAACGACATCGAGCGTTTCTACCGCTACGGTCTGCTCGCCAACCCGGCGCTGAAAATCTACAAGCCCTGGCTGGACCAGAGCTTCATCGACGAACTCGGCGGCCGCAAGGAAATGAGCGAATACCTCATCGCCAACGGCTTCGACTACAAGATGAGCGTCGAGAAGGCCTACTCGACCGACTCCAACATGCTCGGCGCCACGCACGAAGCCAAGGATCTGGAGTTCCTCAACGCCGGCATGCACATCGTCAAGCCGATCATGGGCGTGGCTTTCTGGCGTGACGACGTGGTCGTCAAGAACGAAACCGTGACCGTCCGTTTCGAAGAAGGCGTGCCGGTGGCGATCAACGGCCAGACCTTTGCCAGCGCGGTCGAGCTCTTCAACGAAGCCAACATCATCGGTGGCCGTCATGGTCTGGGCATGTGCGACCAGATCGAGAACCGCATCATCGAAGCCAAGAGCCGAGGCATCTACGAAGCCCCGGGCATGGCCCTGCTGCACATCGTGTATGAGCGGCTCGTCACCGGCATCCATAACGAAGACACCATCGAGCAGTACCGCATGAACGGCATGAAGCTCGGCCGCCTGCTGTATCAGGGCCGCTGGTTCGACCCGCAGACCCTGATGCTGCGCGAAACCGCCCAGCGCTGGGTGGCCCGCGCCATCACCGGTGAAGTCACGCTGGAACTGCGCCGTGGCAACGACTACTCGATCCTGAACACCGAGAGCCCGAACCTCACCTACGCGCCGGAGCGCCTGTCGATGGAGAAGGTGGAAGACGCAGCCTTCACCCCGGCCGACCGCATCGGCCAGCTGACGATGCGCAACCTCGATATTTCCGACACGCGCCAGAAGCTCGGCATCTACAGCCGTACCGGCCTGCTGGGTGCGCAGTCTGAAGGCAGCATTCCGCTGCTCACGGGCGGCGACGAGCAGAAGTAAGCGCGAGCGTTCGCCGCACCGAAAAAGCCCGCCGTCATGGCGGGCTTTTTGATGAACGCTACCGGGCTGGACTCCCTCAGCGTGAAGGCTCGCGCGACCGGCAGGCGTCTCATGATCGCTTCTCACCGGAAGGCGGCAGTGCCGCGCGGGCCTGCCCGAAGACTCACCATGCGCCGTGGTCTCCGCCAGCAAAACCGCCTGCACTCGGCAGGCAACAAAAAACCCGCCAGCGGCGGGTTTTTCGTGGATCAGGCCTTGCAGCGCAATCAGCCGGTGATGCCCTTGACGTAGGCGATGATGCCTTCGTCGGTGGCGTTTGCGAAGAAGTATTCCTTGAACTTCTCGCCAGCGATCGCACCCTTGACCAGTTCCTGGTCCAGACCCTTCAGGCCGCTGACCAGATCCTTGGTGGTGGAAGCCTTCACATCCTTCAGGATGCCACGGTTCTTCGCCATGATGGCGGCGCGTTCCTTCGGGTAGCCCAGGCCACGCTCGCCGTCGAACAGCTTGCGGTACACGTCTTGCAGGTTCAGCTCGGCAGCCCAGCCGAAGCCCTTGGCGTAGGGCATGGAGATGGCGTTGCCGTCGTTGATCTGGCCGAACAGGAAAGCGTCGGTCGGGTCGATCACCAGGCCGCAGAACACGCCCGGGAAAGAGTTCAGGGCCAGCATGGCGCCCATGCCGGTGCCGCAGCCGGTCACGACGAAGTCGGCAGCCTTGGAGTTCAGCAGGATGGCGGCCAGGATGCCGTTCTGGACATAGGTCAGCGAAGCCTTGTCTTCAGCGCCGTACATGCCGTAGTTGAAAACCTGGTGGCCCAGGGGCTCGGCAACGGTCTTCAGTGCGTTGAAGATGATTTCGTTCTTGGCTGCCTGGCTGTTCTCGTTGATGAGTGCAATCTTCATGGAAGGCTCCCTTGGAAAATGTGACGCATGAGGTCGTCGGTTACTGGAATTCTGCCGCTCTGGCGCCCGCCGGGCATCCCGGTGCGAAACAGGGACTTTGATGCCGGACGGGGTGGAAAGAGGGGCTAGGGTAAACCTGAGCCGCCTGCAACGCAAACTGATTTTGGCTTGATGCGATGCAGCATGCGCAGGATCAAGCCGGCAGCGCGATCCGCGCCATCCGGCGGCCCGATCCGGCGGCCCGTTCCACCCCGCACCGGGTGCTGATAGCATTTTCGGGCTGCGGGTATTCCGCAGCGGGCGGCCAGGCTGCCCACACTTCCAACAAGGCAAGACCAGGAGACGGAAACATGAATCACGCACTCATTGCTGCGGGCCTCGGCCTGCTCATCTTCGGCGGCCAGGCCTCGGCCGTCACCATCACCGGCTGCGGCACCGAGACCAGCAACCTTACCGCGTCCAAGGTGTATTACGTCACCCCCGGTGGCTCGGCCAGCGGGGCGGGCACCAGCTTTTCGGCGCCGATGAGCTTCTCGGCCGCGCTGTCGAAGGTGTCGGCAGGCCAGATGATCCTGCTGCAGCCGGGCACCTATACCATTCCCTATACCGCAGGCGCGAAGAACACCATCACGCTGTCGAAGTCCGGCAGCGCCAGCGCCAGGATCTACATGGTGGCGGCCAACTGCGGCCGCGCGGTGATCGACTTCTCCTTCCCCGCCAACACCTATGTCGATAGCTCCTACGGCTTCTATGTGACCGGCAGCTACTGGTACTTCAAGGGCATTGCAGTCACCCGCGCCGGCTATCAGGGCGCCTACGTGACCGGTTCCTACAACACTTTCGAGAACACCGCCTTCTACAACAACCGCAACAGCGGGCTGGAAATCAACAAGGGCGGCTCATATACCAATGTCATCAACACCGATTCCTACATGAACTACGACCCGAAGAAGCTGGGCGGCATGGCGGACGGTTTCGCTTCCAAGCAGACACAGGGCCCCGGCAACTATTTCTATGGCTGCCGCGCCTGGAACAACTCGGATGACGGCTTCGACACCTTCGACAGCACCGAAAAGGTCGTGATCGAAAAGAGCTGGGCCTTCAACAACGGGGTGGACAGCTGGGGCTACGGCGGCTTTGTCGGAAACGGCAACGGCTTCAAGCTCGGCGGCAACAACGTGGCCGAAAACAACGTGATCACCCAGTCGGTGGCCTTCGGCAACACAAAGAAGGGCTTCGACCAGAACAGCAACACCGGCAGCGTCACGGTCTACAACAACATCAGCTACAAGAACGGCATCAACTACGGCTTCGGCCAGGCGGTGGCTTCAGGTTCGAAGCACATCTTCAAGAACAACATCTCGCTCTCCGGTGGCAGCGCAGACAGCATCGCGAACGCCACCTCCACCAACAACACCTGGAACACCGGCCTGGCCGCCAGCAGCTCGGATTTCGCCAGCCTGGACACCAGCCTTGCTACCGCTGCACGCAATGCCGACGGCAGCCTGCCGAGCAACAACCTGTTCCGTCTTTCTTCCTCCAGCAAGATGATCGACAAGGGCGTCGACGTCGGTCTGCCCTATCTCGGATCGGCGCCTGACCTCGGCGCCTTCGAGCGGCAATAAGCACTCGCTGCGCGAACTGCGCAGCCTGCCGGGCCGTCCGCGCGCATGTCTTGCGCCCGGGCGGCCTTTTTCATGCCGGTTGCAGGCGAAGGACGTGCCCGCAATGTGCGCAGTGTTCAGTCGCTCATCACGATCCGGCCGCGGCCTTCACGCTTGGCCCGGTAGAGCCGGTCGTCGGCGATCCGCACCAGCCCCACTGCGGCGCCGCCAGCAGCGTGGCCCACCGCAGCGCCAAGGCTCAGACTCACATCGATCCGCCGGCCTTCATACATGATCTGCGCGTGGCTGACGGCCGCCAGCAGGCGCTCGGCCACCTGCAGGGCGATGCCGGCGTCCGCGTTGTGCAGGATGATCAGGAATTCCTCGCCGCCCACCCGTGCCAGCCGGTCTTCCTCGCGCAGCTGGGCCTGCAGCAGGCGCGCGGTGGTGCGCAGCACTTCATCGCCGCCGAAATGGCCGTGCGCGTCGTTGATGGCCTTGAAGTGGTCCAGGTCGCACATCAGCACCGCCACCGGGCGGGGGTCGCTCATGCGCTGCATGTAATCAAAGATCGCCCGCCGGTTGAGCAGGCCGGTCAGCGCGTCATGCTCGGCCAGCGCAGTCAGCGTGCGTTCGAGCGTCTTGCGCTCGGTGATATCGAGAATGGTGCCGACCATGCCGGTGATGCTGCCGGTGGCGTCGCTCAGCAGCGCTTTGTAGAAGAGCACATCGCGCCGCTCGCCCGACTGTGTGATGACCTGCGCTTCGTACTGCTGCATCTTGCCGCTCGCCATCAGGGCCTCGTCGGCATCGAAATAGATCTTGGCCAGATCCGGCTCCCACAGATTGAAGACGGACTTGCCCGCGATCTCGTCCGGCCGCTTGCCGACCAGTGTCGAAAAGGCCCGGTTGCAGCCGAGATAGAGACCGTGCCTGTCCTTCACGAACACCGGGGCAGGCAGCGCATCCAGCACATCCTGGATCAGCTCGGGCGACAGAAGGGAAGGGGGGAGGGATTTCATCAAGTGATACGCGAGGGAAACTCCTTCGAATCACGGCCGCGCGAGGCTGAGCTTGAGCCGGGTTTCCGCCAATGCAGCCCGTCCCGGCGCGCGGGGTTCAGGTGATGGTCGCCGGCGTGCCGATACAGCCGCGCAACAGCGCATGTCGAGATCGCAGCAAGCCGATGGCGAATTGTGCGCATTCCTGCCGGAAGCCGCGGGCGCGCAGCCCGGCCCGCAATCATCGGCTTGCGGGAGGGCGGGGCGTGCAGCCGGTGGCCCGCTCCTCCTTAGGCTGCATGTGTGCCCACCACCAGCGTCAGAGGAACGAAATCGTGAGACCGATCCGGGATTTCGTCATCACGGCGCTCGGCGCGGCAGCATCCGTCCATGCCATCAGGCTGCTGGTCGCGGCCATCCTCTGAAGGGCTGCAGGCGGTGCGACAGCCGGGGTTCACCCGGCCGCGCCGCGATCGCATTCACCGCCAGCGCGAAGGGCGCGGCGCTTCCTCATACTGCGTGGTCGGCAGCTCGTCGAACTCCAGCTTCATCGCCTGCATGCCGGCCGGC
Source organism: Uliginosibacterium paludis (assembly GCF_039631355.1). NCBI lineage: Bacteria > Pseudomonadati > Pseudomonadota > Betaproteobacteria > Rhodocyclales > Zoogloeaceae > Uliginosibacterium > Uliginosibacterium paludis. The sequence continues at coordinate 440,485 of NZ_JBDIVF010000001.1, read as the reverse complement.
TCACCAGCCGGGCAGCTTGCCGCCAGCGCCGCACCGCAGCGCCCGGCATGGCTGCGCTGACCATCGTGCAGGATGTAGGCGGTGAAGAAGTAACGTTCGCCGGCCTGGTACTGGCTGGCCTTGCCGAGGCTGAAGGGCAGGCGCGTCGCCTTGCCCTGCACATGCGCCTCCAGCGGCGTGCGGCTGCGGTCGACCAGCTCGGCGGCACGGTCTGCCGGCCCGATGTGGTAGAGGCTCAGCTCCAGCTCGCTGGCCGGAAAATCAGCCAGTGCGGGGTCGATATGGATCTCCCCTTTCAGCCAGGGGAGTGGATCCGGCGCGGCATTGAGACAGGCGGACATGCCCAGACTCAGCGCCGCGAGAAGAAAGCTGCGAAGCAAGCGTGCCATGAGTGCATTCGATCCATTCTTCGTTGGGGGAAACTGCCAGTGTTGCCTCGATCGCGGCCGGACTCAAGCTTCCGGCCGCGTCTCGGTCTCAGCGTACGGTGACGGTCAGATCAAAGCTGCTCATGCGTCCGCTCGCCGAGGTCGCATAGAGCCGGATGGTACTCGTGCCACGGCGCGAGGGCTTCACCAGCAGCCACTTGTCTGCACTGCTGCTGCCATTCGCGATGCCCAGGCCGGAGATGCCCACCACGGCGCTGTTGCTGATGCTTGCGGCATAACGCGTCGCGCCCGAGAGCTCCGTGCTCGTGCCCTGGATCGCGAACGCCAGGCTGCCGGTGCGGCCCAGTGTCACGCTCAGCGTGTTGCTGCTCGGGGTGATCACGAATGCCTGGCTGGCCGTGCTGGACGAGCTGCTGGAGCGGCTCGATGCGCTGCTGGAGCTGGCCGCCTTGCTGCTCGACGACGATGCGGCCGACGAAGCACGGCTGGACGACGCGCTGCTCGCGCTCGACGCCCGGCTGCTGGAGGACGAAGCCGCCGCAGACGAGGAGGACGAGGACGCACGACTGCTGGACGACGAAGCCCGGCTGCTCGAGGCCGACGAGGTGGCCGAGCTGCTCGACGAGCTGGCCGGGTAGAAGTGGTTCAGCGCATCCACGTCACCGGCGCTCAGCGTGGTCGACTGGCCGAAGGAGTTCAGCCCCACGCTGCTCGAGACCGGCACCATCGTCGGCTTGCCGTTGCTCGAGAAGGCATATGCGTCGTAATGCATGATCGAGGCGAAGTCATAAGCGCCGTAGGCTTCCGATTCGGTGGCCGGCAGCTTGTCGAAGTTGTACTCCATGCCGCTGGTGATGTTCGCCAGATTGATCGTGAGGTAGGCATCGCGGTCAGCGCGCTGATGCTCATGCTGCCAGCCCAGCGCGTGCATCACTTCGTGCGCCACGACAAATGAATATTCGCAACCGCTGCCGAGCGAGATGTCCTGCTTGCCGCCGATCATGCCCACATAAGACCAGCAACCGCTGCCGGCGGTGAAATTCACATAGTTGGCTTCGCTCGTGCGGGCCACGAAGCGGATCGGGCTGCGTGCGGCGAGCATCGCCAGACCATCGGTGATCGCCTGACGGCCCTTGGTGTTCATCGAGCTGTCGATCACGTAATAGAGCACGTTGTTCGGCCAGCGGCTCACGGCACGCGTCACCCCGTTCGAGCTGGAGCCGGCCGGCGCCGAGAGCGACACATTGCTTGCCGCGATCTGTGCCTGGCGAGCCTTGGCCGCTTCCGGCGAGCGGTGGGCGAGCAGGCGGCCGAAGTCCGGCACACCGTGCTGGCGCACATAGTCGGCATTGCCCAGCATCATGTCACCGCCCAGCATCGCCGAGCCATTGATCACCTGATAGCGCAACTGGCTGCTGCGGCCCTGGATGCGGGCTTGCTGCACCGGGGCGGCGATGGCGCTGTTCGCAGCACGCGCGGCTTCCGTCTGGCTGGCGACCGAATGGCCACGGTGGGCGGCCACCATGGGGTGCTCTGCCATGGCGCTGCCGCAGAGCAGGGTGAAGCCGAGCGCGAGCCCGAGTCGTGAAGACACATGCATTGAAAAACTCCCTGATTGTTGTGCCGGGGCATGAGCCGCGTCTCATGCCTGATCCGTCTGAAAGCGTCGGAACCTCAGACCGCAGGCCATTGGCCGGCGCTGCCGCCTGAACTTTTATGTTTCTGATTTGCCGGAATTTTCCCTTGCGCCACCGCTGCCACTGCGCGAACGCCGCCGGTCGCCGCTGAAAGCGGTGTGGCGGGCATGAGCGGCCGCTTATGCCGAACGAGTGGAGGAAATGCCTTCCCTTTCGGGCTGGAATGCCCCGTTCCGCGCTGATTTTCGAGGGGCTTGACGCCTCGCCGTCCGTCGGACGGCGCTGTCGATTGTGATGACTCCGGCATTTCTGCCGGATTGGCGGCGCCTGCCCGGGGCGAACAGGGCGCGCCGGGCCCGGCGCAGCCTCGCCGGCGGGGTCGCCTTGCGAAGCTGCGTCAGCCCCGTCGCGTTTTTTCTGCAGAAGCCGCGCGGCACGGAACGCCTCGGCCCGGCACCGGGTCTGTCAGAGCGAAGACGATGCGCCGGAGCACTCCGGCCCGTCTGGCAGGCCAGGGCGGCGCCATGCGGTGCGTGTTGCATGACGTTGTCCTGAATGTCGAAGCCTTTCCACTTCATCCGAACCACGGGAGACACACCATGCGATTCCTTCGCGATTTCTGCATCACCGTTCTGGGCGTCGTCGCGTCCATCTTCGTCATCAACATCGGCATCGCCTCCATCCTCTGAGCGACAGGTGCCGGATCAGCCGTGCGCAGGCCAGGGCTCGCGCACTGCTGATCGCTCGCCGGGCAGGCGTTCGCCGGCTCGCGGACCCGGCGCCCTGCAGGCAGGCACCCTCTCACGCATCCACCGCCGCACTCACCGCTTCATGCAGACGGCCACGCCCGCATCCGCCTGTCATGCGCCGGACGGCCCGCAGACCGCGCCACATGTTTCTGTTTCGAACACGCCGGGCGGCGCTGCGCACAAAACCACAGCAGCGTGAAGAAAGTCCGCCCGCGCATTCGCCATCCTGACAAAAGGGGCTTTCCGCTTCCTACAATGAGCGCACAAGCACGCCTCAAGGCAAGGCGGCACATCTGACGCATCACGGGGGAGGGCATGGCCACACGGATTCCGGCGTTCAGCACTCGCACACACGCGGGCAAGCCATTGCCTGTGCGGCCGCCGCTGCGCAGTGATCCGTACAACTGTCAGCGTTCGTGTCCACGCGACCCACGCGGCGCGGATCGCCGTACCCTCGGCCAGGCCATGCTGCATGCGAGCCCGCACACCGCCGCGTGGCCGCTGGCTCCGCTTCGCATCGTGATTCCGCCTCAAACCGTTCTCTCCGCGCGACACATCCTGGCCCCGACCGGGCTGGAGGACTCATGGCCACACTGATTCCCGCCTACGGCAGTTGCGCCGGGCGCATGCAGGCGGGCGAGCGGCGCTTTGCGCAGCGCCTCGAAGCCAAGCTCGAAGACGACTACCTGTGCTGGTACGACGTGCCGTTGGGCGGCGCGCGCAACGATCACCCCGATTTCATCGTGCTCCATCCCCGGCGCGGCATCCTGGTGCTGGAGGTCAAGGACTGGAAGGTCGATACGCTGCAGTCCATGACCCGCAGTGACGCAGCCATCCTGACCCCGACCGGCCTCAAGCATGTCGCCAATCCGCTGGAGCAGGCGCGGCACTACGCGCAGGCGGTTTCCAATGTGCTGCAGCGCGACCCGCAGCTCGTCTTCAGCAGCGGGCGCGAGCAAGGCAAGCTGCGCCTTCCCTGGGCCTATGGCGTGGTCTTCAGCCACATGACACGCAAGCAGTTCACCGAGGGCCAGCTCGGCGAGGTGATTCCGGAAAACCTCGTGATCTGCATGGATGAGATGACCGAATCGGTCGAGCCGGAAGCCTTTCAGGAACGTCTGTGGCAGATGTTCCGCATCCGCTTCACCTGCCTGCTGAGCCTGCCGCAGATCGACCGCATCCGCTGGCAGCTCTTTCCCGAAGTGCGCATTGCCGCCCCCACGCAGGGCGGGCTGTTCGAGAGCGTGGCCGAGACTGAGGCCGAGCCCGTCCAGCTGCCGGACATCATGCGCGTCATGGATCTGCAGCAGGAGCAGCTCGCGCGCAGCCTGGGCGAAGGCCACCGCGTCATCCACGGCGTGGCTGGCTCCGGCAAGACGCTGATCCTTGGCTACCGCGCCGAGCACCTCGCGCGCGCCGCCACCAAGCCCATCCTCGTGCTCTGCTACAACAAGTCGCTCGCGGCCCGGCTCGAAGCCTGGATGAAGGCGCGCGGCGTGGCGGACAAGGTCAATGTGCGCTCTTTCCACAGCTGGTGCTACGCCCAGCTCAAGGCCTACCACGTCGACATGCCGGTCAAGGGCGAAGACAACGACGCCTACTACGCCGCACAGGTGCAGGCCGTGATCGACGCCGCCACGCGCGGCCAGATTCCCGGCGGGCAGTACGAAGCCGTGCTCATCGACGAAGGCCACGACTTCCGCCCCGAATGGCTCAAGCTCGTAACAGGGATGGTCGACCCGGCAACGAATTCCCTGCTGGTGCTCTACGACGACGCCCAGTCCATCTACGACGCCGGCAAGAAGCGCAACTTCAGCTTCAAGAGCGTGGGCATTCAGGCGCAGGGCCGCACCACCGTGCTCAAGGTGAATTACCGCAACACCCGCGAAGTGCTGGACTTCGCCAAACAGTTTGCCGCCGAATGCCTCACGCCCAGTGAGGCCGACGAAGACGGCGTGCCGCGCGTGGCGCCGATTTCCGCCGGGCGGCATGGCGAGGCGCCGCTATTGATCAAATTGTCGAAACAGCAGGATGAAGGCGAATGGATCGCCCGCCACCTGAAAGAAGCTCATGAGGCGGGCACGCCTTGGCGGGACATGGCGGTGCTCTACCGGCATTACCCGACCTGCAAGGTAGTGCGCGCCGCGCTGAACCGCCTCGGTATTCCGGCGACCTGGAAAGATGACATTCGTTTTGATTCGAAGCAGGACACCGTGCGCCTGCTGCCCTTCCACAGCAGCAAGGGCCTGGAATTTCCGCTGGTGGTGATTCCGGGTGCGGATTCGCTCACGAGCGAGGATGAGGAAGAGGCGCGGCTGATGTATGTGGCGATGACGCGGGCGACGGAGAGATTGGTGGTGGTGGGTTCGTGAGAAACAAGGCCGCTTCAAAGATTGGTTTAGTTAACTTTTTATTGAAAGCTACTTATGTCCCTGAATTTTGATGTTGTTATAGATTCTCCGGAATACTCTGTTGATATGAAAACCGGATTGGAGACGCTCCAAGGAGCCTCTGACTCAATCAGATTTATATCTGAAACAATAGTTTCAGGAAAATGCCCGCAGCGACTTAATCACAAAGACAGTATAAGGACTAATTTAAAAAAATAGTTTTTCAGGGTCTTATGGCCAAATTTTTAGCTTAGATATATACGACCAAACTCTTAAATCAAAATTCAACCGAATTGGTCGGCAGTCTTTTTGTGAGCTTGTTTCCTATTTTTTGAACGAATCTGTATATGTTTATAGCGGAGATTTGTCTGAAAAATCAGAAGAAATACTAACCAAAATTGGCGAAGCATCTGAAGATCTTTTGTCTCAGCTTAGACACTCACCGTTGGTAAATATTCACGCCGCTTCAAATAGGTTTGATTTTTATACAAAAATTCGAATTAGGCGCTCACGCTCTGAGCAGACCATCCTCGCTCTGTTCAATAGAGATACGGCTGACGCGCTTTTGGCTGAAGAGTCTTCCGAAGTGATTGAGATTGTTGCCGGGATTACAAGGCTCAACATAAACACAGGAAATGGTCGCCTGGAAATTATTGACGAACGCGAAACTGTAGCCTTTGGGTTTGATAGTGAATATAGGTTTATGAATGTTTCTGGAAAGAAAGTATTTTCAGAAAATTTAAATCACAACAACGGTCTAGAAAAAGATCGCTGGGAGTATCTCAGGCTTAATGTGTCTCCTGTAAGGCTTAGAAACGGGAAGGTTGTAAAATATATAGTCAGAGGGTTTTGAGCTATGGTGAATAGATACATTTTTTTCGCTGCTATAGCTGTTTTTCTTGTCGGTGCCTTATATTCTGTAAATTTTTTTTATTTCTTCGGCGGAGCGCTGTCAAATGATGGTGCGAATTGGGATCAGTTTGGCGACTATTTTGGTGGCGTTTTAAATCCGATTCTTAGCTTTATTTCAATATTTCTTGTTGTTAGGTCTTTGGTTCTGCAGAGCGAAGCAAATCAGGCTGGAGAAAGAGGCGAAAGAATTAGGGCGTTTGAGTCATTGTTTTTTAACATGATTGATCGTCAATCGGCTGGTTTTAGCGATTTTTCAATAAGAAGCAAAGGAAGAGTTCTAACTGCATCAGAAGCGGTAAGGTTTATAGAGGGTGAAATAGAAAGAATATCTTCGAATAGCATTGAAGAAATACCAAACGCAATAAAATTTTACGATGACGGTGATGAGATATTTAAGCTTTCTAGAATGTTTTATGTGTCAGAAAAAATAGTTCACGAAAAATTATCTGATGAAAATGGATTTTCAAAAAAAGACAGAGAGATGTATTACAACGTTCTTATAAACATGTCTGATTTTGCGCTCCTTAGATTAATCATGATTAGTATGAGATTTTTGTCTTATAAGTCTTCTGATTTTTTAAGAAACAATTCTGAGTTGGTGTTTGTGATGAATGGTCTCGGTTTGGATTACAAAATGTACGGGGAGATGCCGTAAATTTTCACCGCGCAAAAAGGGGGCACCGCGTACGGCGGGGTCGTACCGCGTACGGCGGGGTGGCTGAAGCGGCCCGATTCGTAGGGTGCGGTGCCAACCCCACCGGTTGTTCCCCCGTACGTGACCGCGTGCGATGTTCCGGTTGGCGGAGTTTGCACTCCGCCCTACGCCTGTCGCCTTTTTTTGCGTTTTGTTATTCGTGACCGAACCGATGTTTTCGGCGATCGCGTAAGGTGGCGTCCGGTTCGTAGGGTGGGGTGCAAACCCCACCGGATGTTTCCCCCTGCACGTGACTACGCGGTGTTCCGGGTGGTGGAGTTTCACTCCACCCTACGCCTATCCCCTGTCGCCTTGTTTTCGCGTTTTGTTATTCGTGGCCGATGTTGTCGGTGAGGCTGATATTGCCCCAATCGGCTGGGTAGGTGCCGGCGGCTAGGTGGTGGTGGAAGCTGGAATGGGGCCAGTCGATCACGCGGGCTACATGCCCGTGTTTCACCGGGTTGAAATGTACGTAATCCATGTGCGCCTGAAAGTCTTTTTCGTCGCGGATCAGGTGTTCCCAATACCGGCGCTGCCAGATGGCGCGCTCCTGCCGCTTGCGGCGGGTGGCGCTGCGCCATTCGGTTTTCGGGATGGCGAATGAAAACTCCTGCTTGATGCGCATCCAGCGGGTGGCGAAATCGGCGTCGCCTTCGGGCAATTCGAGGATGCAATGCAGGTGATCGGGCAAGACGACGAAGGCGTGGATGTGGAACGGATATCGCTGGCGCACCTTGCGCACGGCGGCACGCAGGCTGTCGATGTGGCGCACGAGTAAATCATTGCCCCGCCGTTCAAGCAGCGTGACGGTGAAAAAATAGGTGCCGCCTGGGCGCCAGATGCGTCGGTATTCGGGCATGGCGGGAGTGTGCCGCAGCCTGCGTGGCGAATCCGGAATCGTGCCCGCGAGTGTTGTCGCCGACGACGGGGATTCGTAGGGTGGGGTGCCAACCCAACCTGATGTTTCGCCCGTGCGTGACGGCGTGCGTTGATCCGGGTGGCGGTGTTTTCACTCCGCCCTACGCCGTTCTACAAGTTACTACGTCATTGATTGTTGAGGCTGCTGATGTGCTACGGCCTGGATTGTCGGAAGGCGCTGCGCTTTTCCGACCTGCGCGGCTGCCCTTGACTGACTATGTTGCCCAAAGCCGCGATAAAGCCAGCCGCAACGCAGCGATCTGCGTGGCCTGGGCCAGCGGTGATGACACACAACAGGAAATCGCCGCAGCTTTCGGAATGCATTACGCAAGCATCATCCGGATCGTGACCGCGTCTGAAATGCTTTAATTCAAGATCTGACTCTGCCACGTGTAGTGACCCGACTTCTTCGGTCCTCCGACATTGACGATTGACCTCTGCATGCCTCCTCGTTCGCCTTCACGCAGATTGCTGCATCTTGTGCTTCTCGCTGCCTTGCCACTTGACGCCTGGGACGGTCCGCGAACGACTTGGCCTTCCACGATTGCCCTGATCGTCCTCATGGCTGCGCTGCTCGGTATCCGGATGGTATGGCGACGCTTTACCGGGAAGGAGGGCGAAGAGCGTGAGGCGCGCGAGCGGCCTCTCAAGCCGTCACCCGCAGGCGCGTTGGCTGTCATCGTGCTCGGTGCTGGCGGCAGCATCCTCGGCCTGGTGGCCCACCTTCTCGGCCAGGCGGGCGGCATGCTGGCGATCCTGAGCAGCGTGCTTCCCTATGCCATCGGGATTCTGTGTCTTGGCCTCTACCTGGCATTCAGGGCTCGTTAAGGTTGCGCAGCTCAGCTCAGCTTTTGAATGGCCCTGTGCTCGACCTCGCTCCCCGGATATCGGCAGTCCGTCGCCAGGTGAAGCTCGCCGGCGCTTCCTTGCCGCGAGCATCCGGCGTCCGCGCGGCCAGGATCCGCCTGGTGGGCAGTTGAGCAGGCAATGGGAATGCTCAGCTGCTGGATTCCGGAGGCCGAAGCAAATAAGGGGAAGCCTGATCCCCTGCGCTTTGCGCGTTCTTATTTCTGAAGCGTGCAGCGCGCTTTGAGGGCGCTCTCTGTTTTCGTGCCGCAGCCGGTATTGCCGCGCCTGATGTAGATATCCAGCGCACAGGTTTGTGATTGCGCGGGCGTGCTGCTTGTCCAGTAGTCTCCTTCCCAGCCTTTGCTCTTCATGCAGGCCTGATAGTTCTCGTTTGCCTCATTTTCGTCCGGAAAATAATCGCCGGTCAGCGTTCCGCCGCAGGCTTTTATTTCTTTCTGGATTTCAGCCTCCGTTGGCAGACGGGCGCCTTTGCCTGCGCAATAGGCGCTGGCTGCGTTCCAGTTCATTTTCTCCGTCGCCTCTGCAAGCCATTGCGGTTCTGCCGCCAGGCCGAGCGTGCTGAACAGCGCCAGGCCCAGAGAAACCAGGCGAGGAAGAGTGACAGACGACTTATGTTTCATGGCAGGTAGTTCTCCGTGTTGAGGTCATGACAGCTGCGTGTTCCCACGTTTTTTCAAGCGTGGTCGGGCGCGACGTCGAGGGCATTCCCTGTGGAAGCGATCTTCGATGCGCCCACCCAAGGGATGGATAGCCGGTGTGAGGCATGAAGGCAAGCTCGTCCCCCGGGTGCCTCGCGCCAGGTCGCAGGGCAGCACTCTGGCGGGGCCTCCTCCCTTCCGGGGACGACCTCAATGAATCTTCGCCAGAAGGCGGGGTGGGGCGAGCCGCTTTGCGTTCCACCCCGGGGGTATCCGGGGCGCGTGCCACGCCCGCCTTGCTCTTGCTGCGCAGAGTGGCCGATGCGCCCGGAGCGCGAGCTTTCATCCGGAGGTGTTCCGCGCCGCTCGCAGCTGCCACACTGTCGGCTTCTTCAGTCGAAACGAAATGGAAACGTCATGGAAGCCATCCATCTGCTGGTGCTGATCGAAACTCAGCCGGGCAAGCGGGCGATTCAGATCGAGGCCTTTGAAGCGCTCAGGCCGCTGGTGCTGGCCGAGCCGGGCTGCATCCAATATGAGCTCTTCAGTGATGACGAGGATGAAAACCGGTTCATCCTCGTTGAAAAGTGGGCGTCCCGCGAAGCGCTTGTCGCGCATGGCAAAACGGCGCACATGGTCGCGGCGGTGGCGAGGAACCCTGGCTTCCGCGCGAAACCGGCAAGCGTCATCAGGATGAGTCCGGTCGGCAACTGATCCGCTCACACCACGCGCTTCGCGCACGCGGCCGTGGCGGCTTCGCCTGCCGCCTTGATTCAGGAAGGTGGGCGCGGGATGGTGCGCTCAGGCGCTGCGGCCAGCCCCCGGGTGACTCGCCGGAAGCGCCCGGCTTCGCTGGCAGCGGGTTCAGAGATCGGCATCAATCACTGGATCGCTCAACCATTCGCTGATCAGCTCAACCGTTTTTTCGATGAGCGCGTCGACGGATCGGCAGGTCGTGACGCCACGCCCCGATGTGGTGTGCGAATGGAAGCTGCCGACGAGCAGCTTGCCGTCACGCAATTCGCCCGACATGTTCATCCACTTGGGGCCGGAGAAGCCACCGCCGCCGAGCGCATGAACGTTGTTCACGCGCAAGATCAGGCGCCGCCCGCTGTACTGCTCGATGTCGATGCTTCGCGCTTCGAGCCGGGCACGCGAGGGCCTGTCGCTTTCATTGAAGGCCTTGACCAGGCGTGTGACCAGCGCCGTCTGGAATTGGCAGTCATCGCGCACGGTGTCGTTGATGGCGTCGGCATGAGCGATCAGCACCTCAGTCGCCACGACAATGGGTTCATCGGGGTGGAGGCCGGTACAGCCTTCCGCGCAGGTCGGCAGCCGCGTTTGCGACATCCATTCGCCAGCGCTTTCGCCAAGCGATGCGCCGATCCCGTTGAGGGTGGAGCAGGCGGTCTGGCTCTCGGTGAAGGAGGCGTCTTCCTCGAAGTCGCGCGTGGCGAGGAGTTTGCCACCTTCGCTGACGTTTGCCCGCATGCGCACGGTGTATCGGCTCTTTCGCGAAGAGCGCTCGAGTTCGAACCCGATCACCTGGATGGAGAGCCGGGTGTCGCCGGCTGTTGGCGTTCCGCTCAGGGGGATGAGGGCCCCTCCGGAATGGGCCAGGGCGGCTTTGACGATGGCGGGCTCCCAGACGCAGGCCGCGTTCTCAGACCGCACCGCGGGCAGATAGGTGATCGTGTCCTCGACCTGGACCGCGCCGCAAGCGGCGCTGACCGTGAAGACGCCGATGATCAGGATCAGGAAATGACGGAGCAGGGACATGGCGCTTGAGCCTGAAGTTCATTGATGGAGAGAGCGTGCGATCCGGACAATGACCATGACAAATGCAAGGATTGGCTGGCCGAGCGATTGCAGCCGACCGGCTGGCCGGCATCAATGCCTGTGACGAGCAGCGCTGCGTGATCCAATGCCGCCAACCGGCGGGTTTTCCGGATATGCGCAGATCATACCCGGACTGCTGCCGCCGTTCCGGATCATCACGTATCCGCGGCAAGACGGCCACCGCAGCACCATGCGCCAGCCGCCTCAGCCTGAATGCCGGTTTGCGCTGCCAGCCTTGACCAGCGGAACAATCTCGGCCGGCACGACGGGCCTGGAGAAGTAGTAGCCCTGTACCTGGTCGCAGCCGATGTCCTTGAGCTTCTGCAGCTGTTCAGGCGTTTCCACGCCTTCGGCGACGACCTGCATTGAGAGCGCGTGACCGATCCGGACGATGCCGTTGACCAGCTTGAAGGCTTCTTCGCTGTCGAGCGCGGAGACGAATGAGCGGTCGATCTTCAGCACATGGAATCTGAAGCGGGCGAGGTAGGAGAGGGAGGAATAGCCGGTGCCGAAATCGTCGAGCGAGATTCGGATGCCGAATTCCGACAACTCCTGAAGCGCGAGGATGCCGGAGTTGATGTCGCTGATCATCACGCTCTCGGTCACCTCCAGCTCGACGCGCTCGGGCTTGCAGCCGGCCGCGCGGACTTCGCGCTTCATGAAGGCCGCAAAGCCTTCGGTGAGGAAATGCGGGGCGGAGACGTTGATGGCGATGGCCAGATCCAGGCCGGATTCATCCAGCCATCGTTTCTGCTGGGCCAGCGCGGATTTGATGACCCAGTTCTCGATCTCGACGATTTGCCCGTGGCGCTCCGCGATGGGGATGAAGCGATCCGGCGGCACCGGGCCGAATTTTGCACTGTGCCACCTGAGCAGGGTTTCGACCTTGCCGGGCCGGCCGCTGCGGGTGTCGACGATCGGCTGATAGACCAGCGAGAGTTCGTTCGCGGTGATGGCGTTCTGGAGCTCGGCCCCGAGCCTGATTTCGTCTTCGCAGATTTTCTTGTCGAAGACCGAATAGTTCTTGCCGAAGTAATTGATCAGCTGGTTGATTTCGTTGGCGACGAGCCCGAATTCGTTATTGATGGCCGGAATCCTGATGCCCAGGTCGAATTCCTTTTTCACCTTCATCAGCGCGAGCTTGATGGTTTCTGCGGAATTCCGGATTTCGTCCTCCATCATTTTCGAGTGACGGAAGGTGATCAGGATCCGGATGACCATCGCGACCAGCACCGAGGCGAAGAGGGTCACGATCCAGAAGCGCAGGCGGTTCTGTCTGGCGGCGAGTTCGTTCTTGAGATAGGCCAGGTGAGAGTCGATCGCGAGCACCGAATCGCCGGATTGATTCATGTACTCCCACCTCAGGTAATTCTTGGCGGCGGATTCGTCGTAGTACTCGGCGTTGCGGACGACGATGAGGTGGCGCTTCCAGGTTTCGTAGATCGACAGCTTGTCTTTCTCGTACAGGAGTTGTTCCGCCTCTTTTCTGGGCAGCACGCTGTAATTGTCCAGCTGGCTTTCAAGCTCGTCGAAGCTCTTGAAGGATCTTTCCTTGTGAACGACGACCCGGCTGCGGTCATCTTCCAGCGTGATGTAGAGCGCGTGCGTCCTGAGCCGGAGGATCTGGGATTCGATCTTGCGCAGCGCGTCGATCTTCGGGATCAGTTCTTCCCGGATCACGAGGTATTCCCCGTGGAAGAAGTTGATGATCAGCAGCACCGAGCCGCTGATCGTCAGGGTCAGGGCGACCACGAACCACTTCATCCGGGTGATGCGTGCGGTGAGGTTGTTTGCGTTTCCCTGCATGGTTTCAGTGCTTGGAGTCCTGGGCTTCTCGTGCCGGGAAGCATCCGCCCGGGGACTTTCGGTCGATCTCGAACTGTCCGGATCGGGCAGTCTGATGTGTTCAAGTGCCCGGCTTCGTCACTTCAACGGCTCAAGAGGCCCGGGCCTGAAGCTGCGCTTGCAGCATGCTGCGTGCGGCGCCCGGCCGCGCGGCTCCTGACGATGCGCGGTTCCGGCGGGCCGTCCGGCAGGCTGCTTCCCGGATCGTACTAGCAGGTTTGATGCCGGGTCTCGCCCGGCGTGGTGCCGGTGGGCGACTCCGCGGGCCGGCCCCGTCCTGTGCTGCTCAGTTTCCCGTCCGCACCAGGCGCACGCCGAGCGGGTCCGAGCGGTAGCAGAGCTGGGTATAGCCCTGGATGAAGCCCGTCGTCCGGTGTAGCAAGGCGAAACATCGGCGGCCCGGTACCAGCCATAGCAGGTGTAGCCGCACACCCCGGTGGTCTCCACATCGGGGAAGTCGCGGGTGTGGATCTGCGGTGCAGTGCAGGCACAGCGCCGGGCGTGGCCACGAGACTCAGGCGTCGGCGAGAGGTTCGGAGATTTCGATCAGATTCAGGTCAGGGTCGCGCAGGTAGATCGAGCGCAGGCGATGCGTGGCGCCGGTTCGGGCGACCGGCCCCTCGAGGATGGTTCCGCCTGCGGCGGTGATGCGGGCGATGGCTTCATCCAGCGGAATGGTTGCAATGAAGCACAGGTCGAGCGAGCCGGGCACCGGCAGATGGGCCTTGGGCTCGAACTCGCTGCCGCGCACATGCAGATTGATTTTCTGCTGGCCGAATTTCAGCGCCAGTCGCCCCTGGCCGAAGGTCTCCAGTTGCATGCCCAGCACGTCGGTATAGAAGCGGATGGTCGCTTCCGGATTCGTGCAGGTGAGGACGAGGTGGTCCAGATGATCGATCATGGCAGGCACTCCGTGAGGCGGGTGAAAGGGCGTCGCGCGGGTCGTCGGCCTAGCCGGCCAGCGCCACCAGCAGCAAGGCCACCGCAGCCGGCAGCCCCTGCACGAAGAGGATCTTCCGGCCGACCGTGGCCGCGCCGAAGATGCCTGCGGTAAGCACGCAGCCGAGGAAGAAGCAGCGCACCGCGCTGCCCTCCGCCCCCAGCCACAGGCCCCAGAACAAGCCGGCGGCGAGAAAGCCGTTGTAGAGCCCCTGATTGGCCGCCAGCACGCGCGAGGCCGTGGCGAACTCCTCGCTGAGGCGGAAGGTCTTCCTGCCCAGTGGCCGGGTCCAGAAAAACATTTCCAGGATCAGGATCCAGCTCTGCAGGAGCGCGATCAGCAGGGTGGCGAGGCTGGCGGCGGTCTGCATGGGCTCAGCCTGCGGCGTCGACCGCGGTGGTGATGCAGATGGCGATCGGCTGCGCCAGCAACGGCGTGATCTTTTCCTTCAGCGTCTGGAAGTGGGCCGACTGGGCGTGCACGGCCAGGGCTGCCTGATCGGCATAGGTCTCGAAAAACTGGAAGCAGGCCTCGCCCTGTACCGACTTGAAAAGGTCATAGCGCAGGCAGCCGGGCTCCTGGCGCGAGGCCGTGACGGCTTCCCGCAGGATGGCTTCGGCGGCGTCCATCTGGTCGGCTTTCGGGGTGACGCTGGCAAACACGTGAATGCTCATGGTCTTGCTTTCGGAGAGGGTCTGGAAGGAAGGGGGCGCGAAGCTGCGTCCGGCGGAAGCGGTCAGACGCCGAGACGGCAGACTCGCCCTAGTGGCGCACTTTACCCCGCCGGGCGGATCTGCGCTCGGGCGAGCGGAGGGGGCGGGAAACCGGGCGCTCAGGATTGTGCCAACGCGTTGCGGTGCAGGCGTCCGGATTGCGGCTTGCCGGACTCTTCATCGCAGCCGTCTGATTGGCGCGGATAGCGGTTTCGCACGGCCAGGACCTGCGCGGGGGCGCCCGCCGCTTGTCCGGCTCATGCAGAAGTCATCGGCTGGGCGGATCACCGCATGCTGCTGCGCGTGATGCGGGCCTGCAGGGGAAACAGACCCGGGCGCCACTCGGGAGGGCGGCGTGTGCGATCCGCCCTGCGCCCGGGTGCGTGCTCAGCGCTGGTGCGCCTTGCCCCAGCCCCAGGAGGCGAGTGGGGTGAAGGCCAGCAGCATGGCGAGCACCGAGACCAGGCCTACATAGTGCGCGCCGGCGAGCGGGTCTTTCTGCAGCCAGAGCTGGGTGAGCACCGGGGTGAGGCCGCCGAAGATGGCGTAGGCCACGTTGTAGGCAAACGACAGGCCGGAGTAGCGGATGGCGGGCGGGAAGGCGCGCACCCCGACGATCGCCATGGTGGCGATGGCGCCCACGAAGAAGCCCATCAGCGCGTAGTTGAACACCAGCTCGCCGTAGCTTACGCCGCCGGGCAGGGCGGTGAAGAAGTGGTAGGCGGAAAGTGCCAGGCCGCCCCAGGAAACGAGCAGCGTGAGGCGCATGCCGATGCGGTCGCCCAGCCAGCCGAAGGCGCCGCAGCCCAGCACCAGCATCAGCGTGCCGACGCAGTTGGCTTCCAGCGCGTCGGCAGGTGCAATGTGATACATCTTCTGCAGCAGCGTGGGCGTCATCAGGATCAGCACCACCACGGCGGTGGAGAGGCCCCAGGTGTAGGCACCGGTGAGCGCGCAGGCGCCGCGGTGCTCGCGCAGCACGGTCTTCACCGGCATTTCCTCGGCCAGCGCACGCTTGGCAGCCAGTTCGCGGAACACCGGGGTTTCCGACAGGAAACGGCGCAGATACACGGAAATGAAGCCGAACAGGCCACCGAGGATGAAGGGGACGCGCCAGGCGTAGGCGGCGATTTCGTCAGCGGCGAAGCTGCGGTTGATGGCAATCGCGATCAGCGAGCCGAGCAGGATGCCGCCGCAGATGCCGGCGGTCAGCGCGCCCACGGCGAAACCGGAATGGCGGGGCGGCACGTGTTCGGACACGAAGACCCATGCGCCCGGCATTTCGCCGCCGATGGCCGCTCCCTGCAGCACGCGCATGGCGAGCAGCAGCAAGGGCGCGGCGACGCCGATGGCCTCGTAGGTGGGCAGCAGGCCGATGACCAGCGTGGGGGCGGCCATCAGGAAGATGGAGAGCGTGAACATCTGCTTGCGGCCGAGCTTGTCGCCGTAGTGGGCGATGATGATGCCCCCTAAGGGGCGCGCCAGATAGCCGGCGGCGAAGATGCCCAGGGTCTGCAGCTGGATCATCCAGTCCGGCAGCGTGGAGGGGAAGAACAGGTGGCCGAGCGTGGCCGAGAAGAAGACGAAGATGACGAAATCGTAGAATTCGAGCGTGCCGCCGAGAGCGGAGAGCGAAAGCGTCTTGTAATCCTCGCGGCCCAGGGCGCGCGAGGGCGCGGAAGCAGAGTCTTGGGTGTTCATGGTGTTTGATTCGGATGGGCGCCAGACCGGGAGCATGGTGGGGGCTGCAGCAGGACGGGGGTGGGGCCTGGGCTGCAGTTGCCGCGATCTTGTGGAACATGCCGAACGGGGGCTGACCGGGCGTGGCGCAAAATCCGGCGGTCAGCTGCGCGGCTGACCGGGTAGCCGGCCGCGAGGGCGGAATTCTAGGCTTTTTGGTCCGGCCCTGGCAATTTCGGGACGCTCCCGCCCGCCACCGGCCCTGGCGCTTGACGAAGCGCTGCGCCCGGCAAACCATGCCTCACCCCATCCTCTTTCGTCATGACATGGCAGACACTCCGGAACTCGTTTTGTACGGTGCGGCGGCCTCCGGCTCGGTTGCGGTCGAGGCCGCGCTCACGCTGCTGGAGATTCCCTTTCGCGTGATCGAAGGCGCAACCTGGGCCTCGGAGGTGGCGCGCCAGCAGGTCGGCGAAGCCAATGCGATGCGCCAGATCCCGACCCTGCTGCTCGCCGACGGCAGCATGCTGACCGAGAGCGCCGCGATTCTGATCCATCTGGCCGATACGCATCCGGATGCGGGGCTCGCCCCCGCAGTGGGTGACCCGGCACGCGCGCAGTTCCTGCGCTGGATGGTGTTCGTCTCGTCGGCGATCTACGCCCTGCACTGGATCAAGCCCGACGTGCGCCGCATCGGCGCGCCGACCGGCGCGCGTGAGGCGGTCGTGCAGGCGGTGCATGAGCGCATCGCCTTCTGCTGGCGCACGATGGACGCCCAGCTCAAGCCGGGCCGCTATCTGTTGGGCGACTCGCTCACCGTGCTCGATCTGTATGTGGCGGTGGTCTCACGCTTCGGGCCGTGGCGCGAGCGCTTCCATCAGGAGGCGCCGCGCATGAGCCCGGCGATCCTGCGCGTCGATGAAGACCCGCGCCTGCGCGAACTCTGGGCGCGGCGGTTTCCGGCGGACTGATGCCGAGGGCATGAAGGCGGCGCTGGCTGAGCAGCGGCGCCTCTGCGTAACGCGTCAGACCCGCTGACGCTTTGAGACGGCATCCGGATGGCGCGGCGGCCACCCGGATGCCGCGTGCTCAGCGCTTGGGGCTCTGCAGTTCGCGCACCAGGCTGCCGGCCTGATAGACCTTGTCCAGCGCTTCGAGGATCGCGGCCGGGTGCACGGCGACGGCGCGTTCGGTGTCTTCGGCGTACTGGTAGTAGTTGCCCAGCGAGGCGGGGTTGCCGTCGAAGATCAGGCCGACCAGATCGCCGGCACGATTCACGATGGGCGAGCCGGAGTTGCCGCCCACGATGTCGGCCGTCAGCACATAGTTGAAGGGCGTGTCGGGGTTCAGCGTCGTGCGGGCCTTGCGCCAGCTTGGCGTCACATTGAAGGGGGCGACTTCGTCGAAGCTCGCGGCGCGATCGAAGAGGCCGCCGATGGTGGTCTTCCAGGGATGGGCCACGCCGGCGCTGGCGTAGCCCTTCACTTCGCCGTAGGAGAAGCGCAGCGTGCCGGTGGCGTCAGGCGCCACGCTGCTGCCATAGGCGGCATAGCGGGCCTGCTCGATGCGGGCGGCGGCGCGGCCGATCGGGCCGGCGACCTGGTCTTCGGCGAAGTGGCGGGATTCGCGCACGAAGGGTTCGAGCCTGCGGGCGAGCACCAGCATCGGGTCATTCGACGCGTCAATCGCATCGGGGCCGGCTTCGATCAGGCGGCGTCGCTCTGCGGCCTGATCCAGCTTCGTGCCGGCGATGGCCTGCTCCAGCGCGGCGGCGCCTTCACCTTCAAAGGCCTTCACGAAGGGGTGGCCGGCGCCCAGCAGCTCGCGCGCTTCGGCGAGGCGGTCGAGCAGCAGCACGCGATCGAGTTCGCGATATGCCGGGCTGTCGGCCAGCAGGCGGGCCTGGGTTCGCGGCAGGCTTGCCTGGCGGAATTCGGGCAGGCGCTCGGCTTCGGGCAGGCGGGTTTCATGCGCCCATTGCACCAGGGTGCCGGCCCGGGCGAGCAGGTTCGGGCCGCGGAAATCCGAGACCCAGTCGAGCTTGGCGCGGGCGCTCTGGCGTGCGACCACGGCGGAGATGTCGGCCCACGGATCGCCCTTGACCTTGCCGGCCGCCCTGGCGCGCAGGTCGCTCTCCTGAGCGGCCTTGCGTTCCAGGAAACCCGTCTTGCTGAGCGCGGCCTGAGCGCCGCTGAGGCTCTTGTACCAGTTCTGCAGGCCGAAGAGCTCGTCCTTGGACTGGCGTTCTGCTTCCGGCGAGCGCTTGCCATAGGCCAGCACGACGTCGATGCGGCGCTGGGCGCCGGCCAGCGCGAGCGGGTTCTGCACATCACGCAACTCGCGCAGCTGGGCTTCGGTCATCAGGCGTTGCGTGGCCCCCGGGTGACCTGCCACGAAGAGCGGCTCGCCCGGCTTCGGGCCGGCCGGGTCGATGTGCAGCCAGTGCGCCGGGCGCACCGGTTTGCCGTCGCGATAGAGGCGCACCAGACCCACGTCGAGCGCGAAGCGCGGATAGACGAAGTTGTCCGGGTCGCCGCCGTAGAAGCCCGCCTGGTATTCCGGCGCGAAAACCAGACGTACATCGTCATAGCGATCGCTGCGGTAGAGGTTCCAGACCGCGCCCTGGTAGAGCGACACCACGCGGCACTGGCCGGTGGCCCCTGCAGCCTGCTGGCATTCCTGCTCGATAGCGGTGATGGCGGCGCGGCGGGCCGAGGCCTGGCCGGCTTCGTCCTTTGCGTTGTCTTCCGCCGCACGGATGCGGGCGGTGACATCTTCGATGCCAGTCAGCACGCTCGCTTCGCCGCCGGGGCAACGGAGCTCTTCTTCGCGGCTGCGCGCCACGAAGCCCTTGGCGACGATGTCTTTCTCCGGCGTGGCGAGCCGGCTGGCGCAGCCCAGCACCACATGATGGTTGGTGAGCGCGAGTCCGTCGGGCGACACGAAGGAAGCCGAAGCGCCGAAGTTCACGGCCGCGCCCTGCAGGGCGGCGAGCCAGGCGGCGTCCGGCGCGAAACCGTACTGCTTGCCGAGGGCTTCGACCGGCGGACGATCAAAGGTCCACAGGCCTTCGGCGGCGTGGGCGGAGAGGCAGGGGAGCAGCGCGAGCAGGACTGCGCGAAGGGGGCGGGATCTGAGCATGCGGACCTTCCTGTCTGGCAGCGCCGACGGCATCGGGAGACGCGGCCCGGGCGCAGCGAAAGCCTTCGACTTTATACGTTTCGCATGATCCGGCAAGCCGCCCTCGCGGCATGAATGACATCATCCTGCCGCGATGACAGGGCGCGCCCTGCCGCTGCGCCATGCGGTCAGGACTTGACCGGCCTGCTTGCCGGCCGTCAGGATCCTGTCCGCGCAGCGCGTCTCCGGCGCCTTCATCGCCGGCGTGTCTGCAGAGGAGCCCGTCATGAGCAATCCGGAACAGAGCCGCGCAGCATTCGCCGAGGCGGCGATCAGCGCCTACCTGGCGCGGCAGCCTTTCGCGGCGGATAGGATCGAAGGCATTCACCAGTGGTGGATTGACTGGCAGGGGCAGATTGAATCCATCGAGCTGACCGCCCAGGCGCTGGAGCGCCTGAAGGCGGCCGGTGTGGTTGAGTGCATGCCGTTTGGCCACACGCGCATCTGGCGGGCGGCACGACGGGCCTGAGCCGTGGTGCGCCCGGACAGGCCGGATCTGAACGAGGGAATCATGGTGGAAGAAGCAATCCGGATCGAAGCCGCCCGTGAGTCGGATGCCGATGGCATTCGATTGCTGATGGAAGCCAACCTGGCCGCAAACGGGGGCTCGCTGTCGGCGGATCTTTCTCGCGGGCAGATCCTGGCGCTGATGCGCGAGCTGCCGATGGTGGTGGCGCGCCAGGGCGAGCGGATCGCGGGCTTCCTGCTGACCAGCAGCATCGAGTCAGGCAGGGCGATTCCGATTCTGCAAGCCATGCTGGCCGCCTATGCCGGCGGGCCGGATGCGTATGTCTATGGCCCGGTCTGCGTGGCGGCAGACTTGCGCGGGCAGGGCGTCGCACAGGCGATGTTCGAGGCGCTGCTGCGCCTGCTGCCGGGGCGCGAGGGCGTGCTCTTCGTGCGTGCCGACAATGAGCCTTCCTTGCGGGCGCACGCGCGCATGGGCATGCGTGAAGTGGCGCGCTTCGATTACCGCGACACCGCGCATGTGGTGTTCGCCTATCGCGGCTGAGCCGGGCTGCGTCTGCCTGGGCTGATTCAGCCGGGCTGGCTGGAGCCGCGCACGATCAGCTCGCCGCGCATCACGATGCGGCGCATGGCCTGTTTGGGCTCGGCGATACGGGCCAGCAGCAGTTCGATGGCGCTGCGGCCGATGTCCGCCGTGGGCTGGGCGATGACGGTGAGGGCCGGGCTGGTGATGCGCGTCCAGGCCATGTCGTCGAAGCCTGCGATGATGACGTCATCAGGCCAGCGCAGGCCGCGCTCGCGCAGGCCTTCGATCAGGCCGAGCAGGATCAGGCCGCTGCTGGCGACGATGGCGTCGGGCAGCGCGGATTGCGTGTCCAGCCAGGCGAGCAGGGCCTGGCGGGCGTCTTCGGTGGTCGGCCGGATCGGCACCGGCACCGGTTCCAGCCCGGCGTCAGCCAGTGCGCTGCGGTAGCCGGCCAGGCGCTGGCTGCCGGTGGCGCTCGCCGCGCCGTAGAAAAAGGCAATGCGGCGGCAGCCCCGGTCGAGCAGGTGCCGGGCGAGGCGCTGGGCAGCGTCCGGATTGTCGAGCACGACCGCGTCGGCATGCGTGTCGGGATTGCTGCGGTCGACCAGCACCAGCGGAAAGCTGAAGTCCTCCGGCCGGAAGCGCGAGAGCAGCTGCAGCGTGGGGGAGAGGATCACGCCGGCGACATTCTCGTCGCGCATCATGTCGAGGTAGAAGCGCTCCTTGGCCGGATCTTCGTCGGCATTGCAGAGCAGTACCCGCATGCCGCGTGCATAGGCGACGTCCTCGATGGCGCGGCTCACATCGGTGAAATAGGGGTTGCGGATATCGGAAACGATCAGGCCCAGCGTGTCGGTCTTGCCCGAGCGCAGCCGCCGCGCGGCCAGATCCGGGTGGTAGTCGAGCGCCTTGACCGAGGCGAGCACCCGCTCCCGGGCCGACTCGCTGACGCTGCCTTGCCCGGCCAGCACGCGTGACACCGTGGCCACCGACACCCCGGCATGCTTTGCAACATCAGAAATCCTGGCCATCTCTCACCACAAGACTGAGAACGTTTTCACGAAGTCCAACCGGAATCCGGCCCGCCGCAGGCGCGGCCGCAAGCCAGGCTGCGCCTTGCAGGCACGACGATTGCCGCAATCTACGCCGGGGAACGGGGTTTCCGGTCAGGAAGAAATTCTATATCAATCCGATTAATTGACACATAAAATGTAATCGATTACAAATAAGCAAGCAAATCCGTCGGACCCGTGTCATGGAAATCATCGTTCCCGCCTGTATTGCCATCGCCGCTCCCGTGACTTCGAAGGAGGCGGCCATCCGCCTGGCCGGCGAGCTCCTGGTCAAGGCCGGCTACATCGCCGCGCCCTATGTCGAGAGCTTTCTGAAGCGCGAGGCGGTGTCGAACACCTTCCTCGGCAGCGGGGTCGCGATCCCGCACGGCATGATCGAAGACCGGCATCATGTGCTGGGTACCGGCATCGCCGTGGTGCAGGTCCCGCAGGGCGTGCGCTGGAAGGATGACAACGCGGCGCGGCTCGTGGTGGCGATTGCCGCGCAGTCCGACGAGCACATTGCCATCCTGCGCCGGCTGACCCGGCTGATGCAGCAGGAAGGCGCCATCGAGGCCCTGGCGACCACGTCCGAGCCCGGTCGCATCATCTCGGCGCTGACCGATACGCCCTTCGTGCCGGCCGCGCAGGCGGCACCCTGGCCGGCGGACGCGAGCCTGGAACTGAGCCTGGATTATCCGAATGGCCTGCACGCCCGGCCGGCCACGCAGTGGGTCGAGACTGCCAGGCGGCATGCCTGTGACATCCGCGTGATCAAGGACAACGATGCGGCCGACGCCAAGGCGCTCACCGCGCTGCTGGGTCTGGGCATCACCCGTGGCAGCCGCATCGTGCTGGCGGCGCGCGGCGCGGGTGCGGAGCTGGCCGTGAAGGATCTGGCGGAAACCGTGACCCGGCTGAGCGCCGAGGAGTTGGCCGATGCCGAGCGCGCACGTGTGGCGGCAGCACAGGCAAAAGCCAACGCGCCGACCTGGAGGCCGCAGGGTGCGGCCCGCTTGCAGCAGGGCGTGTCGGCCAGCCCTGGCCTGGCGGTGGGCAAGCTGGTCCGCCATGAAAACCATGTGCTGGAAGTCGTGGATACGAGCCGCGGTGCGATCGCCGAAGGCGAGGCGCTGGAAGCCGCGCTGGGCAAGGTCGCTGTCGAACTCGCCGCGCTGGAGGCCGAAACACGCGAGCGGCTGGGTGCCGGGGAAGCTGCGATCTTTGCGGCGCAACGCGAGCTGCTGGCCGACCCCGGCCTGATGCGCGCCGCGATCGGCGAGATCATGCGCGGCCACGGCGCGGCCTGGGCCTGGAAGAAGATCCTGAGTGCCCGTGTCGATCAGCAGCGTCAGCTGCAGGATGCCTTGCTCGCCGCTCGCGCGCTCGACCTGCAGGACGCCGGCGAGCGGGTGCTGGCCACGCTGCTGGGGCTTGAGCGCCGCGCAGTGCTGCTGCGCGAGCCCAGCATCCTGATCGCCGAAGACCTGACGCCTTCCGACACCCTGCAGCTCGACATGCGCTATGTGGTGGGCCTCGCGATCAGCAGCGGCGGCCCCACTTCGCATACCGCGATTCTCGCCCGCACGCTGGGCCTGCCGGCGCTGGTCGCGGCCGGCCCTTCGCTGCTGGCGCTCTCGGCCGGGCAGGAGGCCGTGATCGACGGCAATGCCGGCTGCCTGTATCTGAAATGCTCCCCTGCGGATCTGGAGTCCGCCCGGCTGGCTGTGCGCGCCTACACGGCCCGCCGCGATGCGATGCGGGCAACGCGTGACCAGCCGGCGGTGACGCCGGACGGTCATCGCGTCGGCGTCTTTGCCAATGTGGCCAATGCGCGCCAGGCCGCCGAAGCGGTGGAAGCCGGCGCCGAAGGCGTGGGCCTGATGCGTACCGAATTCCTCTTCCTGGAGCGGGATACCGCGCCGGGCGAAGACGAGCAGTACATCGTCTATCGCGACACCATCGCGGCGCTGGCCGGCCGCCCGTTGATCATCCGCACGCTGGACATCGGCGGCGACAAGCAGGTGAGCTACCTCGATCTGCCGAAGGAAGAAAACCCCTTCCTTGGCGTGCGTGGCGCACGCCTGCTGCTGGCCCGCCCCGAGCTGCTGCACACCCAGCTGCGCGCGCTCTACCGTGCGGCGGCCCATGGCCCGCTGCAGATCATGTTTCCGATGATTACCGATCTGGCCGAAGTCGAGATGCTGCGTGCAGAGTGCGAACTGGTGCGCAAGCAGCTGGGCGCGCCTGCCGTGCCGCTGGGCATCATGGTGGAAGTGCCGGCGGTGGCGGTGATGGCGGACCGTTTCGCGAAGGTGGTCGACTTCTTCTCCATCGGCACGAATGACCTCACGCAATATGTGCTGGCCATGGATCGCCAGCATCCGCAACTCGCCGCCCAGGCTGATCCGCTGCATCCGGCGGTGCTCGCCCTGATCGGCATGACGGCGCGTGCGGCGAATGCAGCAGGCATACACGCCGGGGTGTGTGGGGGCCTCGCCGGCGACCCGCTGGGCGCGCGCATCCTGACCGGTCTGGGCGTGCATGAGCTGTCGATGAGCGCGCAGGACGTGGCCGCGGTGAAAACCGCGATCCGCGCCGAGCCGCTCAGCGCGATGCAGGCGCTGGCCGAGCGGGCGCTGGCTGCCGGCAGCGCGGCCGAGGTGAGGGCATTGTGAGCGCGGCCGGCATGACTCC
Organism: Uliginosibacterium paludis; assembly: GCF_039631355.1. Lineage (NCBI taxonomy): Bacteria > Pseudomonadati > Pseudomonadota > Betaproteobacteria > Rhodocyclales > Zoogloeaceae > Uliginosibacterium > Uliginosibacterium paludis. Next base: position 416,348 of record NZ_JBDIVF010000001.1, on the reverse strand, counting down.
TAGCCCCCGCTGCCGCGTGCTGTGCGTGGCGCTCAATCCGGCGATCGATCAGACGATCACCGTGCCCGGCTTTCAGTCCGGCACGGTCAACCGCGCCGCGTCCTCGCGCCAGGATGCTGGCGGCAAGGGCGTGAACGTGGCTTCCTGCCTGGCCGATTACGGCGTGCCGACAGCCGTGGCCGCACTGCTGGGCCGGGAGAATCCGGCGCTGTTCCAGACGCTCTTCGAGGCGAAGCAGATCGCTGATTACAGCCTTTATCTCGACGGTGCCACACGCACCAACATCAAGCTGGTGGATCCGGAGCAGGGCGACACCACCGACGTGAATCTGCCCGGCCCGGCATTCGACGCCGCCAGCGTGGAGTCCTGCATCGCGCGCCTCCTGACCGCGATCACGAAGCAGGCCGATGCGCTCGAGTGGCTGGTGCTCTCGGGCAGCCTGCCGCCCGGCTGGCCGGTAGACGTCTATGCCATTTTCATCCGGCTCGCACGCGAGCTGGGCCTGCGCGTGCTGCTCGATACCAGTGGTGCCCCTTTCGCTGCCGCGCTGGCCGCGGGGCCGGATCTGGTCAAGCCGAATCGCGACGAACTCGCGGCGCACCTGGGCCGCCCGCTGCCGGATCTCGCCGCCACGCTCGCGGGCGCCCGCGAGCTGCTCGCAACGCACGCCGGGATCGCCCGCGTGGTGGTGTCGATGGGCAGCGAAGGCGCGGTGTTCGTTTCGCGCGACAAGGCCGTTCTGGCGCAGCCGCTGAAGGTGGCGGTGACGAGTTCGGTCGGCGCCGGCGACGCGATGGTCGCCGGTCTGGTCGCCGCCGCGCTGGCCTCCCTGCCGCTGGGCAATACCGCGCGTCTCGCCACCGCATTTGCCGCGGGCAAGCTCCAGCGCCCCGGCCCCCATCTGCCTGCGGCTGCCGAAGTACAGGCGCTGGCACAACAGGTCGGTCTTGTTCCCCTGAACAACCCGCCGGAATAACAAGCACTTCATCCGCAAAGGAGACTGACATGGCAAACATCGTTGCGATCACCTCGTGCCCGACGGGGATCGCTCACACTTTCATGGCGGCCGAGGGCCTGGAGCAGGGGGCCGGCAAGCTGGGCCACGGCATCAAGGTCGAGACCCAGGGCTCGGTGGGCGCGCAGAACACCCTGACCGATGCCGACATCGCGGCAGCCGAGATCGTCGTGATCGCGGCCGATACCTCGGTGGATCTCGCGCGCTTCGAAGGCAAGCGCGTTTATGAAACCAGTACCAAGGACGCGATCAATGACGGCGCCGCGGTGATCCAGACCGCGTTCGAGCGCGCAGCCATCAAGGGTGCGGCGCCGCTTGCCGCTGCGGCCGCACCGGCGAAGGCTGCGTCTGATCAGTTGCTGGACGCCAAGGCCCAGAGCAGCGCCTCGCGCACCGGCTTCTACAAGCATCTGATGACCGGTGTGTCCTTCATGATTCCCTTCGTGGTCGTGGGTGGCCTGCTGATTGCGCTGGGCTTCGCCCTGGGCGGCATCTATGCCTATGACGACGCGCACAAGGGCACACTCGCCGGCAATCTGTTCTGGATCGGCAAGGCCGCGTTCCAGCTGATGGTGCCGGTGCTGGCGGGCTACATCGCCTTCTCGATTTCGGACCGGCCCGGCATCGCGCCGGGCATGGTCGCCGGCGTGATTGCCGACACGGTCGGTGCGGGTTTTCTGGGCGGCATCATCGGTGGCTTCATCGCCGGCTACACGGTCCGCGGCCTGAACCAGACCATCACGCTGCCGCGCACCTTTGACGGCCTCAAGCCGGTGCTGATCCTGCCGCTCTTCGGCGCGGCGATCACCGGCCTGCTGATGTACTTCGTGATTGCGAGCCCGGTGGCGGCCGCGCTGGCGAGTCTGTCGGAGATGCTCAAGTCGATGCAGGGCAGCAGCGCGATCCTGCTCGGCGCGCTGCTGGGCGGCATGATGGCCTTCGACATGGGCGGCCCGGTCAACAAGGCGGCCTACACCTTCGGCACCGGCTTGCTCGCAAGCCAGGTGTTCGAGCCGATGGCGGCGGTGATGGCCGGCGGCATGACCCCGCCGCTGGGCATCGCACTGGCCACCCTGCTGTTCCGCAACCGCTTCTCGGCAGACGAACGCGAAGCCGGCAAGGCCGCGGCGGCGCTGGGCATTTCCTTCATCACCGAAGGCGCGATTCCCTTTGCCGCCAAAGACCCCTTCCGTGTGATTCCGGCGCTGATGCTGGGCTCGGCCGTGGCCGGTGCGATCTCGATGTATGTGGGCGTGCAGCTGCATGTGCCGCACGGCGGCATCTTCGTGCTGCCGATGCCGAACGTGGTCTCGCATGTCATGGCCTATGCCTTCGCGATTGCGGTGGGCACGGTGCTGACCGCCCTGGCGCTGTTCGCGCTGAAGAAGCCGGTCAAGGCCTGAGTCTCCAGGCGGTATCAAGCAAACAGGCGGCCTGCGGGCCGCCTGTTTTCGTTTGGGCGCTGCGGAGGTCCTCGCCTCCCGGCGGCCCCTGACGCATCGCCCGGCGAGGCTGCGGATTCGCCGATCAAACCGGGCGCGGATGGGCGCGCGGCCATGAACGCTGCGGTTCCGGGGCCGGCGTTTGCGCGCTTCCTGATCCGCGCGCGATGCTCTCCTTGCCGGCAGGAGTCGGGCTCATGGCCCCCGCATGCCGGTACGCCCGTGTGAGCTCAGGGCTGCTCCCGGTCGCCCGGCACCGGCCGCAGCCGGTGCTGCCGCCTGCCGCGCGCCCCCCCCGCGGATTGAACCTTGCGGACTTTCCATTGTCATGTCCCTGCCCTTGGCTCCGGTTGCCCCGTGGACGATTTTCGCCGGATTTTCCGGCGGCTGATCTGCTGCCCGGTTTCTGAGTCGCCCTTTTTTTATTCTCGTGCAGCCCGGGGTGATCGAATGATCCGGGGCCGGATTTTGATTTCATTTTTATCCGGTTTCATGTGAAAGATGCCGGTTATGACCTGATTTTCCGGATGGAAATAATAATTTCCTGTTTATGAATTCAAGTCCGGCATGCCGGATTCCATACGCATGCGAATGCTTTGGAATAAACGAAAGTGATAATTTGTGGAATGCCACAAACCGGACAAATGCAACAAGCATTAAATCGCCGTAAACGAAAAAATCGCAAAATCTGTCACGTCCTGGTGTTGGTAGCCGTTTGCATTCCCGCTTCCAGCGTAGCAACATCAAATCACCCCGACCCCTTGAGGAGAGCCCCATGCCCTGCAATCTGTTTGTTGTCGTCGAACTCAATGACGGGAAAAAGGAAACCTTTTCGATTCCCGTGAATATGGACAGCGCAATTTACGAGAAAAAAAGAATGCAGGAGTTATTCAAAAGCAATTACGTCATATTTTCGACCGACGACGATATTCTTGCCTATCCCTCCACTTCGATCCGGAGTATCCGGATGTCGAAATTCCTGAATTCCATTGAATCAAAGGAAATAGACACATTCCTGCCTCTCTCGTCATTCAAGAACGTGCATCAACATTGACGGCGGAGGTGATGTCATGCAACAGATCAATGGCTTCCAGTCGGACAGCGTTTTCGGCAGTTTCTTCTCCGGCGGGGTCCTGTCCCTCTTCTATCAGCTGGGGGTGTCACCGCCCGCGCCGCAGGATGTGTTCGTGGTCCGCTATGTGTGCGACATCGTGTCGGTCGAGATCACCCGCTGGAAAACCGGCGCGGTGGAAACGGCCAGGTTCCTTCGCCAGGGCGAAGGTTTCGAGCAGTTGAGACCTTTTGATCCGAAGAGCATGCCCAAGGGCAATCGCAACTTCCTGATCCGGAAACTCTATGCCAGCGATCTGAGCCAGAAGGAGATCGCGGACCTCATGAAGGTGACGCAGCAGACCGTATCGAATGTCTGCAAGCCGGACACGCCGCCGCTGCCGATCAGCCTGCGCAGCAGCCAGGGCAGCCATTGAGCATGGCACGCGCTGCGGTCGCTTCGCTTCTTCCCGGGCCGGGATCCCTGCAGGCATGACGCATCTGATGACAGGCATGAGTGCGCTCGCATTCGGCACGGTGGCCGCGCTGGCGATCCGGGCCGGGAAAGCGGACGGGCTGAAGGCGCTCACCGCGGGCCTGCTGCTGAAGTCCGCAGGCCACTTCCTGCTGGCCGGGCTGGGGGAGGATTGGCCACGCCTGGCCGTGGTGGCCAGCGGCTGCTCCGAAGCGCTGTTCTTCTCCTGCCTCATGCTGGCAGTGGCTGGTCTTCGGCAGGAGCGCCCCGGCGTGTTCTGGATCGGCTATCCGGTGGCGGCCGTCGGCCTGGTTCATCTCATCTTGCCGGGGCTGCCCGGGCTGCTCGTCGAGCATGCGGTGCTGATCCTTCAGGGACGCGTCCTGCTGCATGTATTGATTCGCCACGCCGCGCGGCGGCGCGGCAGGGGGCACTACCTTGTCATGGCCGGTGTGAGTCTGAACGTGCTGCTGGTTGCGGTCCGCGGGACGCTGGGCTTCAAGGGCTGGATGGAAGGGAGCGCTGCGGTGAGTGATCTTTCCCTGCTTCAGGACATCGGTTCGCTGGGACTCGTCTGCCTGTGTCTGATCGTCAGCGGCTTCCTGCTCTGTGCGCGCGAAGCGGCAGAGGAGCAAGCCCGTCGCGACGTGGATTCCGATCCGCTGACCGGCTGCCTGAGCCGGCCGAAGATTCTGGAGCGGGCGCTGGGCGAGACGCGGCGCTGGCAGCGCTACGGACAGGCGTTTTCGCTGGTGGTGATCGACCTCGACCACTTCCGCGCGATCAATGACACGCGTGGCCATGCCGGCGGCGACGAGATCCTGCGCGAATTTGCGCAGCGGCTCCGGCAGGGCATCCGCGAAACCGATGTACTGGGTCGTTGGGGGAACGACGAGTTCGTGCTGGTGCTGCCGGCAACTACCGCTGCCGAGGCCTGTCTGCTGGCGGAGCGGATTCGCGATGCCATCGTGGGGCGTCCGCTCTGCGGCCTGCGGGTGACGGCCAGCATCGGGGTGACGGCCTGCCGGCCCGGGGAGAGTTTCTATGAGTGCTTCCTGCGTGCCGATCTGGCGGCTTTTCGCGCCCGCACACAGGGGCCGGGGAGGGTGGTGCTGGCCGACGAGGCCAATGATCCGGCCGGGGTGCCGGCGGCAGGCTGAAGCGCGCGGCGCCCGCCCGTGCGGCCTTTCCGGCGCTCCGTCGCCGCGTGCGGCCGGTCGTCGGTCATGCTCTTGTGGCGGATCTCTCATGCGTCGAGCATATGTCCGCAAAGATGTCGCGCCTTCCTCGGGAGGGCTCGATCAGAAGCTTTCACGCACCCGGGAGACCCGACTTGAAGACACCCCTGAAATACATCGCGCTGGCGACGGCACTGATGCTGTCGGTTGGCGCACAGGCCGCCTCGACGCCCTTCCAGATCACCGACAACATGATGCCCGGCTGGAACCTCGGCAATGCGCTCGACTCCATCGGCGGCGAGACCAACTGGGGCAACCCGAAGACCACCCAGGCCATGATCGATGCAGTGGCCAAGGCCGGCTTCAAGACCATCCGCGTGCCGGTGTCCTGGGACGACTATGTCAGCGGCTCTGGCTACACGATCAGCACGACCTGGCTCAATCGCGTGGAGGAAGTGGTCAATTACGGCCTCAAGAACAACCTCTATGTGATCATCAACGTGCATCACACCCAGAATGGCTGGCTCAACACCACCTCGGCCAACGAGGCGGCTGCCAAGGATCGCTTGAGCAAGTACTGGCAGCAGATCGCGACGCGCTTCAAGGGCTATGGCGACAAGCTGATCTTCGAAACCATGAACGAGCCGCGCAACGGTGACGACTGGTGGGGTACGGCCGAGACCTTCTCGGTGATCAACAGTCTCAACAAGGCTGCGCTGACAACCATCCGCGCGACCGGTGGCAACAACGCCACGCGTCTGGTGATGCTGCCGACCTATGCGGCTTCGGCCTATGACTGGCAGCTCGATTCCTACACGCTGCCGTCCGACTCGATGATCGCCGTCTCGGTGCACGGCTATCTGCCTTTCGCCTTCGCGATGGAAGTGCCAGGCACCTCGACCTTTACCGACACCGCCGCCATCGATGGCCTCTTCTCGCGCATCAACACGCGCTATGTGGCCAAGGGCATTCCGGTGGTGATGGGCGAGTGGGCGACGACGGACAAGAACAACCTCTCCGAGCGCATCAAGCACGCCGAGTACTACATGAAGGCGGCTGCCAAGGCCCGCGTGCCGGCAGTGGTGTGGGACAACAACGTGTTCTACACCAATAGCGGCACCACCGACGTGATGGGCCTGCTCAACCGCAGTACGATCACCTGGGCCTATCCGGAGCTGATGACGTCCATCATGCGTGGTGCTTCGACCTGGTCGTGGAGCAGCTCGTCGTCCTCTTCATCATCGGCGGCGTCCTCGGCTGTATCGTCAGCCGCCTCGTCTTCGTCGAGCAAGTCTTCCTCGTCTGCCAGCAGTTCGGCTGCCGCATCGAGCTCCGCCGCATCGAGCAAGTCGAGTGCTTCCTCGAGCGTGGCAAGCTCCTCATCGAGCAAGTCGAGCAGTGCTTCGAGTGCCAGCAGCGCTTCGTCGAGCAAGGCGTCGTCGTCCAGCTCGGCCGCGAGCAGCTCCAGTGCCGCGAGTTCCGCGGCCGGTGGCGTGACCGCCAGCTATGTCATCAACAACGACTGGGGCGCGGGCTATTGCGCCAACATCACGGTGCGCAACGGTACATCGGCCGCGGTGACCTGGAACGCCAGCCTCACAGTGAGCGGCAAGGTGAATCAGCTGTGGAATGCCACCTGGTCGCAGAGCGGCAGCATGCTGGCTCTGAGCGGCGCGGGCTGGAACAACACGCTGGCTGCCGGGGCGAGCGCCGGTTCGATCGGCTTCTGTGCCACCCGCTGAGCGCAGCAGTCTACGCCACGGATAAGCCGCCTTCGGGCGGCTTTTTCATGGGCATCGCGGGGGCTGAACACCCGTCAAAAAAATGCCCGCAGCATGCTGCGGGCCAACCCTTGGGGAAGGGGAGTGTGGAGAAATCAGAGAAAGCCGAGCTTGCGGGTGGAGAACTGCGCGAGCTGCGGCAGCATGGTGAGGATCTGGCTGTCGCTGAGCCCCATCCAGCTCGCCAGCGTGGCGACATACTGGTCGACCGAGGTGGTCGGAATGAAGCGCCCCTGCCATTCCCAGCTGTTCACGCCGTAGTCGTCCGCGCCGCCGAGCACATGGCTGGGGAAACTGCCGTAGGTGGCGCCGCCCTTGACCGCGGCACCCAGCACGAAATGGTTGTTGCCCCAGCCGTGGTCGGTGCCGGCGCTGGCATTGGGTTTGAGCGTGCGGCCGAAGTCCGACAGGGTGAAGCAGGTCACGCTGTCTTCCAGGCCCAGCTGCGCCAGCGCGGTCTGGAAGGCCACCAGCGCCGGTGCCAGTTGCGCGAAGAGCGTGTTCTGGCGGGCGAGGTGATCGTTGTGGGTGTCATATCCGGTTTGCGATACCACATACACATGGCGTGAGCCGCCCACGGTGGCGCGCTCGCGCAGCATCTTGGCGACCTGGTAGAGCTGCTTGGCGATGGGCGTGTTGTAGTCGCCGGTGAGGTTGCCGAAAATCGTGTTCAGCGGATCGGCCGGTGTATTGGCCGGGCTGATCTTGATGATGTTGCCCAGCGAGCTGCTGCGCGCCAGGGCGGTTTTCTGGATGTTGGCGAAGGCCGATACCAGCTGGTTGCTGCGCGCGGTGTTGGCCATCGTGTCGAGCGCGCTGCGGCGCTTGGCGTGCGTGCCGGTAAACGTGCCCTGCGGCGCGAAGGTCGAGCCGGGGCCGGGCAGGGCGAGGGTGCTGCGGGTCGGGCCGATGCCGATCCGGCCGGCGTCACCGAAGGCGATCACCGGGTCGCTGCCCAGGCTCTCCATCAGGCGGCCACCCCAGCCGGTGCGGCCCAGCACCGAGGCGCCGCCGGATTCCCACAGGTTCTGCTGGTCGGAGTGGGAGAAGAGGTTGTCCGGCAGCGTGGCGCTGCCCGCGGCGAGCTGGGCCCGGGTGGTCGGTTTCGCAAGCGGGCCCACATTGAACACCGGGGCGAGCCGGCCCTTGCTCCAGTATTGCGCCAGCGGGGCGAGCGCGGGGTGCAGGCCGAAGTTCGAACCGATGGGCGCCAGGCTGGCTTTCGGGATCGCGAGGCTGCCGCGCACGGCGGCATAGGCGTCGTAGGCCGCGTCGATCGGCACGATCATGTTGTTGCCGTCATTCCCGCCATAGAGCGCGATGCAGACCAGCGCGCGATAGCCGCTGGTGGTCTGTGCATGCGCCGGGCTGGCAAGCAGCATCTCGAGGCCGCCGAGCGCAGTCAATGCACTGCCGCCGGCGAGGGACTTGAGGATCTGGCGTCTGTTCATCGTTGCACCTGGTATTCGGGGCTGGCAAGGATCAGGTAGAAAGCGGCGCGGACGCGGTCGGTGCGCCAGCTGCTCGAAGTGGTGCTGACCGGCCAGGCCGAGACCGCATCGACGATGGCGGCACGGATATCGGCGGGCAGGCCGCCGGTCACGAGCAGCTTTTCGATGTCGGTGACCAGCGTGGTCGCGTTGTCGGCCTTGGCGAGCCAGCCGCTGATGTCGGCCTGGGTGCCGGTGGCGCCGGGGAAACTGCCCGCACCCAGCCCGCCCCAGTAGAGCAGCGAGTTGGAGAGGTTGTAGCGGGCCAGCGTGCTGTTCGGGTTCTCGATCGCGAAGGCCGGGCCGACGAGGCTGGTACCGGCGAGCGGGAAGTCGGGCGGATAGAAGTTGAACACCGAGTTCGCATTGAAGATGGACTGCCCGAACTCGTCGCCCCACCAGTAGAAGAAGCCGGCGCCGTCGGTGCTGGTATTGAGCGCCCGCATCATGCCGCCGATGAACTGGGCGGGCTCGCGCAGGCGACCGTAGTCGGCCGCGCTCTTGCTGTCACCGCGGGCTTCGCTGTCGAGCAGGATCGCCGCGAGCAGGGCTTTCATGTCACCACGCTGACCCGTACCGATGCCGTAGGCGGTGCCGCTGGCGAAGGCTTGCGATACGCGGGCGACATAGGCCGGCGAGGGATTGCTGGTGACCAGATGCTGGATCAGCTGCTTGCCGAGGAAGGGCGCGATGTTCGGGTGCCGGAAGAGCGCATCGAGCACCGCGTCCATCGCCTGGTCCGGCGTGTGGCCGGCGGCGAGCTCGCCGCCGCCGGGCAGGCTGCGCTTGGCATTGTCATGTTGCGCCGGCACAGCCAGCAGCTGGCCGCGGTAATAGGTCGGATTCTTCCAGCCGGAGCTGCCCCAGGGGCTCACGCCGCCTGCGGGATAGGTCCAGCCGGTCAGCGCGAAGGCGACTTCGCGCACGCCGTTGTTGTCATAGGTGGCCTTGCAGCTGCCACCGACCAGCGAGCCATCGGCATTGAGTTCGCAGAGACCGATGGAGAAGAGCTGCATCAGCTCGCGCGCGAAGTTCTCGTTGGGCGCAGTCTTGTCGTTGTTGGCGAGGTTCAGGTAGTCGGCCATTGCCGGGTTGCGGGCCACCGCGCCGAGCAGGCTGCGCACATTGCCGAAGGCGTTGTCGAGCAGCATCTGGTGGTAGTCGCGCAGGCCGTAGGTGCCGCTCACTTCCGCGTTCGAGATCACGAAGATCTGGCCGAGGGCGAGCCCCACGCGCTGGCGCAGCTGGTCCTTGCCGTACACCGCATTGCGGTAGAACTCGCGCGAGATCGGCTCGGCGGAGTAGTACTCGGTCCAGCAGTTCTTCTGGTAGTACTCGCTGGGGAAGCTGTACTCGGCGCAGAAGTCCTTGAGGCCCCTGGTATGGACGTCGGTGGAGTAGCCGGTGGAATAGTTCGGCCCGGCGGCCATCATCTGGGCGACCAGCCAGTTGCGGAAGCCGCTGCCGCGCACGGTGGCGAGATCGGTGGCCGTGGGGCCGAAGGTGGCCTGGGAGAGGAAGCGCACGGCGTCGGCTTCGGTCGGCGCGGTTTCGCCGGCCGGCAGCGGTGCCGGCTCGGGCAGGGTGCCACCGGAGGAGGATGAAGACGATGACGAAGACGTCACCGGACTGCTGCCCGAGGCACTGCCACCACTGCTGCCACCGCCGCCACCGCCACAGGCAGCGAGCAGGCTCAGGACCAGCAGGGGCACGCTCAGGCGGAGGATTTTTTCCGCATTCATGGATCTTGCTCCAGACAAATTCCGGCCAGAGCGTAAATGCAAAAACGCGTAAAAAATGCGCAAGAAATCGCATTCCGGATCGATGGTGAACGCTTCGTGATGAACGCCGCTAAAGCCGGCGCGAGCGGTGTACAGCAGACAGCCCCCTGAGCTGCCTGTCCGGTTCAAGGCACGATTGCTTCGCTGCATGAGCACGATGCGTGAATCCGTGCGGCCGCCTGCACTACACTGCCGGACGGTCTGGGCGGATGCCTCAAGACCCTGAAATTGAAAAGGTTTTGCAGCGTCGCCCGGTTCCGGGCGGGCTTCACCGGGCGCCCCTTGAAGCGGCGCGCCCCTTACCTCGAGGAGAGCAAGGCATGACAATGATGCGCAGCACAGGTCTGGCGAAATGGGGTTTCATCGGGGCCGTCGTGACGGCACTCATGGCGGGCTGTGCCAGCGCGCCGCGCGCCACGCCGGTGGCCGAGGGTGTGTCCCGGGTGGAACTGGGCAAGGCCAGCGTCACGATGATCAGCGATGGTCATGGCTCGCGTGCGCTGGACGACAAGTTCGTGCGCAATGCGACCCTGGCCGATGTGCAGGCCACGCTGAAGGAAATGGGCCGGCCGACCGACCAGCTCTCCATCGACTACAACACGCTACTGGTCGACATTGGCGGCCAGCGTGTGCTCTTCGATACCGGCAACGGCGAGTTCGGTGGCGCGGGCAGTGGCAAGCTGCTGGAAAACATGAAGCGCGCCGGGATTGATCCGGCCTCGGTCAATGCCGTCGTGATTTCGCACTTCCATGGCGACCACATCAACGGCCTGCGCAACAAGGCGGGCCAGGTGGTGTTCCCCAACGCGAAGATCTATGTGCCGGCGCCGGAATGGGCCTGGTGGATGGACGATGCGCGCTATGCCGCCACGCCCGAAGCCGGGCGCGGTGGTCTGAACACCGCCCGCCGTGTCTTCGCGCCGCTGGCCGCAAGCGCGATCCGTTTCGAACCGGGCCAGGAAGTGCTGCCGGGCGTGCGCTCGATCGCGGCCTATGGTCACACCCCGGGCCACACGGCCTTCCTGATCGACGGTGGCGAGCGCAAGCTGCTCTACTGGGCCGACACCACCAACGTCGATCTCTTCGTGCGCCGGCCTGATTACGCTGTCATGTTCGACATGGATGCCGACATGGCCCGCGCCACGCGCTATCGCATGGCCGACATGGCCATCGCCGAGAACCTGCTGGTGGCCGGTTACCACCTGACCGGCCCGGGCGTCGGAACGCTGAAGAAACTCGACAAGGGCTACGACTTCACGCCGCTGCACTGAGCCTGCAGCACGCTGTCCGAAAGCCCCGTCACACCCGGTGTGGCGGGGGACGCCACTCAGTCAGGCAAGAATCGCCCTTCGCCCTTTTCCCTGAGTTCGTCGAAGGGCTGAACGGCGATTTTTGCGATGGGCCTCCGCCGTTCAGGCTTCGACAAGCTCACCCCGAACGGCTTTGCTGACGGGCATTGATGCGGCGGGGATTTTTTTATCCGCGTGGCAGCAGCCGGCCGCTCGCCAGCAGGTGCAGGGTGCGCAGCAGGAGCAGTGCGATCAGCAGATTGGCCAGCCAGAAGAGCCCGAGGGCGAGCAGCCGCACCAGATCGTCAGTCGTGGCTATCGCCAGATGCAGACCGGTGGTGGCCATCGCGGTAATGCCGAATGAATAGGCCCAGTAGCCGGGCGAGAAGGGCTGCTGCATCACCCAGGGCAGCAGCCGGGCGAGAAAGAGGAGCTGCAGCACGCCATAACCGAAGAGCAGGTGCGCGAAGACATCGATCTGTCCGCCATTGACGGCCAGCCAGGCCAGGCAGGCGACAAAGGCCGGCGCGAGCTGGATGCCGATCACCGGGCGCTGCGGGGCCGGCAGCTCCGCCTCGTTGCGCAGGCGGTGCAGGATCAGCGGCTCCAGCATCAGCCAGGAAAAGAGCCCGGCGCCAAGGAACAGCATGCCGAGTTCGCGATGACCATAGCTTGCCAGGCCGATCGCGCTGATGAAGTTGCTCGCCACCGTGGGCAGATAGAAGCCCGGCGTGGTCGCGGTGGACACATGCCGGCCGCGCCACAGCCCGGCGTTGCCCCAGGCCGCAATCCCGAGCTGCAGCAGCACGCCGCCCACCAGCAGCACGCGCCCGACCTCAGGCAACCAGGGCAGCAGGCCGATGGCGACCAGGATGGTGGTGGCCGGGAAGAGGCTCACGAAGCTGCCGGCATGCGGATCATCGAGTTCGCCCCGGGCGAGGCCGGTGTGGCGCAGCCACTTGTAGCCGAACGCCAGGCTCAGCAGCAGCCACACGCCGATCGCCAGCCCGACGATCAGGTCTCCCGCGAGGCTCGGGATCTGCCACAGGCTGGCGGCGTGCCGCCAGGCATTACCGATGCCGAAGATGCCCAGCACCATGCCGAAGAATGCGGCGGGAATCCGTTCGGGGCGAAAGCGCGACTGCGTCATGACGGGGAGGCCTTGAAGTGGGAGGGAAAGAGGGCGCCATGATGCATGAGCCGTCCGGATGCGCGAAGCGCGCAGATCAAGAAGCCGGCGCACCGACTTTTTTACCCCGTTGTCCAGGTGCCGGCGACGAGGCTGCAGGGCTTGCAGGCTTGCGCGGGGCGGGCGGCAGACAAGGGGCTGCGCGGCCCCGCGGAATCTTTTGCGTGCCTGCCGGTCGAATGCGCCCGGACATGCGGCACAGGCCGCGTGTGCTTGCGGTCTTTCCAGGTATCCGAATGAAACTCTTCTCCCCCCTTTATCGGCGCGCCATGGCCTGGTCGCGTCATCGCCACGCCCGCTGGTATCTCGGCACACTGAGCTTTGCCGAATCCTCCTTCTTTCCGGTGCCACCGGACGTGATGCTGGCGCCGATGTGCCTGGCTGCTCCGCAGCGCGCCTGGCAACTGGCCTTGCTGACGACACTCACCTCGGTGGCAGGCGGCCTGCTCGGCTATGCCATCGGTCACTTCGCGACCGACGCGATCCTGCCCTGGCTGGAGCAGAGCCGTTACTGGCCGGCCTATCAGACCGCGGTGGAATGGTTCAGCCGCTGGGGCGTGTGGGCGGTGTTCGTGGCGGGCTTCTCGCCGATTCCCTACAAGGTCTTCACCGTGGCGGCAGGCGCCCTGTCGATGGCGCTGCTGCCCTTCACGCTGGCCTCGCTGGTCGGACGCGGCCTGCGCTTCTTCCTGGTCGCCGCGCTGATGGCCTGGGGCGGGCCGCGCATGGAAGCCTTCCTGCACCGCTATGTGGATCGCATCGGCTGGGCCACGGTGGCGCTGATCGCCTCGGGCGCCGCGCTCTGGTCGCTGGGTGCTCAGGCCTGAGCCGGCTTGGTGTAATCCCCCATGCCCGCTCCGGGCCGGTCTTTGCGTGAGCGCAAAGCCCTTGCCGGGCAGGGCTTGCATGATCGCTTCATCGACCGCTCGCGGGCCGGATCGGCAGGGGCCGGTCGGCAGACGCGCCGGCGCACCGGCGAGGCGATCGCAAGGAGGCAGGCATGGCAGACGAAGTGCTGACGAAGCTTCGCGGGGGAATGCTGCATTACCGCTATGTGCGGGATGACGATGTGGCTACCGTGATCGAGAGCCACTTGCTGGCGGAGATCGCTGCGCCTTACCGGCAGCGCTTCCGCGACGAGATTGCAGAGCAGAACTGGATCGTGGAATACGGCCGCAAGCTGGCCGATGCGCCCTTCACCGCGGATTTCGTGATCTGCACCGCAGACGCAGCGATCTGAAAAGAAAAAAAACGGGCATGCCACCGCGGCGCATGCCCGTTGCCACAAAAGGTGGCTACCCTCTTAAAGTGTTGGCCAGGCGTTGCGCACCCGTATCATGAACGGGCCATGAAACCTGTGCCCGGCAGGCGGTGCGCCTTGCAGCGCAGCCAGGGCAAGCCTGGCGGGGAACACGCTTTTCATGTCGAGGTCCTTGATCGGGGAGTCTGGTGCGGATTCGTTCCTGATGCGAGTGTCATTCGATGAACTGCGGTTTAGCGGGGGCTGAATGGCTCTAAGGCTTCCCGGCGGATTTGAGTTTTCTTGACCGGACGGTCGCTTGCGCGGGATGCGCGGAAAGGGTGCTCACCTGTCGTGGAAGGACCACTGTCGGGCCGGGCGGTGGCGCGCGCTGCGGATTTTCTGCGCTGGGTCATGTGAAGGCGTCGCGCGCGTTGTCCCGCGCGGCACGCTCTGTCAGGATCAAGACTGCGGCAGGGCGCTTCCCCGGCGCCGGCTGCGCGAGAAAAACCGCTTCCTGATGGAGAAAAAACAATGCAGGGCTTCCAGATTCTGGCTTCCGCCAAACCTCATCTCGTCAATTCGATCTGGCTGTCTGACGGCATCCAGGCGCGTTGTGTCACGATCCGCGAGAACGCATTCATCGCGGCGGACGACGTGCTGCCGGTCAGCGAGCTGGACATCCAGCAGCGCCGCATGGTCGGCGTGGAAGGCGAGGGCATCAAGCACGGCGGCTTCCATGTGAACATCAATGTGCTGACCGAGGAGACGCTGCGCGACGCGATGGCGCATCCCGAGCAGTATCCGCAGCTCACGATCCGCGTTTCCGGTTATGCGGTGAACTTCATCAAGCTCACCCGGGAGCAGCAGCTCGACGTGATCAACCGTACTTTCCATTCGGCGCTCTGATTGCGTCGCAGCGCCTGCCGGGGTGGATCCGGCAAGCTGACAGGCCCGCCTCGTGCGGGCTTTTTCATGCCCGGGCGCAGCATCGGCGTGCGCCGAAGCAGATTGCAACGATTCGATCTGGCAGGCGGGCGGTGGCGGTCTGCCGGGGCGCAATCCCTTGCGGCGCCGCGGCCTGGCGGCCGCCCGGGAGCCGCTCGTTCTGTCTGCCGGGTCGTCCGGTTCTGATCTCCGGCATTGCATCCTCCGGCGTCGAGGCATAGGCTCTTTCCTGCCTGCAGCGAGACCTGACACGCCGCACTGCAGGCGCTGTCCAGTTTTCAGGAATCATTGTCAGGATCATGCCAGTTTGTTCCGGAATGACGATCGCCAACTCGCAGGCGGTTTGTCCGGATGTCTTTCCCAGCGCGCCGTCTGTGCCCTTTCCCGGCGTAGCAGAACTCTGCAGGCCGTCGCCTGCCGCCCGGCTGTGCCGGCCCCACGCGTCTTTCGCAAGCTCCTCCTGTCTTCCCCGTTTTCCGGCTTCATGCTTTCGGCATGTCGCTGTCTGTCTTCGTTTCCGGTGTGGCCCTCATGCTCCGGCATGTGTGCCCATCCATCTTCTGGCGCCTGTTGCGCCAGTCTTCTCACCTTGTTCAAGGAGAACATCATGAATGCCGACAAGAACCAGAGCCGTCAGGCCCGTTCGATTTCCGCCGCCGAAGTGGGCCGCATGATTCACGACCAGTGGGTGCAACATCGTCTGGCCGAGCTGCGTCGCCGCCAGGAGCAGGATCGCAAGCACTGATCCGGGATTCGCGGATGAGGGCGTGCCTGCACGCTGCCCGCGAAAACGGATGGAAAAAGCCCGCCGAACGGCGGGCTTGTCATGTCTGCGGCCGGATGGCTGAACCCGGCCGCGGATCAGGCGGTGTTACTGGTAGTACTTGTCGTAGAGCGGGGCGGTGCCGCTCACGCCTTCGAGCAGATGCACGCGGTAGTCGTACTTCGCCTTGCGCGTGGTCTCGCCGTTGTAGACGTAGTCCGTACTGGTCGCGATACCGACGACCACGCCGTTCTTCGGCGCCTTGCTGAGATCGAGGCAGGATTCGCCGCTTTCCACCGGTTCGCTGTAGACCGCCGTGCCGTCTGCCGCGCGGTAGGCCAGCTGGAAGCGCATGTTGTTGCCCAGCGGCTGGAAGTTCACCCGCACCTTGTTGCCACTCACCTTCAGCGGAATCTGATTGGCACCGGTCCAGCCCGGCAGTGTGTCGGTGGCCGGGATCAGCGTGTTGCCGTTCTGCGTGGTGGCGGCGTAGAAGCTCAGCTTGTGCGAGGTGGCGCGATAGATGCCGCCGCCCGAGCCTTCCGAGCTGATGGTGCGGCCCCAGTTGTCGTTGATGGGTACCTTGAAGCCATTGGTCCATTCACCGAAATCCACCATCGCTTCACGCGCGCGGTACTCGGTCACCAGGCGGCGGGTCTGGGCGTCACCCAGGCCTTCGGAGAGCGAACGCACCACATGGTTCTGCGTGCCCTTCTTCCAGATCCAGGCGTTCGAACCCTTCGAGAGGTAGAGCGCGATGAAGTGCGAGAAGGCCGCGTTGTACTGGTTGCCGCCGAGATACTCGCGCCAGGTGCCGATCTGCTGGCCGCTTGCATTTGTCATGTTCACGCCCTCGGCATTCGGGCCGCCGAAGCTGCCGTCCTGCAGCCAGCCGCTGTAGCTTTCGATCGGCATGTGCGGGGCGAGGAAGGAGGTGGCATCCAGGAAGCCCACGCCGCGCGAGCCGGTGCGGTTGCCCGTCATCGTCATCTGCAGCCAGGTGTTGGAGCCTTCGTTGAACCAGGCGGCCTTGTTGCCCATGCTGGCCATGATCGCGTGGATGTATTCATGCGTCACGCCGTTGTACTCGCTCGCGCTCACGACCGGGTAGTAGGACAGCAGCACCATCGGATAGCCGCCCAGGCCGCTCTGCCAGCCACCCTTTTCGGTGTTGCTGGCGCTGTCGGTGCACAGGCCCGAACCGTAGAGATAGATGTTGCTGAAGTAGCCGTTCTGCTGGAGCTTGTCGACCGGCCAGCCCATCACGTTGTGGATGTAGTCGGCATCGGTGTTCATGTGTTTGAGCAGGGCGTCGATATGCGCATCGGTGATCGCCGGGTTGCGGTTCTTGCCCCAGATGAAGGCGAAGCGGCCCGAGGTGCGATAGCCGGCGACCTGGCTTGCGTTGCAGCCGAGGAAGACCTTGAAGGTGGCGGGATTCACCGTGGCATTGGTGGTGTCCGTCTTCATGTCGTAGTTCAGGTCCGGCGTGTACTTCGGCCAGGTGTAGGCGTTGCAGCTTGCGGTGCTGCTTGACGCTGCGGACGAGGCAGCCGAGGAACTGGCGGCGGACGACGCGGTGGAAGACGACACGCTGGCGCGCGAGGACGAAGCAAGCGACGAAGACGCCAGCGAGGACGAAGACGCGCGGCTCGAGGCCGCAGCACTGCTGGCCACCGAGCTGCTGCGCGAAGAGGCCACGCTGGAGGCGGCCGAGGAACGTGCGGACGACGCGCTGCTGGCGACCGAGGCGCTTGACGACGACGCCCGTGCCGACGATGTGGCAGAGGACGAGGCGCGCGACGCGCTGGAGGATGCGCTTGATGCGGAGGCGCCACGCGTGGCGCAGAAGCCGGGCGAGCTGATGCTGCTGTTGGCCGGGATGCTCTGGTTCCAGCCCATCCCGGTGAGGCTCACCGTGCTGCCGCTTTGCGACCAGCTGGCGTTCCAGAGCTGGTTCACACGGCTGTCGGGCAGCGTGAAGCTGCCGCTCCAGCCATCGATGCGGCGGGTGCCGGGGTTGCGGACGGTGATCTCGCCGCAGAAGCCGCTGCTCCAGTCACTGGTAATGCGGTAGCTCACTTCGACGGCGCTGGTCTGTGCCCAGGCGCTGCCGGCCGATGCCAGGCCCAGCGCGAGCGCGCCGAGCGCAGTCTTGACTGCGATTCTGATGGTCATGTTCTCTCGATCTCCAGGAATCTCCCGGTCAGCGCTCCGGTGTGTCGTGTTGCACACCTGTGACGCGCCATGCGTTGGTCCGGGCGTGGCGGTATCCTGGGGGCTGGCGCCGGTAATCCCGTGTGACAGCCGATGCATCCGGCATAGCGGCGGACGAGTGGCAAGCGGATCGGCAGAAATGACAGAAGCTTGAAAAGTGAGTCCCGCCCTTTGAGGCAGGGCAGGCGTTTCGTGCAGCAGGCCCCCAGCTGCCATGTTGGCGGCCGGGGGCTGACACCCGCTCAGCGCGCGCGCAGGAAGTCCTTCGCCTCGATCAGCACGAACTCGTTGTCATCCGCCCTGTTCGGCTCGCGGCTGCTGGAGAAGGGCAGGTTGTTGTCGTTGCCGACGATGAGGTGATCGGCATCCACCACGTCCACGTTCTCGATCGTGAAGAAGGGGAAGCTCAGCACGCCGCTATCGAGCGGCTTGCGCGCCAGATGCTTCGGGTCCGCAATCGCCATCAGGTCGAGGTAGCCGATCTTGCGCACCGGGCCGCCGGCGTTCGCGTCAGTGAGCTCGATCTTGTAGACACGCTTGAACTTCGCCGGCTCCCTGAAGCACCGGCTGGTGTCTGTCGCATCCGCCGGGCAGGCGCGGGTGAGCGTGCCTTCGGCGTTGTCGCGCTCGATGACGAGGCCGGTCGTAGCGTCGATCATGTTGAAGTCACCGATCGCGAAACCGTTCTGTTCCAGCGGATATTTCCAGTGGCGGCCCGTCCAGCGTTCGCTTGCCACATCGAACTCCAGGATGCGCAGGTACTCGCGGCCCTCAAGTTTCTCGTAGTCCTTCGCCTCGGCATTCCACAGCGCGCCTTCCAGCAGCGCGTAGAGCTTCGAGCCATCGGGCGAGGACGCCATGCCTTCGAAGCCCTTGGAGCGTCGCACCTCGAAGCTCGGGGTCTGGTTCGGCGCTCCGGGCGAGCTGACTGCGGGATTGTCGGGCGAGCGCACCGGCTTGCCCTCGACCAGGGTGTCGAACACCGCCAGCACCCTGCCGGAGAGATCGGCCTTCACCAGCCAGGGCCCGAATTCGTCGCCGATCCACAAGGCGCCACCGGCGAACTGGAAGCTTTCGGTATCCAGATCGGAGCCGGTGAGGTAACGCGTCTTCGTGTCTTCATGCACGATGCGGAAGGGGATTCGCCGGTCCGGGTCGTGCAGGAATACCGTCTTGAGATGCACGGCCTTGTTGGCGGCAAAGTCGAAGCGGTAGTGATTGAGGTAGAGCATGCTGTCGGGCGAGTTGGCCTTTGCGCCGAAGCCGTTGTCGGTCAGCACCCAGTAGCTGCCATCCTTCATGTGGCGGATGCCGGAATGCCCCTGCACCGGCTGGCCCTTGAAGGGCAGGGAGACGCCGGTCGGGCGGCCACCGGATTTGCCCTCCACGCTGCCAGGCTTTTCGACGCGCACGCCGGTGGTGAATTTGCCGCTGACGCGAAGGTCGGCCGGTGCATCGGCCGGTGCCGCGATGAAACGCTGCGCCGGCATGACCAGGTGACCGGCAAGCGTGGCCGGGTAGGCCACCGGCTCATCGGCACAGGCAGGCAGCGCGAGGCCGGCCAGGATCAGGAACAGGGCGGAACGCATCACGGATTCTCCTCGTAGTGGAAAACCCGTCCTTTTACGCGAGCGTCATGACAGCCAGATGATCGGGCTGTCTGCAGGGGCGTTTGCGGCCGGCTCAGTGCTGCCGGACCGGCCCGGACCAGGCATGCCCCGGCAAACCCCGACTCAAGTCCGGCGCCGGAAATCCGAAGAATCCCGCAATGTCTGCCTCCTGCGCCTGCTGTGCCCATGTCCGCGCCCCCGAAGCCCATCCGCCGCCTGCTGTCCGCCCGTCTGGCGCCTGCCGGCGTGCTCTCGCTCGTCATGGGCCTCGGGATTGCCTGCCTGATCCTGCAGAGCGTGGTGCATCTGTGGTCATCGCATGAGCATGCGCTGGAAGAGGCGGCCGACAGCCTGAGCGGCCTGTCGGCAACGCTGGCTTCCCGGCTGGACGCGACCCTGCGCCCGATTGACGCCTGCACCCGCAGCACGCGCCAGAGCCTGCAGGGTGTGGGGCCGGTGCTGCCGCGTCTCGCGGATCGCACTGACCACAGCCTGAGCCTGCAGGAATGGGCACGCACCGGTCTTGCCCAGTGCGTGGCTTCCTTCGACGAACTTGCCGACATGATGGTGACCGATGCGAAGGGCGAGCCTCTGGTGCGCGTGCGCGGAGAGGCTGTCGGCCAGGCCGTTGGTGAGGTGCTACGGAAACTCGGAGAATCGCCGGACGATGTGCTGTGGTTTTCCGGCGTGCTGATGACCCGGGACCAGCCGATGCTGGTGGCTGCCTTGCCGGTGCGCGCGGCCGATGGCGAAGTGATTGCGCAGGTGGCCGCGGTGATCCGGCTCGATCGGGTGGCCGGGCTGTTCGAAGCGGTGCGCCCGGCCGACGGCAGCGTGATTGCCCTGCGCCGCAGCGACGACACCCGGTTGCTCGTGCGCGTGCCGCCCCAGGAGGGCACGCTGGATCGTGGCGTTGCCTACCGGCTGGCGGACGAGCTTCGGGCGGGCAGTCGCAAGGGCTTGCTGCCCGAACTGCGTTCGCCGGTCGATGGGGTCACGCGGGTGACGGCCTATCACCGGCTGGAAACCTATCCCTTCTATGTGGCGGCCTCGCGCTCGCGTGCCGAGATTCTCGATCGCTGGTTGTGGCATGCGATGGCCGACAGCGGCATCAACATCCTGCTGATCGCGATGCTGTCTTTCGGTGCGCATGCGCTGGGCCGCCGCGAGCGGAACTTCCGCGCGCTCTTCGACGCGGTCAGTGACTTCCTGTTCGTGCTCGATGATCAGGGTCGGGTCATTCACTTCAACCGGAGTGCGCGGCACCGCCTCGGCATGCGGGCCAGCACCCTCCTGCAGCAGCCCTTTGCCTCCCTGCTTGATGACGCGGACGCCGGCGTGCTGGAACGCGCTGCGGCGCTGGCGCAGGATACCGGCTGCCCTTGCGCGCTGAAAAGCGACCACGACGAGATGCTGCCGGTCGAGCTCCGCCTCATGGCCGGCAAGTGGAATGGCCTGCCGGCCCGCTTCGTGCTGTGCCGTGACGTGTCCGAACTCATGCAGCAGCAGAAGCTGCTGGAGCGGGAGGTGGAGCGCTACCAGCTGGCGCTGGAGCGCACGCGTGACGGCATTTTCCTGATGCGGCTCAACGGTGACCTGATCGAATACAACTCCGCCTTTCGCGACATGCTGGGCTACAGCGACGAAGAAATGCTGCGCCTCAACGTGACGGACTGGGATGCGCGTTTTCCGCCAGAGGAGCTGCGGCGCATTGTCGGCGCGGGCGGGGCGGATCATCTGCTGATCGAGTCCCGTCACCGGCGGCGCGACGGCAGCGAGTTCGACGTGGAGATCGGGGCCTGTGGCGTAGCGTGGAGCGGCGAGAAGTTCCGCTTCGGCACGGTGCGCGACATCTCCGGGCGCAAGCGCGCCGAAGCCCGCCTGCGGCTCTATTCGGAAGCTTTTCATCATGCCGCCGAGGGCATTGCGATCACCACGCCCGACGGCACGGTGCAGGAAGTCAATGACGCGCTCTGCGAGATCATGGGTTACCGGCGCGCCGAGCTCATCGGTCGCAATGACCGCCTCTTCTCGGCGGAGGACACCAGCGATGCGCGTTTTGCCGAGATCATCCGTACGCTTCACCGGCATGGATTCTGGCGCGACCAGATCATGGTCCGCCATCGCGACGGCAGACGCTATCCCCAGCAGCTCACGCTCAGCGTGGTGCGCGACGAGGCGGGCAAGGTGACTCACCACGTCGCGCTCTTCTCGGATATTTCCTCGCTCAAGGAAAACGAGCGCGCGCTGCAGGACCTGGCGAATACCGACAGCCTCACCGGGCTGCCGAACCGCGCGCTGCTTGCCACCCGGCTCGCGGCGGCGATGGCGGAAGCGCGCCAGCGCGGGCGCGCGCTCGCCCTGGCCTATCTCGATCTGGATGGCTTCAAGGCGGTCAATGACCGGCACGGCCATGCGATGGGCGACCGGCTGCTGGTGAGCATGGCGTCGCGGCTTGCGCAGGTGCTGCGTCAGGGCGATACCCTGGCGCGTCTGGGTGGGGACGAGTTCGTGATCCTGCTGCCGGATCAGGCGAAGCAGGCCGACATCCTGCATGTGCTCGAACGTGTGCTGGCCGAAGCCTCGCGCCCCTTTCTGATTGACGACATCCTGCTCCAGGTGTCGGCCAGCATCGGCGTCAGCCTTTTTCCGCAGGACGAAGTCGAAGATGCTGAAGGCCTGCTCGCCGGGGCCGACCAGGCCATGTACAGGGCCAAGCGCAGCGGCAAGAACCGCCTGGTGTTTCTCGACCGGGGCGGGCAGATGCGTGACCCCGAGGGCGGCTGAGCGCCGCGTCGCGGGCCCGGTCCGCTCAGCGATCGAGTGCCCGGATCAGCGCGTACTTGTGCAGGTTCACGCTGCGCGCGGCTTCTGTCAGCGCCGGGTAGGGCCGGTAGGCCAGGTCGAAGAAACCCTTGTTGGCATCCAGGTTCGAGGGCTCGGCCTTCGGGTCGGCGGGGTCATTGTCGAGGTAGCGGAACCAGTGCCAGCCCACCACCATGCGGCTGGCCATCAGATGCAGGGCGAAGTGCTGGTAGAAGGCGCCGCGGGCGGCCTGGTCCGGCACCACCCAGCCGGCGCCGGTGGAGTTGGGCAGCCCGCTGTCCTCGCCTTTCACATACCACTCGGTGATCAGCAGCGGCCGGCCCGACCATGCCGCCCAGTTCGCCATGAGGGCCGCGTCCGGCGTCCAGGTGCGGTAGTAGTTGATCGAGATCGCGTCCAGATGCCGGCCGGCGGCTTCGAATACATGCGGATTGCGCAGCTCGGCGCCATGAAAGCGCGAGCCGAGGTAGAGGTGATTCGGGTCGGCATGGCGGATCGCCCGGCTGACGATGCCGGCATAGGTGTCATATACATGACCCGCCCAGCGCAGGCGGTCTTCCTGCGTGATCGCGGAGAGGTCCGGCTCGCGCCGCTGCTGGCGCGCGGCCAGCCAGGCGCGGGCGGCGGCAAGGTTCGGGTCGCCGGCGGGCAGCTTCAGGAAGTTGTCGAGCGTGCGTTCGCCCAGTGGCAACTCGTTGTCGGAAAACCAGCCCAGCACGGCGGGGTTGTCCGCCTCCGGGCTCAACCGGCGGGCATAGTCGTTGGCGAAGGTTTCGAAGCCCGGATCGAATACCGGAATCGCGTCCGAGCGGTAAGCGGTGTGGCCCGGTACCACATGCGTACTGCCTTGTGATTTGGCGAAGTCGCTCATGAAATTCACGATCCGCGCCTGCGCGAGTTTCGGTCCGCTGCGGCCCAGCTGCGTGCTGTCTGACCAGGCGCCGGTGCCGTTGAAGCCCTGATCGCGCAGCCATTGCGCACTCTGCTGCGCCCAGGTCTGCATCGAGTCGAAGCGATTGGCGAAGGCCGCGCGGGCCGCCTCCGATGTGCCGGGGCGCACATCCACCACGCCGACATGGATGAAAGGCTGACCCTGCGGATCGATCAGCCACCAGCGCGCGCCGGTCTTCTGCAGGCGGAAGAATCCGCTACTCCGCTCGGCCGGCAGCTCCAGCGTCCCGCCCCATTCGTCAACACGGTCGGCGGGCAGACGGGGCACGCGAGCCGGGTCCAGCACATCGGCAGTTTGCAGGCTGACCGGGCCGCCGGGGCGCTGACGCACTTCGACCCGGGTGGCCAGCGTACCGGGCAGGCTGCCGGCGGGACGGGGTGCCGGGCGCGGCAGGCTGGCACAGGCGCCGAGGGCAAGTGTCACGAGCCAGAGTGAGCATCGGTTCATCATGCGGCCTTTGCTGAGGAGTCGGGGATGGCTGCATGATAGGTCGGCCGCCGCCCGGCGCTGTCAGCCGCTGCTGACGTCTGGCTGCCTGCGCCGCCCGACCGGTGGCCTGCCGTGTCAGCCATGCTGTGGCGGGCTCATGACGCCGGAATGATTTCGCGCTCGGTGGCATACCACAGCAGCGAGCGAGAGAGGTCGACGAAGCGGCGTTCGTCGTCCATCAGCACGGGCAGGGCGGCCGCGCCTTCCGGGCTTTGCCGCAGCGCGGCAAGTTCTTCGAGCGAGCATGCCCACCACAGCTCGCCGAAGCCGTCGAAGTCCGCCGGCAGCGTGCCCCGCGCGCTCTGCAGGGCCTGCTGCACTTCGGGCCGGGGCAGGGGCGGATTCTGCACATAGCGCACGATGCGCAGGGTGGCGGCATGCTGGCGGACCAGGCCGGCATGCGTGCCGATCCAGTACTGGTCGAAGGCTTCGCGGCTCAGTTGAGGCTGGCGGCGGACACACATCACGAGTTTGATCATTGGCGTGGCTCCTGCGAGGAAGAGCGTGCATGCTGGAGCCTGACACCGGTGTGAGGGTCAAGCCCGCGCCGGCAGGAGGACAGGGGGAGGGGCGGGAGATGAGGATCGGGGAGTTGTCGAAGCGCACCGGGGTGAGCGTCCGCATGCTCCGACATTACGAGTCGCTCGGTCTGCTCGCGCCGGCCCGGACCGCAGCGGGTTACCGCTGCTATGGCGAAGATGCTGGCGTCATCGTGCGCCGCATCCTCGCCCTGAACGCGGCCGGCTTGCGGCTCGATCGCCTTGCGACCCTGCTGCCCTGTGCCGAGGGGAGTACGACCGCCTTCAGGGCCTGCCCGGCGCTGCGCGAGCGCCTGCAGCAGACACTCACCGAACTCGATGAACGCATTGCCCGGCTCGGTGACAGCCGCGAGGCCCTGGTCGCGCTGCTTGCCGCACTGCGCTGAAGGCGCCGGATCCGCTGGCGCAGCCGTCCGGCCGGACCGCTATGCTGAAAGATCCCGCTGGTCCGGCGGGGCCTGCGGACACCAAGGAGCCGACATGACACATTCACCACCCCGCCCCGAATCCACGCCCCGCCCCGGCCGGCAACACGACACCGGCAAGCCGCCGGCCAGCGAAGACCCCATCGATCTGGCGACCGAGTCGGTGGCGGGCGAAGAAGATCCTGGCGCCGCACTGGCTCCCGAGCCGGTCGGCACACCCGCCCCGGCCAAACCCGCCTGAAGCGCAGGCGGCGCGATCCTGAACGCGCTGCCGGTGCCGCCAGAATCATCGGCCGGGCGATCTGTCCTCCCTTTCCTCGTCGCCTGGCGCTGCACCTCACCTGATGGCAGACGGGGCTGCCCGGCTGCCGGCGGGCACGCGGCTTGCCGGCCCCGGGGCGTCAGGCACGCTGCCCAGCGGATGCCTGATGCCTGCCCGGTGCCCCGGGCGCGCGGCCCCGGGCAGAGGAGTTTGCGGTGAGCCTTTCACAGTGTGCGCCCTGGTGCGCCGAGCCCGCCACGCGGAGCGCGCGGTGATGGATTTCTCCACGCTTGATCTCGCGCGGATCCAGTTCGCCTTCACGGTGTCCTTCCACATCGTTTTTCCGGCGATCACGATCGGGCTCGCGAGCTTCATCGCGGTGCTCGAAGGGCTGTGGCTCAAGACCGGAGACCCGGTGTATCTCGCGCTCTGCCGCTACTGGACCCGCGTGTTCGCGCTGTGCTTCGCGATGGGCGTGGTGTCGGGCGTGGTGATGAGTTATCAGTTCGGCACCAACTGGAGCGCGTTCTCTAACTTTGCCGGCAGCATCACCGGCCCGCTGCTCACCTACGAGGTGCTGAGCGCCTTCTTCCTCGAGGCCGGGTTTCTGGGCGTGATGCTGTTCGGCTGGCAGCGGGTTGGCGCGCGTGCACATTTTGCGGCGACGCTGGCGGTCGCCGCGGGCACGGTGATCTCGATGTTCTGGATCCTGTCGTCCAACAGCTGGATGCAGACGCCCGCGGGCTACCGCATCGAGGCGGGCCGCGTGGTGCCGGAGGACTGGATGGCCATCGTGTTCAACCCCTCGTTTCCGCACCGCTTCCTGCATATGGCGCTCGCCGTGTTCATCGCGTCGATGCTGCTGGTGGCGGCCACATCAGCCTGGCATCTGCTGCGCCAGCGCGAGCACCGGCCGATGCGGATCTCGCTGCGGATGGCGATCATCGCACTGTGCGCACTCGCTCCGATGCAGGCTTTGGTGGGCGATGCGCTGGGGCTTAATACCCTGACGCATCAGCCGGCAAAGATCGCGGCGATCGAGGGGCTTTGGGAGACCGAGCGGGGCGGCACCGGGCTCACGCTCTTCGGCTGGCCCGACATGCAGGCGGAAACCACCCGTCATGCGATACGCATACCGCATCTGGGCAGCCTGATCCTCACCCACAGCTGGGAGGGCGAAATTCCGGGCCTCAAGCAGTTCGCTCCGGAAGACCGGCCGAACTCGACCATCGTGTTCTGGAGCTTCCGGGTAATGGTGGGGCTCGGCATCCTGATGATCCTCCTGGCCTTCGCCGGGCTGTGGCTGATCCAGCGCGGTCGCATCCATGTGTCGAGACCCTTTCTGCGCTGTGCGGTGGCGATGGGACCGGCGGGGCTGGTGGCCTTGCTGGCGGGCTGGATCACGACCGAAGTCGGCCGCCAGCCCTGGGTCGTCTACGGGCTGATGCGCACGGCCAACGGCATCTCGCCAGTCACGCACCAGCAGGTGAGCGTGTCGCTGTTTCTGTTCGTGATGGTGTACTGCGTGGTGTTCGGTACCGGCATCTACTACCTGCTGAAGCTGCTGCATGCCGGTCCGCAGCATGACGAAACCCCTGCTGCGCCTTCGAGCGAGCCGGCGGTGGCAGGGCGTCATCCGCTGCAGGGCGCGGCGCTCGAGAAGGACGCGTCGCAAGGAGACGGACATGCTTGATCTGCCACTGATCTGGGCCGCCATCATCGCGCTGGGCGTATGGATGTATGTGGTGCTCGACGGATTCGATCTGGGCGTCGGCATCATTTTTCCCTTCTTCCCCGACGACACGGACCGGCAGGTGATGATGAACTCGGTGGCGCCGGTATGGGACGGCAATGAAACCTGGATGGTGCTGGGCGGCGCGGGGCTCTTTGCCGCGTTTCCGGTGGTGTATTCAGCGGTGTTCCCCGCGCTCTACCTGCCGCTGGTGCTGATGCTGGTGGGCCTGATCCTGCGGGGCGTGGCTTTCGAGATCCGGGCGCGTTCGCGTCGCAGCCGCCCGCTCTGGGATCTGGCTTTCAGCGGCGGCTCCATTCTCGCCACCTTCTGCCAGGGTGTGGCACTGGGGGCCTTCATCCAGGGGATCCGGGTGGTGGACCGCGAGTTCGCCGGCGGGCCGTTCGACTGGCTCACCGCGTTCAGCCTCTTTACCGGCTTCGGCCTGCTCGCCACCTTCGCGATGCTCGGCTGCGGCTGGCTGGTGTTCAAGACCGAGGGTGAGCTGCAGCGCCGGATGCGTCGCCTGATGCCGGCATTCAACCTGGTGCTGCTGGCGGTGATTGCGGGCGTGAGCCTGTGGACGCCGCTCATTCAGCCCACGATTGCCGAGCGCTGGTTCGGCCCGGCACTGGCCTGGCTCTGGCCGGTGCCGCTCGCGGTGCTGGCCTGTGCCTGGGGACTGCATCGGGCGCTGAGCGGGGGCGCGGAGCGCAGGCCCTATCTCCTCACGCTGGCGCTGGTTACGCTGGGCTATGCGGGCTTGCTGATCAGCATCTGGCCCAACCTGATCCCGCCGACGATCAGCCTCTGGGAGGCCGCCGCGCCCGAGAGCAGCCTGCGCTTCACGCTGGTCGGCGCGCTGGTGATCCTGCCCCTGATCCTCGCCTACACCGCCTGGGCCTACCGGGTGTTTCGCGGCAAGGTCAGGGCAGGGGATGCGGGCTACCACTGATGCGCGAGCACAAACGCATCATGCGCATGGCATGGTTCGCCGGGCTCTGGCTGCTGGGTGTGCTGTCGATGGGCCTGCTCACCGGTCTTATCCGCCTCGCGATGCAGGCGATGCGCTAACCAGGCCAGCTCCTGGGGCGGACCGACAGGCTTCTCTCCGCGTTCCGATCTGTTGTTACGCGGTGTCCTGAGAATCGGATGTCATATGACGTCCGCCCGGCGGCTGTCGCCTGCGCTTTTGGTCAGTCTGTCTGGCATGCCTGCGATCAGGGTCATAGGCTTCTGCCGGGGCCGCGCATTGCACGGCTCCTGACAAGAAGAGACCGTCCTGTCCGGACGGCCATTCCATTCCAGGAAGGAGACAGACATGCACTACAGCAAACTCGCCCTGCTGGCCCTGATGGCAGGCATGGCGTTCAGCGCTTCGGCGGCCAACCGGCCATCCGGCTACACCACGATCTGCACCGAAGGCAAAACCTGCAGCGTGGCAGCCAATACCACCGTGGCCTATGGCCGCGCCGACAGCTTCACCTACAAGGTGCTCTCCGGCAGCTTTGTCTGCAGCGAAGCGACCTTCGGCAGCGGCACCAAGGTAGCGGGTGGCACCAACGAGTGCTCGATTCCGAGCGGCAGCACCTCGTCCAGCGCGGCGTCTTCATCGTCTGCCGCAGCCAGCAGCAGCTCATCGAGCAAGGCTTCCTCGTCTTCGAGTGCCGCGGCTTCCAGCAGCTCCAGGGCCTCCAGCGCCAGCTCTTCGGTGACCGGCACGGTCACGCTACCGGCCTGGCCCGGCTGCCCCGCCTATGTGAATGCGAGCGCGGCCGACACCGTGCCGCTCACCACCAGCATCACCGTGCCTGCCGGCACGACCTACGATGCGGGCGGCAAGCGCTATCAGCTCTCCGATGGCGGCCAGGCCGAAGGTCAGCCACCGGTCTTCCTGCTCGAAGAGGGCGCCTCGCTGCGCAACGCGGTGATCGGCAACCTCGCGGCCGATGGCGTGCATTGCAAGGGCAATTGCTCGGTCTACAACGTGTGGTGGGAAGACGTGGGTGAAGACGCCGCCACCGCACTGGGCGGCCCCGGCACCACGATGCGGGTCGACTGCGGCGGCTCATTCCTCGGCACCGACAAGACCTTCCAGCATAACGGTCAGGGCACGCTCTACATCACCCGCTTCGTGGCCGACAACTGGAAGAGCAAGGGTGGCAAGTTCTACCGATCCTGCGGTGACTGTACCGGCAACAAGGGTCCGCGCACCGTCATCATCGAGAATTCGCGCATCCACAACCACCAGACCATCGTGGGCGTGAACAGCGCCTATTCCAACGGCTCGCCTGCCGACAAGGCCACCCTGCGCAATGTGCTGCTGCTGCGCTGGAACGGCGAAATCGAGGTCTGCTCCACCTTCACCGGCGTGGAAAAGGGCTCGGGTTCGTCGAGCGAGAAAGGCGCGGAGTGGAACACCACGACCTGCAATGTGAGTGCCACCGACGTGACTGCCATCGACAAGACCGGCGGCAGCAAGAAAACCGGCATCGCCCCTGGAAACGGCCCCGACCCGGCACCGGTCAACCGCATCCAGGAAAGCTGGACTTACTGAGCCGGTCTGCTGTCCTGACAGGCACACGAGCCCGCCGCCCAGGCGGGCTTTTTGTTTCGGGCCGGGTGTCCGGCCCGAGATCATCAAGTTTGCCGACGCTGCATCCGATATTCCTGTCTGGGCACGGGGTCGTCCGTTACCGGCTGAGAAGCCAGGGAGTCCGGCATGCAAGGCAAGAGTGTGTGGGTGACATACGGCGTGGTGTTGGCCGTGATGGTGACGCTGGCCGGCTGGCTCGCGCATGGCGGGCTGGATGGGCGTTTCCCACTGGCCGGTGCGGTGGTGGGCGCGCTCGGGGCCTGGGGCGCACGCCGTTTTTCGCGCACCCTGGGGCGCAGTGGCGCCATTGCCACGGTGCTGGATGCGATGAGTGCGGATGGAGATCTGACCCGCCGGGTGGCCGAGGGCGAAGGTGAGTCCGGCCGGGCAGCCGCGGCGGTCAATCGCTTCGTGATGGCCATGCAGGGCGTGCTCGGCAAGATCGTTCAGGATGCCCAGCGCGTCAGCGATTCATGCTCCGTACTGCGCAAGGAAACCGACGGCGTGCTGGCTGCCGGTGTGGCACAGTCCGCTGCCGCGCAGACGACCAGCCAGGCGATCCTGCACATGCGCGAGCAGGTCCGGGCGGCCAGCAGCGAGGTGGCTGCGGCCGGTGTGCTGGCCGAGCAGGCCTGCTCGCTGGCGGAGGAGGGCGACCGCACGGTGCGCGAAGCGCAGGCAAAGATCGAATCGCTCGCGCAGACCGCGGTCAGCTCGGCCGAGCGGGTGAGCCGTCTGGGGGAGCGCAGCAAGCAGATCGCCAGCATGATCGCCGAGATCCATGAAATCGCAGACCAGACCAATCTGCTCGCACTCAATGCGGCCATCGAGGCTGCGCGTGCCGGTGAGCAGGGGCGTGGCTTCGCGGTGGTGGCGGACGAGGTCCGCAAGCTCGCCGAGCGCACGACACGGGTCACGACCGGCATTACCGGCATCACCGACAGCATGCGCAACGACACGGCCGAAGCCATCGAGGTTATCGGCAAGGGCAGTGAGCAGGCGCGGGAGGGCGCGCACAGCACGCAGCGCGCGGCCGAAGCGCTGACCGCGATTTTCTCGGGTGCCGAGCGCACCCGCGATCAGGTGCAGCGCATCGTGGAAGACATGGACCGGCAGGTCGCCGCCAGTGAAGCGCTGGATGCCGAGGTGCAGCAGATCCTGCGCCTGGCACAGGAAAATGCCGAGCGCATCGAGGTGGCCGCTTCCCACCGGCGCACGCTGGAGCAGCTGGCGGCCAGCATGAGCGAGGTGCAGTCGGTCTATCAGCTCGGCGAGGAGGGCAAGCGCGCCATGCGCGAGCATGGTGAAGTGCCCGGCGTGGCACGCGAGGCGGCGAAGAGCGTCGGTGAAATCCTGGAGCGTGCCGTCAATGACAAACGCATTACGATCGAACAGCTTTTCGATACGCACTACCGGCGCATCGAAGGCACCGATCCGGCCAAATTCCACACCGCCTTCGACACGCTGACCGACGAGCTCTTTCCCACCATCCAGGAGCCGCTGCTGGAGCGCTACCCCTATTTCATCTACGCCGGCGCGGTCGATCAGCGTGGCTACTTCCCGACCCACAACAAGCGTTTCTGCCAGCCGCTGACCGGTGATCGCGCGCGCGACATGATCGGCAACCGCACCAAACGCATTTTCGACGACCGCGTAGGCAGCCGCTGCGGCGCCCACGAGTTCGACTTCCTGACCCAGACCTACCGCCGCGACACCGGCGAAGTCATGTACGACATCTCCGCCCCCATCCACGTCTTCGGGCGCCACTGGGGCGGCTTCCGGATCGGTTTCCGGGCGCACGGCGTGGCGAAGTGAAGGCCGCTGCCGGCAGTCTGGTTTTCGAGGAGCGACCATGATGAATACAGACAGCCGGTCTGCCGCAATCACCCTTGCAACCGGAGGATTCCGGGGTGGCGCCTGCCGTGCGGCCTTCACGCTCGCCATGCTGCTCGTGGCAGGTGCGGCCCAGGCCGCAGGAGCGGTTGCCGAGGTGAATCCGGTGCGGCATTCCGGCGGCTTCGCGAAGCAGAAGAACAATCATGTGTTCCCGGCCAGCACGACGCCGGTGCTGCTGATGCCGCGTGAAACGCTGACCGATGCGGAGCAGAAAATCGTGCAGCAGGCCGAGCGCCTGGTGGAGGCCAACGCCACGACCGCGCTGCTGCTGGTCGATCACGGCCGGATCGTGTTCGAACGCTACAAGTCGCCCGCCGACGGCCAGTCTCCGCTGTTTTCGCAGTCGATGAGCAAGAGCCTCACGGCGCTCGTGATCGGCAATCTGCTCTGCCAGGGCAAGATCGCCTCGCTTGATGACCGTGCCGACAAATATGCTGATGTGCTGGCAGGAAGCGTTCAGGGCGAGGCGACGATCCGGAATCTGCTCACGATGAGCAGTGGAGTGAAGGACGCCATTTCTTCCGGCCAGCAGTATGAAGGCGAGCAGCTCGATCTGGCCCAGCAGCGCAGGTCGTCGATCGATGTCATCCGTCAATACGGTCTCCGCGATACCGCACTTTCCGGGCAGCCCCAGCCCTCCGGACAGGAGTTTCGCTACAACGCGGTGGACACCTATGCGCTGGCGATCGTGGCAGATGCGCTCGGTGGTTTCTTCAACGCCTTCGATGAAGCGGTGTGGCAGCCTGCCGGCACTGGGCAGCCTGGCTACTGGATTTTTGACAAGAGCGGCGCTGCACAGAGCGCATCGGGCTTCAGTGCGAGCGGTCGCGACTGGGCACGTCTGGCGATGTATTCGCTCAGGCAACTCAAGGCGGGCTCCGCCTGCATGCAGCAGTTCATGAAAGAGGCCGGCAGTGCGCAGTTGAAGAACTCCCTCAAGCGCGTGGGGGCGCGATTCCCGGCCTACGGCTACCAGATGTGGGTGGGGGACTTCGGCGGCAAGCCGAGTTACTGGTGGGTCGGTTACGGCGGCCAGCGTGTCGGCATCCAGCCGGACACCGAAAAGATCCTCGTCCTCACCAGCTATCGGGAAGACTACATGGACGCGGTGTACAAACTCTTTACCGAATTCCAGAAGCCGTAGGCGCACGCCATTCATGCGTGCAGGACTTCCCGCTGGGTTCCCCAGAAGGATGCCGTGTGCGCTGCAGCAAAATCCGCTTGACATGCCAATGGCAAGCCTTTTATCGTGCAGGCCTTCACCGATTCACCCCTTCTTTCCGGAGATACCCATGCCCCATACAACTGCCAGGGAATTCCTCAAGCGCTGAACGCGCCGGCGGTGGCATGTGCCTCCACCCGGTTGCTTCGGCACCGGGCCAGGAGAGCGGGAAGAAGTGTTCCGGTCGGAACAGCAAGCCCTGGCTTCACAGCCCGGGCTTTTCTGTTTTTACCGGAGTAAATGCCATGCCCATCAGCATGACTTTGAACAAGGGCCTCGTACCGGTGAAGGTATGGACGTCCGATCTCGAGCACGAGGCGCTGGCCCAGTTGCTCAATGTGTCTCAACTGCCCATCGTGCGCCATCACGTGGCCGCGATGCCCGACGTGCATGCCGGCATCGGCGCCACCGTCGGGTCCGTCATTCCTACCGCTTCGGCCATCATTCCCGCCGCGGTGGGCGTCGATATCGGTTGTGGCATGAATGCCGTGCGCCTGTCTCTCAAGGCGAGCGAGCTGCCCGACAATCTCGCGCGGATCCGCAGCTGCATCGAAGCGGCTGTGCCGGTCGGTTTCGAGCAGCACGCTGCCAGCAAGATGAAAGGCAGTGCCCTGCAGCGCAAGGCGCGTCGCCTGTCGGACCGGCTGGACCAGATTGTGGCGCGTCACCCCGGCATCATGAAGATGCAGCGACGCTTCCGCGACACCTGGATCTGTCAGCTCGGTACGCTGGGGGGCGGCAATCACTTCATCGAACTGTGCATCGACGAGGCACAGCAGGTATGGGTGATGCTGCATTCCGGCAGTCGCGGCATCGGCAACGTGATTGGCCGCTATTTCATCTCGGCGGCGCAGAAGGACATGCGGCGACATTTCACCCGTCTGCCCGATCAGGACCTCGCCTACTTCAGTGAAGGCTCCGAACTGTTCGACGACTATGTGTTTGCCGTCGACTGGGCGCAGGACTACGCGATGGAGAACCGGCGGATGATGCTGGACCTCGTGCTCGAGGCCATCCGGCCGATGCTGCCGGCATTCCGGCTGGAGAACGAGGCCATCAACTGCCACCACAACTATGTGGCGCAGGAAACGCACTTCGGCGAGCGCCTCTTCATCACCCGAAAAGGCGCGATCCGGGCGGGTGAGGGAGAGCTGGGCATCATCCCCGGCAGCATGGGAGCGAAGTCTTACATCGTTCGCGGGCTGGGGAACGCAGAGTCCTTCTGCTCCTGCTCTCATGGCGCGGGCCGGCGGATGAGTCGCAGCGAAGCAAAACGGCGATTCGACCGTTTCGATCTTGCGGCGCAAACCGAGGGCATCGAGTGTCGAAAGGATGGTGGGGTGGTTGACGAAATTCCCGCCGCCTACAAGGACATCGACGAGGTCATGGCGCATCAGCGCGATCTGGTCGAAGTGCTGCATACCCTTCGCCAGGTTCTCTGCGTGAAGGGCTAGCCATCATGCCGGCAGCATTCCCGTTTCGACGGGGCTGCCGGCTTTTTTTGCTCGGTCAGAACGACTTCACGTCACTCTTCGATATGTCGCAATACGCCGAGTTCCAGAATTCCCCCTGATTCACCTGCTTCGCGCCGGCGTTTTCCTCGGCCTTGGTTATGCCGGTGGCCTGTACGCAGACCTTCGGCGCGCCGAGCTTGTAGCCCTTGATCTTCAGGTTGCGCACCGTAGCCTTGTCGCCGTAGTTCGAGTTCAGGCGCAGCACATAGCCGGCAGTCACGCCGTCCGGTTTGACCACCGGGCCGTTGATGGTCACGTTGCTGGCGATCAGGTAGCGCGGCCCGCCGTTGTTTTCGCAGTTGCCACAGGAGGCCCACAGGCGCTGGATGCGGTCGTAGGTCTGGAAACCATCGAGGTTGATCGTGCCGCCCTTGCCGTTGTGCTGGAACACCTTGTCGTCCGCCGTGGTCGCCGAGCCGCCAACCACTTTCATGATCTTGCCCGTGCCGCCCAGCATCGTCGCCGCATCTTCACAGACGCCATCCCAGACGACGTTCGTCAGCGTGCAGCTGCCCACGCAATGCACGCCATCGGCGGCGGCACCTTTTTTGATGTGCACATTCTTCAGGCTGGCTCCATCGGCGAGCACGAAAACCGGCTGCTGCGATTCCGACTGTCCGTCGCAGGATGTGCCGACCGTCGCACCCCCGTAATCCTTCGTGCCGGTGATCGTGGTGGTGGCCGACGCCGTCGTGAGTGAAGCGGCCAGGCAAAGGCCGAGCAGAAGCTTGCTGTACATGGTTTGTCTCCAGTGTTCTGGTTTTTTGTGTGCAAGAGGCTTGCAGGCCGCATTCTGAAGACTGGCGCGGTGCGGTGCAAATGATTGATGCGGCGACTGAAAGTTTCAGGCGTCATGTCTTTGGCATTGGTGCGGCTGAAGTCGGCAGAAGCAACACACTGCCCTGCATTTGACGCTGGTCGCGAAGTCACGTCGCTAAACCTTCATCCTTGAGCCGCCACGCAAGGCGCTTGGACAACAACGATGCCGTACGCGGTGTTGGCGAAGTATTCCGAAATCAGCCGGGAGCAGAGCAAGTTCGGCGTGGAGCGCAAGCTTGTGCGCCTGGATACGGTGGCGCTGCGTGAGGGCGAGCGTGTCGAAGTCTGTCGCCCCTGATGGCTGACCCGAAGGAAGTGCTGTGCAAGCGGGCAGAGGAAGGCAAGGCCATGAAGAAGGGGGTGCGGCGAGCTCTGACCGGCGTAGCAGGGCGCGCCCCCTCGGGTTCGTGTCTGCCCTTGCCTGGTTTCCGACGCGGGCTGGAAGCCAGCCGACCCTAATCGAGATGCACGTCCAGCAGCGCTTGCGGCAGGCTCTTGCGCAGCTTGTCGGCCTTTTCGGGCTGAGACAGATACTTCACCAGGCATTCGCTGCGGGCCTTGCAGAAATCCCCGAAGGGGTCGGTTCCAGGCGCTATCGGTGTGTGCTCATCCTGGATGTAGTCCTGCTTGACCGGGCAGTGCGCCTCGCTGAGGATTTCGTCGGTAAGCACACGGTCGCCGAAGCTGATGGCTGAGACCTTGGCTGATTCCAGATAGTGGACGATCTCGATGTCGCCGCAGTAGTCCTGGGAAAATTCGCCAACTTGCACGAGTGCCTTGCGCCAGTGCGTTCCGGCTGCTGTTTCGACGGCGTAGATGCTGGTGAAACCTGCATTGAGGTCGGCCAGCGCGAAGGTCCGGTCGCTCGGGTCATGGCGGTCCTGCATTTGCGACAGATACGCGGCCGTCAGGTGGAGGCTTTGGCCGTTAGCGAGCGGAAGCATGAAAGTCCGGAGCCCCAGGTTTTCATCGAACGAGCCGGTGCTGTCTTCGTAAGGGAGACTGGCGCCCACGGATTGTGGGTAGGCCGGCACTGGCGGGGACGGTGGGAATTCGTCCTTGCTCTCAGCGGCGGGAGTGGTGGGAGGGAGCTGCTTGTCCCGACAGGACGCAGTGATTGCCAAGAGCAGGCTACAGGTCACGATGACCGGGACTTTGCGCCAGAGCGCCGGGTTGCGAAACAAGTGCAGCCTCCTGGAAGTGCCGGTTTGACTTGTCCTTCGCATGACGCGGCGCCACTCCGGAGAGGGGCGCCGCGTCACCACTGCGGCTGATCAAGCTCAGCGGCTGATCGGCTTGTAGCGGATGCGGCGGGGCTTGGCCGCTTCTTCACCCAGACGCTTCTTCTTGTCTTCTTCATACTCGGTGTAGTTGCCGGCGAAGAAGGTCCATTGCGATTCGCCTTCGCAGGCGAGGATGTGGGTGGCGATGCGGTCGAGGAACCAGCGGTCGTGCGAGGTCACCAGCGCGCAGCCGGAGAACTCCAGCAGCGCGTCTTCCAGCGCGCGCAGGGTTTCCACGTCCAGATCGTTTGAGGGTTCGTCGAGCAGCAGCACATTGCCGCCCTGCACCAGCGTCTTTGCCAGATGCAGACGACCGCGCTCACCACCGGAGAGTTTGCCGACGATCTTGGCCTGGTCGCCGCCCTTGAAGTTGAAGCGGCCGATGTAGGCGCGGCTGGGCATCTCGAACTTGCCGACGGTCAGCACGTCAGCACCTTCGGCCACGGCATCGAACACGGTCTTGCTGTCGTCCAGGCCTTCACGGGTCTGATTGACGGCGGCGATCTTCACGGTGGAGCCAAGCACGATCTCGCCGGAATCCGGTTTCTCCAGCCCCTGGATCATGCGGAAGAGCGTCGATTTACCGGCGCCGTTCGGGCCGATCACGCCAACGATGGCTCCGGGCGGAATCTGGAAGGAGAGGTTGTCGATCAGCAGGCGATCGCCAAAGCCCTTGGATACGCCATTGAAGTCGATGACCTGATTACCGAGGCGCTCGCCCGGCGGAATGAAGATTTCCTGGGTTTCGTTGCGGCGCTGGTACTCGACGCTGCTCATTTCTTCGTAGCGGGCCAGACGCGCCTTGCTCTTGGACTGACGCGCCTTGGCGCCCTGACGCACCCATTCCAGTTCCTGCTTCATGGCCTTGCGGTGGGCGTCTTCCTGCTTCTGCTCGGTGGCCAGACGCGCCTCCTTCTGCTCCAGCCATTCGGAGTAGTTGCCCTTCCAGGGAATGCCTTCGCCGCGGTCAAGTTCGAGGATCCATTCAGCGGCGTTGTCGAGGAAGTAGCGGTCGTGGGTGACGGCCACCACGGTGCCGGGGAAGCGCACCAGGAACTGCTCCAGCCATTCGACGGATTCGGCGTCGAGGTGGTTGGTCGGCTCGTCCAGCAGCAGCATGTCCGGCTTCGAGAGCAGCAGCTTGCACAGCGCCACGCGGCGCTTTTCACCGCCGGAGAGCGGCCCGATTTTGGCGTCCCAGGGCGGAATGCGCAGCGCGTCGGCGGCGATCTCGAGCTGGGTTTCCACGTCCGCACCGCTGGTGGAAATGATGTTCTCGTACTTGGCCTGCAGCTCGGCGAGCTTGTCGAAGTCGGCATCCGGCTCGGCGTAGGCGGCATACACCTCTTCGAGCTTCTGCTTGGCTTCCATGACTTCGCCCAGCGCGGATTCGACTTCCTCGCGCACGGTCTTGTCCGGATCCAGCACCGGCTCCTGCGGCAGGTAGCCGATGCTCATGTTCGGCTGCCATTGCACTTCGCCGTCGTATTCCTTGTCGACGCCGGCCATGATGCGCAGCACGGTCGATTTGCCCGAGCCATTGAGGCCCAGCAGGCCGATCTTGGCGCCGGGGAAGAAGGAGAGGGAGATGTCCTTGATGATCTGACGCTTGGGCGGAACAACCTTGTTCACGCGCAGCATCGACATGACGTACTGGGCCATTGTGTGCAGTCCGGGGAAAAGATGGATCGGAAACGCGCCATTTTACTTGGCGCGGGGAGCGAGGGCGAGCGCTTCAGGCTGCGCCCGGTGAGACCCGGCGGGCATGGAAGCCGGCACGGTAGCGAACCTTGCTGCCGCTGAAGGCCAGCGCCGGCAGGCGGCCGTGCAGGGTGGCAACCGGGAGATGGCGGATCTGGATCAGGGCATCGTTGCGCAGATGGCGGCTGATCTGGCGCGCAAAGCCGAGGCGGGCCGCGAGCGGCAGACTGGCCGGCGCGAAGCGGCGGGCGCAGGACGCCCAGTGCTGGCGCATGGTGGCGCGCAGCTCGCGCAGGGCGGCATCGTGGATGTCGAGCTGCCAGTCCTGCTCCAGCAGGGCGACCAGCAGGATGCTGTCGGCGCGCAGATCGTGATGCACCCAGGTGCGGGCGAGATGCAGGCGGCCACTGCGGGTGCGCTGGTGCCAGTCCGGGCTCGTCACGCGGATGACGTCGGCTTCGGGCTGCGGGCCGGGCTGGCCGGCGAAGACCAGCAGGTAGGGGCTGTCGGCGTCGAAAGGCAGGTCACGCTGCTGCAGGCAGTGCAGCGTGTCGAGGTAGAGAAAGCTGGCGGGCGCGGGCATGGCCGGATTATGCCGCAGGAATGATCCGGCCCCCGCCGGAACGTTTCAGCGCGGGGCGAACTCCCGCATCAGTTGCTGGCCCTGGTCATTCAGGAAGGGCGCGACGGTTTTCCAGGGCAGGGTGTGCTGGTCGACACAGCCGATCGCCACATGCGCAACGCCGGGCTGGAAGACCATGCCGGCCGGCGTGGGCCAGCTGACCCAGCCGAAGGACTGGCGCACGGCTTCGAGGCATTCCGGTTCGCCCTTGCGGTAGGGCGCGATCAGCAGCTTGCCCAGCGCGCTGCCGGCGGAAATTTCCCTGGCATACGGCGGCTTGAACCAGTTTTCGGGCTTCAGCTCGGTGCCGCTGCGGCGATCCAGCACCACGGCGCCGTCACCGCCGTCGGGATGCGCACCGCCGCAGTCCGTGGCGCTTTGCCAAGCGAGCACGACGAAAGCCGGTGAAACATGAAGCAGCTTCTCGTGGCTTTCGAAGGACCACATGTCGCGCGAACCGGGCTCGCGATCCGCGACGCCCGCGCGGCATTCGAAGCGGGCGGCGAGTGATTCGTCCAGACGTTTTTCCAGCGCCTGACCGAGCGGAGACGGCTGTGTTTCGATCAGCCGGACGCCGCTGACCGCGCCCTTGAATGCAGAGACTTCCTGCCAGCGCAACCCGCCGGTGTCCTGTGCTGCGCCGGCTTCGCGGGGCAGGGCTAGCAGTCGTGGCTGCAGGAAGGCGGCATCGCTGCAGGCGTCCTTCCCCGAGGATTTGTCGGCGAGGGCAAGGCGTGCGAGGCGGATCGGCGTGGCGGACTTGCCCTTGCTGGTCGTCCAGTCGCCTTCGAGCGTTTCGGCACTGATCTGATTCAGTGTCCAGCGGCCGGTGAGCCGGGCGCTGCCCAGGCTCTCTTCGCGCCATGTGTTGTGGCCCTCGGGATTGAGCACGAGATCATTGTCATGCTTCAGGTAGTAGTAGAGCCCGCTGCCATCGGCATTGAAGCAGGCGACCGCATCCTGCTTGCCGATGCGACCCTGCCAGAGTCCTGCAGGCGAGGGGCTGGCCTGAACAGCGGCGGACAGCAGGGCGAGCGTGAGAAGGCTGACGAGGCGGGGCATCGGTAGGCGTGCGGTGTGTGTGGGCGGGCTTGCAGTATGCACCGTGCCACACATGCCAGGCCGGTACAGCGGCCCGGCGGGCAGACGGGTCAGCCCGGCGTGGCGTTTTCGCCGCCGGGTTTGCCTTGATCCGTGGCCCGCAAACCGCGTGGCATCTTGCGGCGCTCGCGGATCTGGATGGTTTCCTGCAGGTGAAACGCTCCGGCGATTTCGCCGGCCTTCAGGTCGCTCACCACGCCGTAGCGTTTGCCGTCAGTGCCGGTCTGGATGCTCACATGCAGCGGCTTGTCGCTCGGCCAGTCAGGCTTGCAGGCAAGGAAGGCGGACAGAATGCGGGACTCGAGGCTGTCAATCATCGTGCGAGCCTCCATGATTCGGAGCGGAACCCGTCGGCATCCAGACGACAGCTGCCCGGGCCCAGCCGGCGCTTCCATGCTGTCTCGGCTTCGCGATAGTCGGCACGGCGCTCGGTGATGATCGAACCCGGGATCACGGCAAAGCCCGTTGATCGAAGGGCGCGGATTTCCTCGCTGATCCGACGTTGCACCGGGCGGGTGGTGATGCCGCGTTTTTCGCAGCGCACGCCGGCCGCGTTTCCGATCCTGTAGGCGTATATCCATCCGGCATGCGCCGGGAGGCTCGGCAGGGCGAGCAGCAGACCGCAGGCGAGGCGAGCGGCTCGCACGACGATTCCCGGAATGCGGAAAGTGCGCTCGGGCGGCCTCACCGGCTTACCGATCCGGATGCGCTCGACACGGCAGCGGCTGCCTGCGCGCTGAAGCCGGATGACCCCGTCTCGGCGCGTGCAGGCACGGTCAGCGTGAGCAGGACGATCAGCAGCAGGAAGGAGGCGAGCAGCCACGCTACGCCGCGCATGTAGTCCGGACGCTGCCGACGGGGGGGCCGGATTGATCGACACATAGTGGAGGTTGCCGCGCATGTCAGTGTTCCTTAGCGGATGGCCCTGAGGATGAACCACAAGGCAAGCAGGATTGCGAAAGTCGGGTGGATGAAGAAGGCGATGATCAGAATGAGAAACCGCATGTCATTGATTCCTGCCTCCCGATGGGGCGTCAGGGGAGCGGCGCACGCTCAGATCACCTGCGCTGCCTTTGACGATGAGCGCGTGCTCGCCCCGGCCCTTGCCGGCAAGCGGCTGTGCAGGCACTGACACCTCAAGGCCGGCCGCGTGGGTCTTGCCGGCCCAGGCGATCAGCATCAGCCCCGCGGCGATGGCCACCAGGGCGCCGAGGGTGTGGAGCACGAGCCGGTAGGCGCCACGGCGTTCGGCCTCGCGCCGCTCGGTCACGCGAGCCTGTACATGACCGATGTTTTCGGGTCTGCGGCTCGGCTGCCTGATCATTGGCTGAAGTTCAAAGGGGCTAGGGTCGTGTCTCATCGTTCAGCCTCGGGCTGTTGGATCGATGGTACGAACCTTAGGCCGGATATCCGGTATCAGATAGCGTAGTTCTGCCTCAGTCTGTTACGCGCCGGTCATGTCGATGCAGGATGCGATGGCGGCTGTGCGGGCGCAGGAGGTCGAGTTGCGTGGGGCGGTCTTTCGGTTCGGATGCCATGGATGACTGCGTCATTTCAGGCGGATAGCGAGCCGGCCGGGTGCCGCGCGGAGACGCGTCGGCTTCATGCTGTCTGCGGTGAGTTGCACTGCAGGAGGCTGCCCGCGCCCGGCCGGTGTTGCAGCACTGGCGGGCGGGCAGAGGGGCGCGTCGGTTGCTGGCGCTCACCATCGGGGGCGTTTGCGGCAGGAGGAGGATGCCGCGCATGCCGCCGGAAGTCGTCGCCTGGCGTCAAGCATCTCGGGTGTGCGTCGGCGAAGAGCGGTTTTGCAAGAAAAAAAGACCCGGCGTCAGGCGCCGGGTACAAGAAAACTCGCAGTGGGGTGGTGACTGTGGGAAGTGTCCGGGCAGCCGTGGGAGGACGGTCTGGCGGCCCGGACGACTTCAAGCCACCGAACTGAGCAGGGATACTTTTGTCCGGTCGGCCTCCTTTCCTGGTTGATTCGGGGATTCGCTCCGGGCCGAGGGCTCCAGAGCCTGGACTTCGCCACTGATCTGACCGCCCGCTTCGATGAGCAGGCTGCCGTAGCGGATCGTGCCGCGAACACGACCGGTGGCATGGATGACAAGTTTTTCGCGGGCAGTGAGCTCGCCCTCGAAATTGCCGTGGATCTCCGCCACGTCGATGCTGACCTTGCCGGCGAACGCGCCCTTTTCGGCGATGCGCAGCACACGGCTGTCCATCGTCGCCTCGACGCGTCCTTCGACCACCAGGGTGTCGCAGTCGAGAATCTCGGCGCCCTTGAGTTTCACGTCAGGCCCGACGATGAGGCGGCTGGGGGAGTCGGTCTGGACTTCGGGCTTGGTGACGGCGGCGGGGGTGCTCATGGGGCTCTCCGGTGCGGTGGTGCGTTGCGGGGCGCTGGCGACAGCTTCGGTGGCAGGGCGTGACGATTTGTCTGCACGCGGCTGGAGAGGGGGATAGGCGCCCGGCGTGTGGGTCACGCGGGTCTGCTTTTCTGGAATCGGGTCAGGGCTGCGGGATTGCAGGACTCTGGGAAACATCGGCTCACTCTCCTTTGTTCGGTTTCGCTCGGGGGCTGTGAGGGCTTGCATTCAGCCAACGGGAATCCTGTTCGCAGCGAGTGTGCCAGTTTGTGAAAAGCCTTTTATTTCAGTGTCTTGGGGTGTTTATGGTGTCGTGCGGAGGGCTCGGTGCTGTCGTCTGTCGGCGACAGTCTGAGGAGGTGCCCGGCGCAAAGCCTGATGGGGTGGGGCGGGGCGCTGTCGCAGCTTGGCGACAGCCTGGTCAGCCCGCTACGCGCCGGCCGCCAGGCGCGGGCAGGCAGGGGCGGTCCGCAAGGCTCAGTGTTCGCCGCTTTCGGGCTTGAAGGCGCCGGCCTCGAGGTGGTGGCGCGAGAGCAGGCGGTAGAACTCCGTGCGGTTGCGCTGGGCGAGCCGGGCTGCCTGGCTGACATTGCCCTCGGTCAGGCGCAGCAGGCGGATCAGGTATTCGCGCTCGAATCGGCGGCGTGCTTCCTCGAAGGACTCGATGGCGCCTCCGTCGCCTTGCAGCGCGCGCAGCATGAGGCTGGCCGGAATCACCGGTGTGGTCGACAGCGCTACGGTCTGCTCCACCACATTGAGCAGCTGTCGCACGTTGCCGGGCCAGGGCGCGGAGACGAGCAGGGTCATCGCTTCCGGCGAGAAAGTGTTGACCGGGCGCTGGTAGCGCGCCGCGAGCCGCTGCAGGAAGTGCTGGGCCAGCAGCGGGATGTCTTCACGCCGCTCGGCGAGCGAGGGGATGGTCAGCTCGACCACGTTCAGCCGGTAGTAGAGATCCTCGCGGAAGCGGCCTTCCGCGCGCGCCATGTTGAGGTCGCGGTGGGTGGCCGAGATGATGCGCACATCGACCGGAACACTGCGCGTCGCCCCGACCGGGCGGACTTCGCGTTCTTCGAGCACACGCAGCAGCTTCACCTGCAGGGCTGCCGGCATGTCGCCGATCTCGTCAAGGAACAGGCTGCCGCCGCGGGCCGACTGGAAGAGCCCGTCGTGATCGCGATGGGCGCCGGTGAAGGCACCTTTTACATGGCCGAAGAGTTCGGATTCGAGCAGCTGCTCGGGGATGGCGCCGCAGTTGATCGCCACGAAAGGCCGGGCCGCACGCGGACTGGCCTTGTGGATCGCGCGGGCGGCGAGTTCCTTGCCGGCGCCGCTGGGGCCGTGGATGAAGACGCTGACTTCGCTGGCGGCTACGAGTCTGGCCTGCTGCAGGAAGTCTTCCATGATCGCGCTGCGGGTCAGGATCGCCGAGCGCCAGGATTCCCCAGCCGGCTCGCTGCCGCCGCCGGCCTGGCCCACGGCACGCTGGATCTGGGCGATCAGCTCGGCCGCGTCATAGGGCTTGGTGAGGTAGCCGGACACGCCGCGCCGGGTCGCTTCGATGGCTTCCGGAATGCTGCCGTGTGCGGTGAGCACGATCACCGGCAGCGAGAGATCCTGCTGGCGGACGGCATCGAAGAGCGCGAGCCCATCCATGCCGGGCATGCGCAGGTCAGTCACGACGATGTCCGGACGCTGCGAGGCGAGTGCCGCGAGCGCGGATTCGCCGCTGGTGCTGCAGCGCGTGTCGAAGCCGCTCGCCTTGAGCCGGATCGAGAGCAGGCGGAGCAGGTCGGGGTCGTCGTCAACCAGCAACACCCGGGTGTTGCCGGCAAGGTTTTCGGCGGTATTCATGGATTCTTGGGGCGCTCCTGGATGCGCAGCTCGATTTCACGCAGGGCATCGAGTTTCTGCTTCATGGCCTCCGCAGCCTGCTGCTGCTCGCGGAGTTTCTGCTGGGTGGCGGACTGGTTTTCATCGGCGCGACGCAGCTCATGAAGCAGAGGCAGCAGGAGTTGTGCCAGCGGATGCAGGCGGCCGCGGCCGGTGCTCTCGCCGGGCGCTACATCGAGCAGGGCAATGGCGCGTGAGCGATCGCCCGCGGGCGGTGCGGCCAGCGCCAGCATCAGGGCGAGCTGCAGGCGGTTGATCTCGGTGCGGTGGGCGGCGTAGGCCTTGCCCAGCACCTCGAGCTCGGCGGCCTGCTCGGCTGCGCTCAGGGTGCGGTAGCGGCCGGCGAGGGCGAGGTAGTCCGGCTCGGCCGGCGTGGGTGGCAGCGAGATCAGCGGGGGCGGCGTGGCGGAGCGCTGGGCTTGCAGGCCGGCGCAGCCGGTGAGCGTGAGCAGGAGCAGCAGGGCCGGAAGGCGAAGGGCTTTCATGACAGGTTTCCGTTGGCGGGCAGGCTGACGCGGGCGAGGGTGCCGCGTGGCGGGTTGGGCAGCAGCTCCACACTGCCGCCATGCAGGGCG
Organism: Uliginosibacterium paludis; assembly: GCF_039631355.1. Classification (NCBI taxonomy): domain Bacteria; kingdom Pseudomonadati; phylum Pseudomonadota; class Betaproteobacteria; order Rhodocyclales; family Zoogloeaceae; genus Uliginosibacterium; species Uliginosibacterium paludis. The sequence goes on along the minus strand of NZ_JBDIVF010000001.1, from coordinate 372,070 downwards.
ACGAGTTCGCGCACGATCGAGAGGCCCAGGCCGCTGCCCTTGACCGCGCTGCCTTCGGGCGGCGGCCCCTGCACGAAGGCGTCGAAGATCCGGGCGCCCAGCTCGGCCGGCACGCCCGGGCCGCTGTCGCGCACCTCGATCACGATCCGCTGGCGCACGGCACGCGAGGCGAGTGTGATGCTGCTCTCGGCCGGGGCGTACTTGATGGCGTTGGAGACGAGGTTGTCCACGATCACGCGCAGCTTGTCGCGGTCCGCCACGAGCGGGTGGCCATCACTGCCGATCTCCAGCCGGATGCCGCGTGCCGAGGCCGCCAGCTTGTGGTCGGCGGCCACCTGCGCCAGCACTTCGCCGGGCTGCAGCGATTCGCGCTGCATATGCACCGGCGCCGAGCGCAGGCCGCTGTAGTCGAGCAGGTTCTCGATCAGCCGGCGCAGGCGCTGGCAATTGCTGGCCAGAATCGCCACCACCTCCTGCTGGCCGGACGTCAGCGGGCCGATGAGCTTGTCCTGCAGCAGGGCCGTGCCTTCCTGCAGCGCGGTGAGGGGCGTCTTGAGCTCGTGGGAGACCTGATGCAGCAGGCGCGTTTTCTGCGCGTCGAGCGCCTGCAGGCGGTTGCGCAGCCAGTCGAGCCGTTCGCCGAGCACGACCATGTCACGCGGTCCGGTAATGCTGACGGGCGTGTCGAGCCGCCCCTCGCCCATGCCGCGCATGGCACGCTCGAGCTGGCGGAAGGGGTGGCGGATGAGCACGGTCAGCAGCACCGCCAGCAGCAGGCTGGCCGGCACCAGGGTCAGCAACAGGCGCAAGAGCTGGCTGCGGGCCGCAGCGGCTTCCTGCTGCAGGGTGGCGATGTCGAGCTCGATCCGGCTGTCCGCGTCGCGGACGATGCCCGCCGCCGCTTCGTCCAGCCGGGCAAAGCCGCCTTCGACCCGTGCCTGGCGCTGCCGGAGCTCGGTGCTGGCGGTGTTTTCCAGACTCTGGCGGATCTGCGCTTCCTCGTCATGCAGACCGTGCAGCGCAGCCTCGATGCCCAGGATTTCCGCATGCTTGGCGAGCCGTGTGCCGGTGGCCTGGAAGGCTTCCCGGCGCAGGTCATAGGCGGTGAGCCCGGCGGCGTCGCCGAGCACCAGTTGCTGGCGGGCGAGGCGCTCGAGCGCGGTGAGGTGGTCAGCCAGCGCCCGGCTGTCGCGGGTGATTTCGGTCGCGCGCAGGATGGCCGTCTCGCTGCGCAGCGAGATCCGGTTCAGCGAAAAATACGCATCCAGCAGCGCGAGCACCGGCGGAAGGGCCACCAGTACGAAGCCCAGCAGCAGGATGCCGGGCAGTGAGAGCGGATAGGAAGGAGCTCGCAGGCGCATGGGAGGGCAAGGCGTGGGTTGGCCCGTTGGCCTGCCGGGCCGCCGGGAAGGAGGATGTCTTTCCTTGTAGCAAATCGGGCGCGCGTGCGCAGCCAGGAGCGGAGGAGCGCCGCCGCGCGCTGCCGGCCGGCCATCGCGTGCCCTTCCGCCTGCCGCCGCGGCGCGCGTTCTCTCGCGGCGAACGCGCTGAAAATGGGATAATGGCAGGATGACTACGAATATTACCCCTGCCCAGCTGGATGCCGCCGCGGAAGTCCTTGAGGATGTCCTGCGCTTCCAGTACCCCGCCGACAGCGTGCTGTCCGGTTTTTTCCGTGCCAACAAGAAAATCGGTGGTCGCGACCGTGCCTTCATCGCCGAGGCCGTGTATGGCGTGCTGCGCAATCTGCGCCAGCTGCAGGCCGTGCTGGGCGAGTCCACGCGTTCGCGCAAGCTCGTGCTGGCCTGGCTGCTGCGTGTGGAAGGGCTCTCGCAGCGCCACCTGGCGCCGCTGCTGTCGAAGAACGAGGCGGAATGGATCGTCGAGGTGAAGTCGGCCGGCTGGACCGCCACGACCCTGGGCGAGCGCACCAACATGCCGGACTGGCTGGCCGCTCGCCTGGCCGCACAGTACGGCGAGGCCCGCGTGCTGGAACTGGCCCAGGCCTTCAACCGCCCGGGGACGCTCGACCTGCGCGTCAATCCGCTCAAGGCCGAGCGTGACGCCGTGCTGGCGCGTTTCCGTGAAGAAGGGATCGCCGCTTCGGCCTCGCCTTACTCGCCGCTGGGCATCCGCATGGACGGCAAGATCGCCCTGCAGAAGCATCCGCTGTTTCTCGACGGCAGCATCGAGGTGCAGGACGAAGGCTCGCAGCTGCTGGGCTTTCTGGTGGCCCCCAAGCGCGGCGAGATGGTCACCGACTTCTGCGCCGGCGCCGGTGGCAAGACGCTGCTGCTGGGCGCGCTGATGCGCTCGACCGGTCGCCTGTATGCGTTTGACGTGTCCGAGAAGCGTCTGCAGAAGGCCAAGCCCCGTCTCGCGCGCGCCGGACTCTCGAACGTGCATCCGGCCGCGATCGACAGCGAGAATGACGCCCGCATCAAGCGCCTGGTCGGCAAGATGGACCGCGTGCTGGTCGACGCGCCCTGCAGCGGCTTCGGCACCCTGCGTCGCAACCCGGACCTCAAGTGGCGTCAGACCGAGCCCGGCGTGGTCGAGCTGACCAGCAAGCAGGCGAGCATTCTTGCGTCAGCTTCGCGTCTGGTGAAGAAGGGCGGCAGGCTGGTCTATGCGACCTGTTCGCTGCTCGAAGCCGAGAATGACGCCATCGTGGATGCCTTCCTCGCGGCGCATCCCGAGTTCCGCCAGATCCCGGCGAACGAAGTGCTGGCACAAGCGAAGATCGGGCTCGATACCGGTGAGCGCCTGCGCCTGGATCCGGCCACGCATGGCACGGATGGTTTCTTTGCCGCGGTGCTCGAACGCACGGCCTGATCCCGGAGCAAGCGTCGATGGATTTTCTGGATGATGTCATCGCACTGCTGAGCCACCCGGCGACGCTGCGCGAGATGGGGACGCTCTTCGTTCTGCTCGGCAGCGCCTGGCTGATTGCCGGCTGGCTCAAGCCCAAACCGGGCGTGATCACCAAGCTGCGCGGCCTGCGCTCGGTGGCGTTCCCGATTCTGGGCATCCTGTCTGTCGGCGCTTTCCAGATCTATGCCGTCAATACCCATTGGCGGCTGCACTTTGCGCCCACCATCGTGAGCCTGCTGTGGGCGATGATCGGTTTGCGCATCGTCCGCTTCGTGCTGCAGCGGGCCTTCCCGCGTGCGCACTGGGTGCAGACCTTCGGCCGCGCCGCGGCAACCGTGGTGTGGACGCTGCTCGCACTCGATCTCTTCAATGTGTTGCCGGAAATCATCGATTGGCTCAACGGCTTCGTGATTCCGATGGGCAAGAACCACATCACCCTGTGGGAGATCATGCAGGGCTTCGGCTCGGTGGCCGGCTCACTGCTGGTGGCGCTGTGGCTCGGCGGCCTGATCGAGTCGCGCCTGCTGGCCATGAAGGGCGTGGATTCCAGCGTGCAGGTGGTGCTCTCGCGCGTGGCGCAGGCGGTGCTGATCCTGATGGCGGTGCTGATCGGCGCCGAGCTGGTCGGGCTGGATCTCACCGCGCTGTCGGTGTTCGGCGGCGCGCTCGGCGTGGGCCTGGGGCTGGGCATGCAGAAGATCGCGAGCAGCTATGTGTCGGGCTTCATCATCCTGCTCGACCGTTCGATCAAGATCGGCAACCTGATCCAGGTGGGGAACGATCGCGGCGAAGTGCTCAACATCACGACGCGCTATACCGTGCTGCGCTCGCTGGCAGGCGCTCACTTCATCGTGCCGAACGACACGCTGGTGGGCTCGACGGTGCAGAACGATTCCTTCGTGACGCCCAACACCCGCGTCGCGGTGCAGGTTCAGGTGGCTTACGGCACCGATGTGGAAGCGGTGCTGCCGATGCTGCAGGAAATCGGTGCCCTGCCCGAACGCGTGCTCAAGGATCCGGCTCCGATGGCCTATCTCGTCTCGTTTGACGACAGTGGCATGACACTCGAGCTGGGTGTGTGGATCGCCGATCCTGGAAACGGCACGATGGGTCTGAAATCCGATCTCAACCGTGCCATCCTCAAGCGCTTCCGGGAGGCCGCGGTCGAGATTCCGTTTCCGCAGCGTGAAATCCGTCTCCTCGGTACGCAAATAGCTGATTCATAAAGGGCTTGTGGCGTGGAACTTGCCTGACCCAGGCATGAAAGCGGGCTATGATGAACCCGCCTGTCGTGTCTCCGGGTCGCGCATGCCTTCCAGCCAGTACAGCTCACTGATGCACCCTTTCACCCTGGGTTTCCGTGACCGGAACCTGGAGCGGGCGTTCGTGGCCTGGAATCTGCCGCGCACGCTGGACCAGGGGCGGGTGGCACTGTTCATTGGCGGCCTGATCTACCTGATGATGGGCTGCCTCGACAATCTCTTCGTGCCGGTCGAACGCCAGCAGGACGTCTGGGCGATCCGTCTGGGCACCGGCTGGGTGCCGCCCTTCCTGCTCCTGCTGAGCTATTCCAGATGTTTCGGACGCGCCTGCCACGTTCTGCTTGCCAGCAACGGGCTGGTGGGCGGACTCGGTCTGGTGGCGATGATTTCCGTCCTGCCGCGCGAATCAGCCGCCTATTACTACCCGAGCCTGATCCTCATCACGTTCTACATCTACAACTTCAGCGGCACGCGTTTCATTCACGCCTTCTGCGCCGATCTCGCGCTGATCGCGAGCTACAACTTTGCGCTGGGCCATCTGGGCGGCATGCCGGTGCATGTGCTGGCGAGCCAGGATTTCTTCATTGTTTCGGCCAATCTCATCGGCGGCGCGGCCGGCTACATGGCCGAGTACCAGCGCCGCATGCTGTTCCTGCAGAAGCGGGATATCGAAGCAGAGCGCCAGCTGCATCTCGATCGCTCGATGCACGACCGGCTCACCGGCCTGCCCAATCGCGAGCTGCTGTACGACCGGATCAGCCAGGCGCTGAGTTTTGCGCTGCGCGAGGGCACGCACAACGCCGGCTACTTCATCGATCTCGATGGTTTCAAGCAGATCAATGACCGCTTCGGTCATGAGGTGGGGGACCGTGTACTGAAGCTCGTCGCCCAGCGTCTGCGCGAGGTCGTGCGCGAGGCCGATACGGTTTCGCGACTGGCAGGGGATGAGTTCTTCGTGCTCGCACGCGGACTGGAGAGCGTGGGCGAGGCGAGGCGCCTGGCGGTCAAGATGCTGGCCAGCCTGTCACGCAGCGCACCGGATCTGCCCGACGGACTGCGCCTGTCTGCCAGCGTGGGCGTCTGCCTGTTTCCCTGGCCGGGCGTGAGCGTGGCCGGCATCATCGATCAGGCGGATCAGGCCATGTATGAGGCCAAGCGACTGGGCAAGTCCTGCTACGCGATTGCCGGAGAGCCCGTCGATGGCGGACAGGGCAAATGCCTGTCCGCTACCGCGCCGGGCGAGCACTGAGCGGCTCAGCTGGCCCGGTTGGTCGCCGAGACCAGCGCCTTGAGTGACGCCTCCACGATGCTGGTCGAGCAGCCGGCACCGAATACCGTGCCCGGGCGATCCGGGACGGTGATCTCGACGAAGGCCATCGCGCGCGCATCGGAGCCGGCGCCGATCGAACGTTCCTCGAAGCTGTGGATGGCCGCATTGGCCGCCAGGGCATCGAGGGCGGCCGCAAGGGGTCCGTTGCCGCAGCCCTTGATGCTGCAGATCGTGCCGTCGCGTTCTATTTCCAGCGCGATGCCGTGCTGCTCGCGGCTTTCATCCAGGCGGTGATCCAGCAGACGGACCGGACGCTCCGCCTCGAGGTAGGTGGCGCCGAAGAGTTTCCAGATTTCCTCGGGCGTCATCTCGGCGCCGGTGTCGTCCATGTGCTGCTGCACGACGCCGGAGAATTCCACCAGCATGCGGCGGGGCAGGGCGAGGCCGTAGGCGGTTTCAAGCAGCCAGGCAATACCGCCCTTGCCGGACTGGCTGTTTACGCGGATGACGGAGTCATAGCTGCGGCCGAGGTCGCGCGGGTCGATCGGCATGTAGGGCACTTCCCACAAGGCGTCGTCTTTCTGCACCGCGAAACCCTTCTTGATCGCGTCCTGATGCGAGCCGGAGAAGGCAGTGAACACCAGGTCGCCCACATAGGGATGGCGCGGATGGATCGGCAGGCGGGTGGACTCCTCCACTACCCGGGCGATCTCGTTGATGTTCGAGAAATCGAGGCCCGGATCGATGCCCTGGGTGTAGAGATTCAGCGCCAGGGTGACGAGATCTACATTGCCGGTGCGCTCGCCGTTGCCGAAGAGGCAGCCCTCGATGCGGTCCGCCCCCGCCATGACCGCGAGCTCTGCGGCAGCGACTGCGGTGCCGCGATCATTGTGCGGATGCACTGAAATGATCGTGGCATTGCGTCTGCTGAGATGGCGGCACATCCACTCGATCTGGTCGGCATACACGTTCGGAGTGGCGCCTTCCACCGTAGCCGGCAGGTTGAGGATCATCGGCCGCTCGGGGGTGGGCTGCCACACATCGGCGACGGCCTCGGAAATTTCGAGCGCGAAGTCGAGTTCGGTGGAGCTGAAAACCTCCGGGCTGTACTGGAAGACCCACTCGGTTTCGGGGCGTTGGGCGGCGAGATCCCGGATCTTCTTCGCGGCATTGACGGCGATTTCGATGCAGCCGGCACGATCAACGCCGAACACTGTGCGGCGGAAAACCGGTGCCGTGGCGTTATAGACGTGCACGATGGCGCGCCGGGCGCCTTTCAGGGATTCGAAACTGCGCTCGATAAGGTGGTCGCGCGCCTGGGTCAGCACCTCGATCGTTACATCCTGCGGGATGCGGTCTTCCTCGATGAGGCGACGTACGAAATCGAAATCGGTCTGGGAGGCAGCGGGAAAGGCGACTTCGATCTGCTTGAGGCCGACGCGGGTCAGCATTTCGAAGAAAGCAATCTTGGTGTCGACCGACATCGGTTCGAACAGGGCCTGATTGCCATCGCGCAGATCGGTGCTCATCCAGATCGGTGCGCGGGTGATGGTCTTGCCTGGCCATTGGCGGTCGGCAAGCTCGACGGGGGCGAAGGCGGCGTATTTGGTGGCGGGATTTTTCAACATCGACATGATCTGTTGCTCCATTGCGTTCGGAATTCGGGTGAGGTGACCGGAATCGGGGCGACGGGCAGCCACGAAGTCATGGCCCGGCGCCCGGGGCGCAGTCGCAGCAGGGAAGCAGACAGAGCAATCATGGAAATCTTCCGCAGGAAACGGACGTGCAGACGCACGGAATCTGCCTCGGGGGCAGGGAAACGTAATCGGAGCGAAGGGGGAGGGGTCTTATCTGCGCGGGCGGCGCAGCAGACGCAGCTCGTCGGACTTGATGCGCAGCGGTTGCAGGCGGCGAGCCTGACGATCGCGCAGGACCTTGAAGAGTTCAAGGCCCAGACCGAGGGAGAGGAGCAGAGCGAGGGCGAACGAGAACGTAGCCATGACTGAACCATATCCGGGCGGCCTGCGTTGCGTCAAGCGGGGGCGGATTGAATTTCACAATCCTTTCCATTGCACCTCAGGCACCCGCCTGAATGAAGACTTGTGTGGCAGCCATCCGAAGTGCGGGTGGGGTTTGGTAAGATCGCGCACCGTCCGCGCTTCACGAGCCCGCTTCCCGGCTGCCTTTCATGCTGTTTCCCACTGTTGAATACGCCCTGTTTTTCATGCTCGCACTCTGTCTGGGCTGGGGCCTGCTGCGCTGGCACCGCGCCCACAAGCTGGCGCTGCTCGGGTTGAGCTATGTGTTCTACGGTTTCTGGGACTGGCACTTCGTGCCCATGCTCTTCGGCCTCTCCTGCTGGGCCTGGCTCTGCACGCGCGGCATCCAGCATGGCCGGCTTCGCCGGCTCTGGCTGATACTCGGCGCCGGCGGCAGCCTGGCGCTGCTGGCCCATTACAAATACACCGCCTTCTTCCTGCAGAACCTGGCTGATCTGGCTTCCGGACTGGGTTTTCGCCCCGGAATCGAAGTCGAATCCCCGATGTTGCCGCTCGGGATTTCCTTCATGACCTTTCATGCCATCTCGCTGATGATGGATGCCTGGCGGCACAAGCTCGAAGACAAGGTCGATTTTGCCGACTCCCTGCTCTACGTGGCTTTCTTCCCGCAGTTGATCGCAGGCCCCATCCTTCGCGCTTCGAGCTTCCTGCCGCAGCTCAGGCAGCGTCCGGATCCGGCCCGCATTGAAACCGGTCGTGCGCTGCTGCTGATCGTGGTCGGTCTGTTCAAGAAAGTGGTCATCGCGAACACGCTGGCCACGCTGCTGGTGGACGACGTGTTCGCCAATCCGGCGGCCATGAGCGCCAGCCAGGTGCTGCTGGGTATCTATGGTTACGCGGCCCAGATCTATTGCGATTTCTCCGGTTACACCGATATCGCGATCGGATGCGCGCTGCTTCTGGGTTACCGTTTTCCGCTCAACTTCGATGCGCCTTATGTCTCGGCGTCTCCCCAGGAATTCTGGCGGCGCTGGCATATCTCGCTGTCGAGCTGGCTGCGTGACTATCTCTACATCCCGCTGGGCGGCTCGCGCAACGGTGCGTGGCGTACGCAGCTGAATCTGGTCATCACGATGCTTCTCGGTGGCCTGTGGCATGGCGCTGCCTGGAATTTCGTGGTCTGGGGAGGCTGGCATGGTCTGCTGCTGGCCGGGCATCGCCAGTGGGAGGCCCTGTGGCAGGGGCGAGACTGTGCCTGGCGGGCGTCGGGCTGGTGGAAGTGGACGGCGCGCGTGCTGTGCTTCCATGCCGTTTGTCTGGGCTGGATTTTTTTCCGGGCAGCCAGCTTCGGTGAGGCATGGGCTGTCCTGAGCCGTCTGTTCGAGGGGGTGTGGTCTTCTGATCTGGCGCCCGGTGTGCTGCTGTGCGCGTTGGCCGGCATCGGTCTGCAGTTCCTGCCGGACCGCTTCCTGCTCCGCATGCAGCTGATGTCGATGCGCCTGCAGCCCGTCCTGCACGGGCTGGCTTTTGCGCTTGCGCTCGTGATCATCGAAGTGCTGGGGCCCAGTGAGCCGGCACCTTTCATCTACTTCCAGTTCTGATCCGATGCTGCACCGTTTCCAGCCCGTCTCACGCATGTTCCTCACGCTCGCCGTTGCTCTGCTGGCAGGCGTCGTACTGGAGGCAGAGGGCCTCAAGATCTGGGCCGAGCGGCTGGAGCTGGGAGCGCTCCGAACGTTTTCGGTGCCGGTCACCGAGCGCTGGCATGAGTTTGCGCAGCGCTTCGGCGCCGAGCAGCCGCGCCGTCTGGCCCTGACGCTGAAGGCTGACTGGGCCGACGGGCTGGCTCCTTCCCCGGCCGCTGGTGTGGCGGAGGTCGCAGACCGGGCAGCGCCGCCCGCCCCTCAAGCGCAGACGGCAGATCCTGAAGCTGTTGCTTCGAGTCCTGTCGCGACCGCCTCGGCTGTGCAGGAAGCCGGCTCGCCGCAACCGGTGTTGCCGGGCAGTGCTCCGCTGGTGCTTGGCGTGCCCGCTTCGGCAACCCAGATCGTCCTGGCCGGCGACTCGATGATGGCGGTGGGGCTCGCCCCGGTCCTGCGGCGTGGTCTGGGCGTGAATGTGGTCAAGGCCTATCGTTCCGGGACCGGACTTGCCCGGCCCGAAGTTTTCGACTGGCTGGAGCAATACCCCAAGATGGTAGCTGGCGCCAATCCGGTGCTGGTGATCTGCGCCCTCGGCGCGAACGACGGCCAGAACGTGCAATCAGGCAAGAACGTGCTCACCTTCGGCACGCCGGAATGGGACGCTTTCTATCGCGAGCGCCTGACCGCCTATCTCGGCTTGCTCACCAGGAATGATCACAAGGTTCTCTGGATCGGCATGCCGCTGATGCGCTCGCCCGCCTTCGCCAAGAAGATGAAGCACATGAATGCCCTGGTCCAGGATGTGCTGAAGGCCTACCCGCAAGTCAGCTGGCTGGATCCGGATCCGGCGCTCGGCTACGACGAGGCGGTGTTCGCGCAGTACAAGCCGGATGCGCGCGGCAAGATGATCAAGCTGCGCGCGGATGACGGCATCCACATGACCGATGAAGGTGCAGCTTTCCTGCTGCCCGGCATCCGGACCTGGATGCAGCACCAGTTGCCGCAGCCTGAGCGCACCGTAGCTGTGAGCGCTACCCCAGGAAGCTAGAACGATCAGTGCCTGCAGGGGTCTTCGATGCGGGCCTCGGCAAACGGCTTGCCGCTGGGCCAGGTTCCGAGGTAGCGATTCTCCGGAGCGGTCCGGCTGAACAGTATCGAGACGTCAGCGCCCGTCGACACATGATCCAGCAAGCCGAGGCTCAGACGCCAGAAACCATGGAAGTCGAGCTGATTCAGCGAGGCTGAGGCTTCGAAGTCTTCCGTGCCGGCGATCTGAGCGGGCACGGCTGCCGAGCTGTCCGGGAAGTCGTAACGGCTGTCCGGCGAACCCGGGGCGCCATGGCCGGCCATGACCTTGCGCCCTTCGTCGGTGTCGGAGGGCAAGAGCATCAGGTTCCGGTGCTCCGCTGGCACGTGACAAAGGCGCGCCGCAATGGCGCGTGCCGTCGGCACGCCGATGCCGGTGTCTGCGGCACCGCTTACCATCAGGACGGGAAGGCGGGACGGGAGGGACTCGACTGGTCCGATGATGCTTGCAGCGCGCTCTCCGTGCGCCACATGATGCGCATCCCCCGGAGACACCAGCATGAGCGCGGTGGGCGCTGGCAACCCGTAGCCGGCCGGATCGAGGGCGAGATTGAGCGATATCGTGGCACCCATCGAAAACCCCCAGTAGAGCACCTTGTTTCGATCGATGAGGCCCGGATTCATTGCGTCCAGCACGGTCAGCGCGCGGGCGGCGGCATTCGCCGCCTTGCGGGTGATCTGCTGAGGCGCGGTTTTGTCACCATCCTGATAGACCGGGTAGATCACGACCGAGCCGCGTCTGACCATCAGATCGATCAGCCCACCGAAGTTTTTCGGATTCATGCCCAGCCAGCCGTGATTGAAAATCACCAGGGGCAGGCCCGCCGCCGCGCGGGCCGGTTTGAATACGTAAGCCCTGTCGGATGCATTGCCGACGGCCATGACGTCCACATCGGTGTAGCGGCGCTGCTGCTGCCAATAGGCCGGGCTGAACGAGGCAGGCTGCGCGATGACGCTTGCGCCCGGCAGTACGAGGGCCAGGGTCAGAACGAAGCGGGGGATGAGTCGTGGCATGGCGGCGGGAAAATGGGTAATGCGTGGAGGGCAGGACTTTACAAGCCGCAGCCTCCAG
>NZ_JBDIVF010000001.1:318843-360831 GCF_039631355.1 Uliginosibacterium paludis | reverse complement strand
CAGAGCAAACAATCCGTCCGCTTATTCGGGGCGAATGTTGGAAGCTTGCTTGCCCTTCGGGCCTTCGGTGATGTCGAAAGCCACGCGCTGGTTCTCAGCCAGGGTGCGGAAACCCTTCGACTGGATGGCGGAGAAGTGAGCGAAAAGATCTTCGCCACCGCCATCAGGCGTAATGAAGCCGAAACCCTTGGAATCGTTGAACCACTTGACGGTACCAGTTGCCATGTTTGAAGCGTCCAGAAAAAAAGTACAAAAGTACCGGGCCGGGCCCGGCGTGGACGAGAATCAAGAAGGAGGGGATCACCACTGGAGCGCCGCCAGAGCGGGCACTGCGAGAAAGCCACTGCAACACTGCTTGAAAATCGTGTTTGTGACTATGGGGTCATAGCGGCGGATTTGGCAAGAACTTTTTGGTCACTTGATGCCGGATGGTTGCATATATGCCCGCAAGTGCCTGCCTGCTTGCGATTTTGATGTTTCAGCGCTGTTTTTTACGCGCACTCACAATCTGATATACACCGCCGAAAATTGTTTCCTTATGCCATTCGAAATCTGAGGCGTTGCTCGCGAAATGCGAGATCTCGTGTTGCCAGAGGGCATCGGCAAAGGGTTCGAGGAGGCGATTCACCCAGTGGAGGATGTAGCGCACGGGCTGCCAGCGACTGGGCCGGTGGTAATCCACGAACAGTACCTCGCCGTGCTCCGGGATCTGGCTCAGCATGTTGTCCACGATGCGCCGCTTCCAGTCGTCCGGCACCTCATGAAGCAGGAAGAAGCTGCAGATCAGGTCATAGGCCTGCGGGCCGGAAGGCTTGTGAAGCGCTGCGTCGTCCCGAATGACGCGTGCCCACGGCAGATGCCCGACCTTGCGTCTGCCATGCGCGATCTGGATCGGTGTGACGTCGGTGAGGTCGAACGCACCGTGTTCGCCGGTGCGTTCGGCGGCCAGTCGGACGAGGTCGCCATACACATGCGCGACCTGCCAGACCCTCATGCCGGGCTGGATGCGGGAAAGGTAGCGGCGCATCAGGCGACGATCGTTGCCGAACAGAAGTGTCTTGACGACTGCGTTGTGGTCAAGCCACCGCACCCAGGCAGGATTGACGTATGCCCAGTCATAGACTTCGCGCATGTATGAAGGCACTTCCTGGGCCCGGCAGGCTGGCGGGGGCAGGGCGTCGGTGTGGCCGGCAAGTCTGGCGGCTTGCTCGACCGTTTCGCAGGAGGACTTGGTCATAGCGGGAGACGGTTTTTGGATCGATCAACGATAGCAGCATTCAATTCTGCGGCCTTTGCGCTGAGCCAAATGCCGGGTATCTCGTGCGCTGAATGATACGGATGCCGTTGTTCTGCGAGGCTTGGTGCAAGCTGTCTCGCGTGTACGGGGCGCGTGTCTCATTTGAGCCTCCGGAGGCTCTGCGGTATCATTCTTATTTCCCGCTCTAGTACTCCCATGACCAAGTACGTTTTCGTCACGGGCGGTGTCGTGTCCTCCCTGGGCAAAGGCATCGCGGCTGCATCCCTCGGGGCAATCCTCGAATCCAGAGGGATCCGCGTCACCCACCTCAAGCTTGACCCCTACATCAACGTCGATCCGGGCACGATGAGCCCCTTCCAGCACGGCGAAGTCTTCGTGACCGAAGACGGTGCGGAGACCGACCTTGATCTTGGCCACTACGAGCGCTTCACCAGCGCCAAGATGACCAAGCGCAACAACTTCACCACCGGCCAGATCTATGACACCGTGATCCGCAAGGAGCGCCGCGGTGAGTATCTGGGCAAGACGGTTCAGGTGATCCCCCATATCACGGACGAGATCAAGGCTTCCGTCAAGCGCGGCGCGGAAGGCGCCGACGTGGCCATCGTCGAAGTGGGCGGTACCGTAGGTGATATCGAATCCCTGCCGTTTCTCGAAGCCATCCGCCAGATGGGTATCGAGGAGGGGCGCAACAACACCTGTTTCATGCATCTCACGCTGCTGCCCTGGGTGGCCACGGCTGGCGAGTTGAAGACCAAGCCGACCCAGCACTCGGTGAAGGAGTTGCGCGAAATCGGCATCCAGCCCGACGTGCTGTTGTGCCGCTGCGATCGCGAGATTCCGGTCGAAGAGCGGCGCAAGATTGCGCTGTTCTGCAACGTGATGCCGGAGGCCGTGATCGAGGTGCAGGACGCGGACTCGATCTACAAGATTCCGGGCATGCTGCATGGCCAGATGCTCGACGAGATCGTCTGTCACAAGCTCAACATCCTGGCCAAGGCCGCGGATCTTTCGATCTGGGACAAGCTGGTCCATTCGCTTGAAAACCCGAAGCTCGAGGTCGATATCGCCTTTGTCGGCAAGTATGTTGATCTGACCGAGTCCTACAAGTCGCTGATCGAAGCATTGAAGCACGCCGGTCTTCACACCGAGAGCAAGGTCAATCTGCACTATCTCGACTCTGAAGACATCGAGAAGAACGGCTGCGGCGTGCTCAAGGATATGGACGCGATTCTGGTGCCCGGTGGTTTCGGCAAGCGCGGCACCGAGGGCAAGATCGCGGCAATCCGCTATGCGCGCGAGAACCGGGTGCCCTATCTGGGGATCTGCCTCGGCATGCAGCTCGCGACCATCGAGTTCGCTCGTCATGTGGCAGGGCTAGAAGGTGCCAACTCGACCGAGTTCGAACCGCAGGGCCCGCATCCGGTTGTTGCCCTGATCACTGAATGGCTTGATCGCGAAGGTCGTATCGAGAAGCGCTCCGAAGGTTCGGACCTTGGCGGCACGATGCGCCTGGGCGCACAGACCTGCCCGATCAAGGCGGACACGCTGGCCGCCAGCGTATACGGCGCGAAGGTGACTGAACGCCATCGTCATCGTTACGAGGTCAACAACGTCTACGTGCCGAAGCTCGAAGCGGCGGGGCTCATCATCTCGGCCCGGACGCCGACCGAAAACCTGCCGGAAATCATGGAGCTGCCCCGCGAAACCCACCCGTGGTTCATGGGCGTGCAGTTCCACCCGGAATTTACTTCCAACCCGCGTACCGGCCATCCGCTCTTCATCGCCTATGTGAAGGCGGCCATCGCTCAGCGTGAGGGCAAGCAATGAAACTGTGCGGATTCGATGTTGGTCTCGACAAGCCCTTCTTCCTGATTGCCGGCCCCTGCGCCATCGAGTCGCGCGAGCTGGCGCTCGAAACCGCCGCCGAGCTGAAGGCGATCACCAGTGAGCTGGGTATCCCTTTCATCTACAAGTCGAGCTTTGACAAGGCCAATCGCAGCTCCGGCAAGAGTTTTCGCGGACCGGGCATGGAGGAAGGTCTGAAGATCCTCGCCGAGGTGCGGGAGAAGATCGGTGTACCGGTGCTGACCGACATCCATGATGAAAGCCAGATCGAGGCAGTGGCCGCGGTTGTCGACGTGCTGCAGACTCCTGCCTTCCTGTGTCGCCAGACCGACTTCATTCACGCCGTGGCGCGCTGCGGCAAGCCGGTCAACATCAAGAAGGGGCAGTTCCTCGCACCGGGTGACATGAAGCAGGTGGTGCTGAAAGCCAAGGAAGCCAGTGGCGGCGCGGACAACATCATGGTCTGCGAGCGCGGCGCTTCGTTCGGTTACAACAATCTCGTGTCCGATATGCGTTCGCTGGCGATCATGCGCGAGACGGGGTGCCCGGTGGTCTTTGACGCGACCCATTCGGTGCAATTGCCGGGCGGGCAGGGCGACAAGAGCGGCGGTGCGCGCGAGCATGTGCCGGTTCTTGCTCGTGCAGCCGTGGCGGTCGGCGTGGCCGGTCTGTTCATGGAGACTCACCCGAACCCGGCCTGTGCGCTGTCTGATGGTCCGAACTCCTGGCCGTTGGGACGCATGCGCGAATTGCTCGGCACGCTGAAAATCATCGACAGCGCCGTCAAGCAGGCGGGTTTCATCGAGACCAGCCTGTGAGGCAAAGGCTGGCAGGGTCTTTCCCGGCGCATCAGCCAGGTGGAGGCGGAGCATGATCACTCATGTCGTGCTTTTTCGCTTCCTGCCGGGTGTGGCGCCGGATGGTCCTGCCGCCCGGGCGTTTCATGACGCCATGATGGGCCTGCCCGGGCAGATCCCGCTGATCCGTTCCTGGCAGTGCGGTTTCAACACGGTGGTGGATACGCAGGCCGCAGACTATGTTCTGGTGGCCGGGTTCGAGAGCGAGGCCGATCTGTATGCCTATTTCGAGCACCCGGCGCATGTGCGCGTACTGGATGAGCTCAAGGATGTTGCCGACCTTCAGTTCGGAGACATCCCGCGCTGAAAGCGTGCAAGTTCTGTGTCCGGTCAACCGGATGAAACCTGAGTTGCGTAGAATTACGCGGTTTTGTAACCGACAGGCGCCCCCTCGTGCCGGTTGGCAAGCCCGGCGAGAGCCGGAAGTCATTGAATCGATTAACAAGGGAATAACAGATGAGTGCAATTGTTGACGTGATCGCCCGTGAAATCCTCGACTCCCGCGGCAACCCCACGGTCGAAGTCGATGTGTTGCTGGAATCCGGCGTGATGGGCCGTGCTGCGGTGCCGTCGGGCGCTTCGACCGGTTCGCGCGAAGCCATCGAACTGCGTGATGGTGACAAGTCCCGCTATCTGGGCAAGGGCGTGCTGAAGGCCGTCGAAAACGTCAACACCGAAATCTGCGAAGCTCTGATCGGCCTGGATGCTGAAGAGCAGGCTTACATCGATAAGGTCATGCTGGACCTCGATGGCACCGACAACAAGAGCCGTCTGGGCGCCAACGCGCTGCTGGCCGTGTCGATGGCGGTTGCCCGTGCTGCTGCTGAAGAAGCCGGCCTGCCGCTGTACCGCTATTTCGGCGGCTCCGCACAGATGATCCTGCCGGTGCCGATGATGAACATCATCAACGGCGGCGCGCACGCCAACAACAGCCTGGACTTCCAGGAATGCATGATCCTGCCGGTGGGCGCCAAGACCTTCCGTGAAGCGCTGCGTTGCGGCGCTGAGATCTTCCACAACCTGAAGAAGATTCTCGACAAGAAGGGCTACCCCACCACCGTGGGTGACGAAGGCGGTTTCGCGCCGAACGTGGCCGGCGCCGAAGAAGCCCTGACCCTGATCGTCGAAGCCATTGGCGCCGCTGGCTACAAGGCCGGTGACGACGTCCTGATCGGTCTGGACTGCGCGGCTTCCGAATACTACAAGGACGGCAAGTACGTCATGGAAGGCGAAGGCAAGACCTTTACCTCCGCTGAAAACGTTGCCTTCCTGGCGAGCCTGGTCGAGAAGTTCCCGATCATCACCATCGAAGACGGCATGGCCGAACAGGATTGGGATGGCTGGAAGCTGCTGACCGACGCTCTGGGCAAGAAGGTGCAGCTGGTGGGTGACGACCTGTTCGTGACCAACACCAAGATCCTCGCTGAAGGCATCGAAAAAGGCATCTGCAACTCCATCCTGATCAAGGTGAACCAGATCGGTACCCTGACCGAAACCTTCGCTGCCGTGGAAATGGCCAAGCGCGCCGGCTACACCGCCGTGATCTCGCACCGCTCGGGCGAAACCGAAGACAGCACCATCGCCGACATCGCCGTGGGCCTGTCCGCTGGTCAGATCAAGACGGGCTCCCTGTCGCGTTCGGACCGCGTTGCCAAGTACAACCAGATCCTCCGCATCGAGGAAGATCTGGGCGAAATCGCGATCTACCCGGGTCGTTCCGCCTTCTACAACCTGCGCCTGAAGTAAGCCGCGCAGCCAGAAAGCGAAAAGGGGCGCACTGCGGTGCGCCCCTTTTTTCTGCCGGCCCGGCATAATCCGGAAGCACTCAGCACTCAGCACTCAGCACTCAGCATCCTCCCATGCGTTGGCCAGCCCTCATATTCCTGATTCTCCTCGCGGCATTGCAGTATCCGCTCTGGTTCGGCAAGGGCAGCTGGCAGGAGGTTCATGAGCTCGAAACCCGCCTCGCCGCGATGAAGGAAGCCAACCAGAAGCTCGAGCAGCGCAATGCCGACCTGGCTGCCGAGGTCAAGGATCTGAAAAACGGCTACGAAGCCATGGAAGAAAAAGCCCGCTTCGAGCTGAATCTGGTGAAGCCCGGGGAAGTATTCGTGCAGGTGCCGGACGAGCATCTGCAAGCCGGCAATCGCTGAGCGAGAGTCCGCTTCAGTCTCCGAACAAGGTTCGGGCGCCGGTAAAGCGTGTCGAAAAATAGGCGAGATCCAGACTTTCGAGTCTGACCTTGCCGCGAGACGAAGGCGCATGCACGAAGCGCCCGTCCCCCAGATAGATACCCATATGCGAGAAAGGCTTGCCGCTCGTATTGAAGAATACGAAATCACCGGGGCGCATCTCGTCGGCGGAAATCTGCCGTGTCTGCGCCGCGATCTGGGCTGCGTTGTGTGGCAGGCGCCTTCCGGTCACTTTCTCGACCACCAGACTCACCATGCCGCTGCAGTCCAGCCCCGCTTCCGGATTCCGACCGCCAAAGCGGTAGCCCGTATCCAGGAGCGCCATGGCCTGCATCACGATTTCATTCGCTTGAGCCTGCTGCTCGGGCGTGGCGTACCCGCGGCTCGATGATCCGCGCGATCCGGTCTGTGGTTTTTCTGCCGGAACGCTCGAGCAGGCCGCAAGAGTCGCAAGCATCAGCGCGCCCAGCGGCATGCGAATCGCATCAAGAGCCTTAAAGGGGCTGTACGCGGTGGCTCTGCTTCTCAAATCAGCTCTCCAGCCAGAACGTGACCGGCCCATCGTTAATCAGGCTGACTTTCATGTCCGCACCAAATTCGCCGGTTGAAACATGCGGATGGGCGCTTCTGGCCAGCGCGACCAGGTAATCGAACAGCGTACGAGCCATCTCTGGCGGCGCAGCGGGGCTGAAGCTGGGCTTGCTGCCCTTCTTGGTGTCTGCGGCCAGCGTGAATTGGGAAACCAGCAGGAGTCCGCCACCGGTGTCGGCAAGCGAGCGATTCATGCGCCCCACTTCGTCCCCGAATACGCGGTAGGCCAGGAGTTTTTCAAGCAGCCGCTTCGCGCGAGTCTCGTCGTCTTCGCGCTGAATACCGATCAAGGCAAGCAGGCCGTTGCCGATTTCGCCGACTAGTTTGCCTTCAACTGTGACTGAGGCCGAACTGACGCGCTGGATCAGCGCAATCATTCCGCGACTTTCTTCAAACCGGCGCGGAAGCGTTCCGCGTTCTCCACATAGTGAGCCGCACCAGCCTTCAAGCGCTCGACTTCCTCGTCGCTCAGTTCGCGGATGATCCGCCCTGGCGTGCCGACAACCAGCGAACGATCCGGAATCACTTTCCCCTCGGGAATCAGCGTCTTGGCGCCGATCAGGCAGTGCTTGCCGATCACCGCGCGATTCAGGATCGTTGCATGCATGCCGATCAGCGAGCCGTCACCCACCGTGCAACCGTGCAGCATCGCCATATGCCCGACGGACACGTCTTCCCCGATTGTGAGCGGCACGCCTTCGTCGGTATGCAGCACCGCGCCATCCTGGATATTGGTCCGTGCGCCCACCACGATTGGCTCGTTGTCCCCCCGCAGCACGGCGTTGAACCAGACGCTCACTTCGGACGCCAGCACCACATTGCCCACCACCTGTGCCGAGTCTGCGACCCAAGCCTTGTTGCCCAACTCCGGGACGTACTCATCCAGCGAATAAACAGCCATTCAAGATCCTTCCAATGCAGCCCTGGCGGCGTGGAGGATGATAACAGCCGGTCGTCGGTGACGCGCGGATGACTTGTGCCTTGAGCCGCCTGCAGGAAAACAGGCGGTTTTGTCGCGCTGACCGTCTGAAGTGACGAGGAGGGCGCATGAAGTGCCGAAAAACGTCACCAGAGCCAGCCTGTGTTTTCCGATGAGTGGTCTGAATGGCGAGAATTTGTGGTTAAGGGTATGAAAAATATCGTTTTTTGCTCTGCGGATCAGCGGAAAGTACCGCTGGCACGCAGCTGGCTTATAGTCCTGCAACGGAATCCATCCGTTTCTTTAACTGGAGAGAAAACTCATGAAGCGCGTTCAACAAGGTTTCACCCTGATCGAACTGATGATCGTTGTGGCGATCATTGGCATTCTGGCGGCTGTCGCGCTGCCTGCTTATCGTGATTACATTGCAAAATCGCAGATCACTGCAGCCTTGGCCGAAGTCACTCCGGGTAAAACTCAGTCCGAGGTGAAGATCAACGAAGGTTTTAGCGACGATATTACGACTGCTGATGCTATCGGTCTTGCTACCTCCGCTCGCTGTACCGCGATGACTGTGAGTGTCAAAAATACGGGTGCGGCATCGATCGCATGTACGGTTGCTGGTAACCCGGAAGTGAATGGTGCTAAGGTGACCCTGACCCGCGATGCAAGCACCGGTGCTTGGTCTTGTGGTTACACTGTTGCAAGCGGTAAGGATGCTGACGGGAAGTACGCTCCTAAGGGCTGTCCGAAGGTTTAATTGTTTGCCTCCACGGATGCAACCCGTGGTGTAAGTAGCCAAAGCAGGGTTCCTTTGTAGGGACTCTGCTTTTTTTTGGGGGCTCTATGCGGAAAAATACTGGTTTTACTCTGATCGAGTTGATGATTGTTGTGGCTGTCATCGGTATTCTCGCCGCAGTTGCATTGCCCGCTTATCGGGACTACGTGACCAAGTCGCAATTGGGGGCGGCACAACATGAGCTGGATTCGGGGCGAATCCTGTTTGAATCACATGTGGTAACAGACGGGGTGGCTGCCGTCACTTTGGCGGATATTGGCATGCAGGAGAATACGCCGCGTTGCACAAATGCGGTGGCGTATGATCCTTCTACGGGGGTGGGCAGTATTACCTGTACCTTAATTGGTAGCCCGGAAATTCGCGAACGTACGCTCGTACTAGAGCGTTCATCTTCCGGAGTCTGGACTTGCGTGGCTGGCGCCACGATTGATGCGCGTTTTCTGCCCCCAGGATGTTCTCACTGAAATCGGTAGTTGAGTTGAGTTATAAGCCCCGCTTATTTGCGACTCTGGTTGTCAGCACACATTCGTGCTTCGCGGAAGCGGGGCATCCAAATCATGCTGTGCTTTGCTCTGAGCGCACTCGAATATGAGTATTGTTGGGCGAACGCCCTTTTTAACGGAAAACAGAGCAGCGTTCATCTCAAAGTCCCTTGCTTTCATTGCCTTCTGTGTGCCGACGCTGCTAGCTGCCCCGCTACGCCCTCAGCCTACTTTCTTGGTGGAGGTATTGCTCTCGTTACTTCTGCTGTTGGGGTTGAGTGTGGAACCATTCAGCAAACGTATCCCCCAACCGGGTTTGCTTGTTCCCGCTGCGTCTTTATTGTTTTTATGCGCCGTATTGCTTCACGGTGGTGATGCTTGGGGTTATGCATCTTGTATTATTCTCTTTGTCCTTGCCTACTGCTATGGCACTGCATCGAGTGAGGGCATCGATCGTGCTGTGGGCTATGGTTTATTGCTCTGTGCGATTCTGCAGTCCTTCGTCGTATTCATTCAGCTTTTCCCAGTCGGTTCAGTGGAATGGATTCCGCCGCTGGCTGCAGGTCGCGCCACCGGCATGGTGGGACACCCGAACCTGTTGTCTGATCTGCTGCTGTTTGGCCTTGCGGCGCTGTGTCATCCTGTTTTGTACGGTCGGCTATTGAGGTGGCGTCTGCTTGTGGCCGTAGGTCTTGGACTTGCTTTGGCTGCGACTGGCTCACGCGGCGCATGGCTCGGGATTGCTGTCTTCTGCGTCATCGGCATTCTTTGTCGACGCGCTAAGGAGCAGAACGCAGGTTCGAGCCTTGTGTGGATTGCGGTTTCAGCAGTTTTGGGGCAGATCGTATACGCCTTGCTGCAACATTCGGGATTGACGCGTGGTGTCGGCGCGATTGCCCGGAATGGAGCGCAGACTTCCAATGACATTCGCGGCTACTTGGCGCAGATATCTTGGGAGGCGATCAAAGGTAGTCCTATGTTCGGACAGGGAGCAGGTTCTTTCTGGAAGGTGTCGGTCGACGCTATGCAAATTTCACCCGCACGCGGCTTCTCGATGCTAGGTGAGCATGCCCACAATTTGCCTTTGAACCTTGCGGTGGAGTTTGGTCTCCCCATGAGTATCCTGATCTGTTCCCTGTTGCTGTATTGGGGGTGGGCGCGATTGCGGTCACTCAATCCTGAGCGCGCTTGGGCTATGGCCTGTGTCGGTGTGGTGTTTGCCCATAGCATGGTTGAGTATCCTCTTTGGTACACTTTCCTGATGGTGCCTTGCGCACTTTGCATGGGGTTCGTCGATGCTGGTAGATCGGTGCGATTGGGCCAGTGGTCTGCGAGTTGCATCCGAATGGCCGGTCTCGCCGGGGTGCTAGCGTGCTTTGTGATGGTAATGGACTGGATGCATGTCAGGTTGGCTTGGCTGCAGTTGGCCTCTGCCGGTGACATGACCGCTCGGGTCATGAGTCTCAGCGCTAGGGATGAGCTTGACCAGGTTTCAAAACTTTCGGTGTTCGGCCAGCAGGTCACCAGTCTAAGGTTGCAGTCATACCAAGTCGGAATGGATGATTTGCAGGTGGCGCTTCGTGATTGCGAGGAGCATTGGGAAGAACGGCCTACATGGTTCATGTTGAAGTCCTGTGGTGAGGTTTTTTCTGCAGCAGGACGTGAAGATTTGCTGAGCCGACTTGTTAATGTTCAATGCAAGGGGTATCCAGCCCAGCACGAGCAGCTTCATGACTGGGCCCTAAGCTATGACGCGAGCGGTAAAGGTTTAATCAAGCTTGTTGGCCGGGGTTGTATGTAGGTCTGTGCGGTCCTGCTTCGCTTTGAACTGCGCTTGTTTGCCTCAGGGGACGAGCGCTATGACGTATGAGTTTTCGAGGCGCCTGACCTCCGGCACGCACGACCCGCAAGAAGTTCCGCACTTGAGCGTTTCCTGAAGTTTCGCGAAATCCGCACCCCCGGCAACGGCGGTGCGGATTTCGTTTTCGGAGACGTTCATGCAGGTGCAGACGATGCGTCCGCGGCTGTTGCCTGATACGGGGGGCGTGGCGAGGGGGGCGAGGATCCAGCGGCGGAGGGCGTCGGTGGCGCTGCGTTCGACCATCAGATCCTTGAGCCAGACTGCCGCGGCCGTTTCACCCGTCAGGCGCAGGCCGGTGAGGAGGCCTTCTTCGATGAGGGCGCGTTTGCTGATGCCGCGGCCGGTGTCGGCATAGCTCAGGCATTGCCCGCCCTGCAGGTCCATCAGTGCATCCAGTTCTTCCAGCCATTCTGGCGGGATGGGCGTGGCGTTCGCGATGCGTAGCACAACGCTCGGGAATTCGCGTCCCGCAAGGGAGGCCGAGGCGTAGTCGAAGCGACGCAGCCAGGGCTCCAGTGCAGCGAGGCGTTCGAGTGCGAGGCCGTTGGCGGCGTCGGCATACACCGCGCTGCGCATCAGCAGCGCCTGGCAGGGCAGCTCGACCTTTTCGATCCGGATGGCGGCGTGCTTGAGCTCGGGCTGTTTCGAGAACGGATCGAGCGCGTTGAGCGTGAGTTCATTGGCGCCTGACGACGAGAGCAGGTTGCGCCCCCAGTGCATGGCAACAAAGGCATGGCCACTGCGGATTTCGGCAGCACTTCGTGCCCGCAGGATGACGGAACCGCGCCGGCTGCTGACGCGGATCAGTTCGCCATCATCGATGCCTGCGCGCTGAAGGTCCACCGGATGGAGGTCGATGCTGGCTTCGTCCGTGTGGCTGTAGAGACGGGCAGCCTTGCCGGTGCGGCTCATGCCGTGCCACTGGTCGCGCAGGCGGCCGGTGGTGAGGCGGAGCGGAAACGCTTCATCGACTGATTCCGCCGTCAGTGCTTCGGCCGGTATGACGAAACGGGCCTTGCCGTTTGCGCTGGCAAACTTGCCATCGGCATAGAGGCGAACGCGCCCCGTCTGCGCGCCTTCGGGGAAGGGCCATTGCTGGGGACCGTGTTCGTCGAGCACGGCATACGACAAGCCGGTGATATCGAGGTCCCTCCCGCGTGTGCTCTCCACATGCTCCTGGAATACGCTCTCGGCGCTTGGGTAGTCGAACAGCCGGGCGGTCGATGCATGCCCAAGCCTGTGGCCCAGGCGCAGGGCGAAATCCCGCGCAATGACCCAGTCGGCGCGCGTTTCGCCGGGTGCCGTGATCGCCGGATTCACATGGGTGATGCGCCGCTCCGTGTTGGTGACCGTACCTTCTTTCTCGGCCCAGGTTCGCGCGGGCAACAGCAGGTCAGCGTATTTCGCTGTTTCGGTGTTGCCCCAGGCTTCCTGCACGACGACGAATTCGCATTGCTCCATCGCTTCGCGGATCAGGGCCTGGCTGGGCATGGAGTGAGCCGGGTTCGTGCAGGCAATCCACAGGGCGCGGATCTTGCCGGCACGGACGGCCTCGAACATCTCGATGGCGGAGAGCCCGGGCTTCTCCGGCACGGACGGCACGCCCCAGAGTGCGGCCACTTCGGCGCGATGCTCAGGGTTGGCGAGGTCACGATGGGCGGAGAGCAGGTTGGAGAGACCGCCGACTTCGCGGCCGCCCATGGCGTTGGGCTGGCCAGTCAGCGAGAAGGGGCCGCAGCCGGGCTGGCCGATCTTGCCGAGTGCCAGCGAGAGGGCGATGAGTGCCGTGCCATTGTGCGTGCCGTGATGCGACTGGTTCAGGCCCATGCACCAGAGCGAGAGCGGTGCGGCCGCTTCGCCCCACCACCGGGCTGCCGTGAGGATGTCTTCTGCCGGCACGCCGCAGACCTTTGCCGCGACTTCCGGCGTGATGGCGCGAAGGTGTTCGCGCAGGGCGTCGAAACCTTCGGTGTGCGCTTCGATCCAGGGGGCATTCACGCGACCTTCGGCGATCAGCACATGGAGCATCGCGTTGAAGAGCCAGATGTCGGTGCCGGGCAGGATGGCGAGATGCAGGTCGGCACTGGCCGCGGTATCGGTGCGACGCGGGTCGACCACGATCATCTTCATGCCGGGGCGTGCCGCGCGGGCGGCCTCGATGCGGCGGAACGCGATCGGATGCGCGAAAGCCGGGTTCGCACCGGCAATCAGCAGGCAGTCGGTGTGGTCGAAATCCTCATAGGCGCAGGGCGGTGCGTCGGCACCCAGGGTCTGCTTGTAGGCAGCGACCGCGCTGCTCATGCAGAGGCGCGAGTTGGTGTCGACGTTGTTGGTGCCGATCAGCCCCTTTACCAGCTTGTTGAAGACGTAATAGTCCTCGGTCAGGAGCTGGCCGGAGAGATAGAAGCCGACGGCGTCAGGCCCGCTTTCCTTTATGACACTGGCAAAACGTTCCGCTGCGGCATCGAGTGCGTCATCCCAGCTGACCCGGCTCCTGGGCAGGTCGCGGGCCTTGCGCAGGCTCGGGTAGAGCAGGCGGCTTTCGGGGCGGGCCGTGAAATGCAGGGTGGAGCCCTTGGTGCAGAGCCGGCCGAAATTGGCCGGGTGGGCCGGGTCACCGCGCACTTCGATGACGCGTGCGCCATCGTGCTGGATGATCACGCCGCAGCCGACGCCGCAGTAAGGACAGGTTGCCTTGGTTTCCGCCATGGTGCGCTTTCAGCCGAGTCGTGCGTAGAGTTCGGTGAGCTTGTCCATCACCTGCAGGATGTTCTCCGAGCTCGTGGCGACGTTGCTTTCGAGATAGCCATGGTCGCCTTCCTTCGCAGAGCGCATCAGTGCGTCGTCAAACAGCATCCACTGCATGTCGGCCAGCTTGAGCCAGGACTGGGTGTCTTTCGTGTTCTCCGGCGCGGCGCGGAGGAGTTGCATCGCGGAGACGAAATCGGTGCGGGCACTGTCCAGTCCCTTGCGCATGTCGGTGGAGTCCATGCCACTGGCAATGAAGAAATAGAATTTGGACATGCGCTGCGAGAGCATGCGCTGCCGGCCCGCCACATTCACCAGCTTGCCCAGCGAGCTGCCATTGAGTTTCTCGAATTGCACCGTGCCCTGCTGCGCAGAGGCCAGCACCTGCTCATTGAGCTGCGCGACGCGCTTGAGACCCTCTTCACCCGGCCTCGCGCTGATGACGGCACGGTAATCGGACCACAGTGCGCTCATCTTTTCATAGGTCGCGACGATCTCCGGGGCGTTCCGCGCGAGGGCGGTGAGTCTGAGCGCCTCCATCTGCGTCTCGAAGATCTGCATCGAGTCGCCAGTGAGCTTGCGGGCGTCCGATTCGCGCACGCCCCGCAGCTGCTGCGCATAGAGCTTGGCCAGGCGTTGCGAGAGCATGCGCTGGCGGCCAGCCTGGTTGATGGCCTCGATCAGGTTCAGCGGCGCGGGGGCCGCGATGGCAGCGGTCGCAAGACAGGCCAGTGGCAGGGATCCGAGCCCCAGGACGAGTGCGCGGCGCCGGATATTGAATTCGTTTTGCATGGCGTTTCCTTCTCTCTCTTCGGATGGTGGGTGTGCCAGATCGTGGTGGATGCCGCGGCCTGATTCAGGAATGCGTTTCTTCGTCGTCAAAGCCGAAGTCGGTTTCCCATTCGCTCATGGCGTGCTCCTTGAAAATCGGGTGATGTGCGGCTCAGACCGCGCAGGTCTCGTTGCAGGCAGTGGAGGTGGCGGCGGACTGCGGCGGCCCGAAAAGCAGGTGGTTGCGAATCGGGGTGATGTCACGCCCTTCGCGCAGCAGCTGCAGATACCAGGCGCCATCGGCGGTATCGCCGTAGGCCAGCGCGCCAACGATGCGGTTCTTGCGGATCACCACGCGCTTGTAGATACCGGCGCCCGGGTCGAAGAGCTGAATGTCTTCACAGCCTTCGCCGCCCATGAAATTGCCGGCCGAGAACACGTCGATGCCGGTCACCTTGAGCTTGGTGGAGAGCACCGAGCCGGCGTAGCGGCCGATTCCCATTCCGGCGAGATGATTCGCGCAGACGCGGGCCTGCTCGTAGAGCGGCGCCACCAGCCCGTAGGCCGTGCCGCGGTGGCTGGCGCATTCGCCGACGGCGTATATGCGCGGGTCATAGGTTTGCAAGGTGTCGCTGACGACGACTCCGCGCTGGCAATGCAGGCCGGCCGCTTCCGCAAGGGTCGTGTCCGGACGGATGCCGGCCGCCATCACCACCAGGTCTGCCGGCAGCACGCCGCCATCCTTGAAACGTATGCTGCCAATGCGCCCCGATTCGGCTGCTAGCAGTGCTTCGGTATGACTGCGCAGGCGGAAGCGGATGCCGCGCGCTTCAAGTGCCTGCTGCAGCAGATGGCCGGCGGTGCGATCAAGCTGGCGCTCCATGATCCACTCGCCGACGTGAATCACGGTGACTTCCATGCCGCGCTGGCTGAGTCCGTTCGCTGCTTCAAGGCCCAGCACGCCGCCACCGATGACGACGGCATGCCGGTGTGCCTGCGTTGCGGCAATCATGGCTTCGGTGTCTGCAATGTCGCGATAGCTGATGACGCCCGGCAGGTCGTTTCCCGGAACGGGCAGGATGAAGGGGCGCGAGCCGGTCGCCAGCAGCAGCCGATCGTAAGGCGCTTCGCTGCCGTCTTCGGCAATGACCTGGCGTGCGGCGCGATCGATGCGCGTCACGCGGCAGCCGGTGCGCAGCGTGATGCCATGCGCGCGATACCAGTCGAGATCGTTGAGGATGATGTCCTGGATCGTCAGCTCGCCGGCCAGCACCGGCGAGAGCATGATCCGGTTGTAGTTCGGATGCGGTTCGGCGCCGAAGACCGTGATGTCGTACATGTCCGGTGCGAGCTTGCACAGCTCTTCGAGCGTGCGTACGCCGGCCATGCCATTGCCAACCATGACGAGTTTCTGCTTTTTCATCACGACGATCCCTTGCTCGAACTTCAGGGCTTGAGCCCTGCGGGGTGAATCCAGTCACACCGGAGATCGTCGTTGATCCAGCTTTCCGCCACTTCGTCGCGGCGGGAAGAGCGCGGCCCCGGGCGGGGGCGCGTGATGCGTAATCGACTGCTTTCAAGCAGGACTTGTGCCAGTGCGATTTGCGCGGTTCAAGTGATTGTTATGTATGGAAAAATCATTCTTTGGCTGCGCGGCAGGCGGGGGTGTCATGGCGGTGCTGCATCGAAGCGGGTCACGCGCTGCGCCGCCGGGGTGCATCCTTCGTCAGCGGACGAAGAGCAGGATCGCCAGAACGAGATTGGCCAGCAGCGAGCCCGCGGCCAGGAGTTTCAGCCCCATCTGTGGATCGCGCTCCAGAAGCGGGCGCCTGCGCGGCACGCTGAGCGGCCGGTGTGCGCCACGTTGCAGTGCGAGCAGGAACTCCTCTGCCGTTTCAAAGCGACGCTCTGCATCGCGCGCAACCGCCTTGAGCAGGATGGACTCGAACCACTCCGGCAGTTCCGGGCGGAAGCGGGTCGGTGGAACCGGGTCGCCAAAGCGCGGGCGCTGGAAGGCTTCGATTTCACCGTGGGGAAACCTGCGCGTGGCAGCCTGATACAGGGTGATGCCCGCGGCATAGAGGTCGCTTGATTCGTTGCAGCTCCCGCCTTCGAAGAGCTGCGGCGCCATGTAGCTGGGTGTGCCCGGATTGTTGATCTCGTTGAAGCGTTCGTCGGCACCGCTGTCGGAGGCGGCGACACCCAGATCCAGCAGGCGCAGGCGGCCGTCGCTGCCGAGATGGATGTTCTCCGGCTTGACGTCGCGGTGGATGATGGTCAGCCGGTGCAGCGCGGCCAGTGCCTTGAGCAGGCGGGTCGCCAGCTCGACCAGTTCGGCAAGGCTGAAGCGATGGCCGCGGGCGATGCGCTGCGCCAGGGTTTCGCCGTCATGCCAGCTCATCAGGTAGTAGAGATGGCTGCGCGCCGGCCAGTCGGTGACCTGCGGGAAGGCTGCGTCCGTGACGCGGCGCGCCAGCCATTCCTCATGCGCCAGCGCGGCGGTGTCCTGCAGGTCGCTGCCCTCGCGCAGGGTCTTGAGTACGAAGGGCTGACCGTCCTGGCTGCGCACGCGGTAGAGCAGGGTGACACGTGATTCGTGCAGCACTTCGACGATCTGCAGCCCGTCCAGCGTCTGCCCCGGTTTGAGCGGGGGCGGCAGCGGCAACTCGCGGATGCGCGCCAGCGTGTCGCGCAGGCTGTCGGCCGGCAGCGTGCCGATGCGCAGCACGAGCGCGCTGCTGTTGTCCTGTGAGCCGCTGTCGACCGCGCTGCTTGCCAGCGCAAAGGCGGCCTCCTGCGCGTCGGCATGCTTCTCGGCGATCTGCCGGATGCGGGCGTCGGAGAGGCTGCCCCATACCCCGTCGGTGAGCAGGAGGAAGGTGTCGCCTTCGGCGAGCTCGCCCTCGGCGAAGTCGAGATTGATGTGACGATCGAGACCGACTGCACGCGAGAGCACGGTGTCGAGCTCCGGGTGCTCCCAGACGTGGTCCTGTGTCAGGCGGCTGAGCTGCCCGTCGCGCAGCAGGTAGATGCGTGAGTCGCCGGCATGCACGCAGAGCCAGCGCCGCCCGCGTACCACGATGGCTGCCAGCGTGGTGGCCATGCCGGCGGTCTCGTTGCGTTTCGCGCCTTGTGCAAACAGCCACCGGTTGGCTGCGACGATCACTTTCTCGAGTGACTTGCGCACGCTCCAGGTGTCCGGCGTGGCGTAATAGTCGGAGAGCAGGCTGCGCAGCGCGAATTCGGCGGCTTCGCGACCATTCGCATGCCCCCCCACACCATCCGCGATTGCCGCCAGCAAACCCTTGTTTTCGAGCTCTGCGGCCTCCGGCGTGACTGCGCCGACAAAATCCTCGTTCCGGGCACGAGGGCCGGTGAGCGAGGCGTGGCCGAGCGAGACGGTGAGGGGCATGCGGGTTTGCCGGGTGTGGTGAATCGGAGTGAGGCGGGGCGGTTCCGACTTTAGCGCGCTTCCCGCCCCGGGGTTGGGGAGATTCAGATTCGCGCGGCCACGGCAGCGCCCCAGGTGGTGCGCCAGCGACGCTTCACGCGGGTCAGCCCCAGCAGTGCCAGGACGGCCAGACCCGCGAAGATCAGGAAGCCGTTCTGGTAGCTGCCGGTCACCTGTTTCGAGTAGCCCAGGCTGGAGGCGAGATAGAAACCGCCGATGCCGCCGGCCATGCCGACCAGCCCGGTCATTACGCCGATTTCCTTGCGGAAGCGCTGCGGCACCAGCTGGAAAACCGCACCGTTGCCCATGCCGAGTGCGAGCATCGCGGCGACGAAGATGGCGGCCGCGAGCCATACCGTTGGCATGCCGGCGCTGGCAATGGCCAGCGCCACTGCGGCCAGTGCATACATGGCGGTCAGCGTACGGATGCCGCCGATGCGATCTGCCAGGTTGCCGCCGATCGGGCGCACCAGACTGCCCGCAAACACGCAGCCTGCGGTGAAGAACCCGGCCATCTTGGGGTCAAGCCCGTACTGGTTGTTGAAATAGATCGTGAGGGAGGAGGCGAGCCCGGAGAAGCCGCCGAAGGTGACTGCGTAGAAGAACATGAACCACCAGGCATCCCTATCCTTCAGCACGCTGATGTAATCGGAGAACTGCTTGGGCGGCGGGCAGTTCGGCGCATCTTTTGCGACCAGCAGATAGACCACGAAGACGATCGAGAGCGGGATCAGCGCCAGGCCGAAAACATTGCTCCAGCCGCAGGCCATGGCCAGGCTGGGGGCAAAGAGTGCGGCCAGCACGGTGCCCGAGTTGCCTGCACCGGCAATGCCCATGGCCGTGCCCTGATGCTCGGGCGGATACCAGCGCGAGGCCAGGGGCAGGGCGACAGCGAAGGATGCTCCCGCCACGCCGAGGAACACGGCCAGCACCAGCACTTCTGCATAGCTCCTGATGCCATGTTGCCAGGCCACGAAAAGCGCGGCGATCACGATGATCTGGGCAATGATGCCGGCGGCTTTCGGTTTGAGTTGATCGACCAGCACGCCCATCACGATGCGCAGGAAGGCGCCTGCCAGAAGCGGCGTGGCGACCATGAAGCCTTTCTGTGCCTGGCTCAGTCCGAGATCGGTGGCGATCTGCACGCCCAGCGGGCCGAGCAGTACCCAGACCATGAAGGCCATGTCGAAGTACAGGAAGGCGGCCAGCAGCGTGGGGGCATGGCCGGCTTTGAGGAAGGATTGTCTATTCATGGGTGCGATCTTTCGTGACGGGGTGCCAATGGTTCGGCCACCAGAGATCGCCTTTGACCCTGTGCCCCGATGACGACGTTGTCATGAGGCGGAATACGTTTCAAGCCGAAACGCACATGGTGTGTGCCTGCTGCCACAGGCAGCAGGCATGCCGGATTTTGAAGCCTGTTGAAAACAATGGGTCTGCGCCTTGCCGCCGCAGCTTGGCTTTGCCTCGCTTGCACTGCGTTGACGCGAGCAGCCTTGAAACAGAGCTGCGCGCCCGCCCCCGTGGGGGGGGGCGGGGTGGCCGTTCAGGCGGCCTTGCGCACCTGCTTCTGGTAGAGAAACTCGATGATGGCCGCACGACACCGGGTGTACTCCGCGTCGGTCGCGAGCGTCAGCCGGTCTCTGGGTTTGTCGAGCCTGACATCGAGGATTTCGCCGATCGTGGCGGCCGGACCGTTGGTGAGCATGACCACGCGATCAGACAACAGGACGGCTTCATCCACATCATGCGTCACCATCACCACGGTGGCGCCGGTCTTCTGCATCACGCCGATGAGCTCGTCCTGGAGCGCCGCGCGGGTCAGCGCGTCGAGCGCACCGAAGGGTTCGTCCATCAGCAGGATCTTCGGCTCCATGGCGAAGGCGCGGGCAATGCCGATGCGCTGCTTCATGCCGCCCGAAATCTCGCCCGGATACTTCGTTGCGGCATGGCCCATGTGCACCATTTCGATGGCGGCCTGGGTGCGGGCGCGCAGCTTGTCTTTGCCTTCCTTCTGGCCGAACACGCGCTCGACACCGAGATAGACGTTGTCGAAGCAGGTCAGCCAGGGCAGCAGCGAGTGGTTCTGGAAGACGACCGCCCGCTCGGGTCCTGGGCCGGCGATTTCGCGGCCATTGCAGATCAGTGCGCCGTCGGTGGGCAGGGTCAGTCCGGCAATGAGGTTGAGCAGCGTGGATTTGCCGCAGCCGGAGTGGCCGATCAGCGAGACGACTTCGCCTTCGTTGATCTGCAGATTGATGTCGCGCAGTGCCACGAAGCGGCCCTTCTTGGTTTCGAAGCTCATGCCGACGTTCTGGATCTGGACCAGGGGTTTCATGGGAGTCTCCTCAGCTGTTGCTGTCGTGGCTGAATTTTCGGGCGATCAGCAGCAGGGCCTGCTCCAGCAGGAGGCCGACCAGACCGATCACGAAGATAGCGATGATGATGTGTTCGACTTTCAGGTTGTTCCACTCATCCCATACCCAGAAGCCGATTCCGACGCCGCCGGTGAGCATTTCCGCGGCCACGATCACCAGCCAGGCGGTGCCGATCGAAAGCCGGATGCCGGTCAGCATGTAGGGCAGCACCGAGGGGAAGAGGATTTTGGTGAGGATCTTCCACTCGGAGAGATTGAGGACGCGGGCGACGTTCATGTAGTCCTGCGGCACGCGCTGCACGCCCTGGGCGGTGTTGAGGATCATCGGCCAGATCGAGCAGATGAAGATCGTCCAGGTGGCTGCCGGGTCGGCACGCTTGAATACCAGCAGGCCGATCGGCAGCCAAGCGAGTGGCGACACCGGTCGCAGCAGCGAGATGATCGGATCGAGTGCGGCGTTGAGAAAACGGAATCGCCCGATCAGGAATCCCAGTGGAATGCCGACGGCGGCGGCAAATCCGAAGCCTATGCCGACACGCTTGAGCGAGGACAGGATGTTCCAGCCGATGCCCTGGTCGTTCGGTCCGTTGCTGTAGAAGGGATCGGCAAACAGGCTGGCTGCGGCCTGCCAGACCGCGAGCGGACCAGGAATGCCCTTGGTCGTCATGGCTACGATGGCCCAGATGCCCAGCAGCAGGGCAAAGCCGAGCACGGGTGGCAGAATGATGCGCATGGCACGGCCGAGGGGCTCGGCCAGGTTTTTCGGAGCAGGCTTGCTCGCGACAACGGGGGCTGCACTGGTCATGTGACTCTCGGTTGGCTTGGCGGGGGAGGCGGGCGAGGCGGGTAAAAGAGGGGCACCGGTCTCGCTGTCGTCTGCTTTAAGGCTCAGGCTGGCTGCACTCATGATCTGGACTCCTCACCGGACGGGCTTGCGGGCCCGTCCGCCAGGTTGATACGAAACGACGCCGCTCAGGCCTTGATCTTGAAGCTCTCTGCGTACTTCTTCGGATCCTTGCCGTCCCACACCACGCCGTCGATGAGCTTCGAACTGCGCATGTCGGACTTCGGGATCGGCGCTTTCACGATGGCGGCTGCCTGCTTGTAGAGCTCGGTCTGGTTGATCTTCTTCGCCACGCCCAGATAGTCGACTTCGCCCTTGAGCAGGCCCCAGCGCTTGTGCTGGGTGAGGAACCACATGCCGTCGGAGAGGTAGGGGAAGTTCACTGCGCCGTCGTTGTAGAACTTCATGTAGTTCTTTTCCGACCAGCTCTTGCCCAGACCGTTTTCGTACTGGCCGATCATGCGGCTGCGGATCACGTCGGTGTCGGTGTTGATGTAGGCCTTGGCCGAAACCGTTTCCGCCGTCTTGCTGCGGTTGGCCGCACTGGCGTCGATCCACATCGAGGCTTCAAGAATCGCGCAGACCATGGCGCGCGCCGTGTTCGGATACTTCTGCACGAATTCTGCCGTCGTGCCCAGGATCTTCTCGGGGTGGTCCGTCCAGATGTCCTGGGTGGTGGTGGCGGTAAAGCCGATCTTGTCGATGATCGCGCGCTGGTTCCAGGGCTCGCCGACGCAGAAGCCGTCCATGTTGCCCACGCGCATGTTGGCCACCATCTGCGGCGGCGGTACCACGATGGTCTTCACATCGGTCAGCGGGTTGATACCGTTCGCGGCCATCCAGTAGTAGAGCCACATGGCATGGGTGCCGGTCGGAAAAGTCTGGGCGAAGGTGTATTCCTTGTCCTTCCTTGCAATCAGCTTCGCGAGCGAAGCACCGTCAGTTGCGCCCTTGTCGCGCAGCTCGTTCGAGAGCGTAATCGCCTGGCCGTTGTTGTTCAGCGTCATCAGGTTGGCCATGTCTTTCTTCGGCCCGCCGATGCCCAGGTGTACCCCGTAGATCAGGCCGTAGAGCACATGCGCCGCATGCAGTTCGCCATTGACGAGCTTGTCGCGAACACCTGCCCAGGAAGCTTCCTTGGTCGGATTGATCTTGATGCCGTACTTCTTGTCGAAGCCCATCACGCTTGCCATCACGACGGACGAGCAGTCGGTCAGCGGAATGAAACCGATATTCACTTCGGCGAGCTCGGGCTTGTCGCTGCCGGCCGCCCAGGCGCCGGTCGCGGGAAACAGGCTGGCTGCCGCCGCAGCGCCGCCGAGGATGGCGCCCTGTTTGAGGAAGCCGCGTCGGCCCAGGTTGGCTTGGTCTCTATCAGTCATTTTTCACTCCGGATTCGGGTTCGTGGGGTATGAAAAACAAAAACGGCGTCGCAGTCTGAGCTCCCGTTCGGGAGAGCAAGACTGGACGCCGTTGTCCGCGCAAGCCGCCGTTGGCTTGTCATCGAGAACTGTTAAGCATCGTCCGTGCCAATGTTTTTCATGTTTGTTAAGTTGTTGTTTTTGATTGAAAATTGCGGTTCTGCTCGGTGGTTTGTGTTGCAGCATTCATGCCCTTGCCGAGTGCATGGCCTTGCGACGAAGCACCAGCTTGACGACAACTGACCGTTCTGACCGGCCGACGAGGATTGAGAGTGCCGCAAGCGTCGAGAAGGGGCGAAGGATATCCAAGCCTGCCTGTATCGCACACGGCGGAGTTGCGTCGCCTGCGTGGGCTGACTTGCTCCGTCTGCTCCGCTCTGTTATATTCCGCGGTTCCCTTGCTCCACCGGTTCCGCATGCCGGGGGGCTGTTTTCAACCCGTAAGGAGTCCGCATGCGACACTACGAAATCGTATTCATCGTCCATCCGGATCAGAGCGAGCAGGTGCCCGCTATGATCGAGCGCTACAAGTCCCTCGTGGCTTCGCGCAATGGCCAGATCCATCGTCTGGAAGACTGGGGCCGCCGTCAGCTGGCTTACCCGATCCAGAAGATCCACAAGGCACACTACGTTCTGATGAACATCGAAGTCGATCAGCCGACCATCGATGAAATCGAACACGCCTTCAAGTTCAACGACGCCGTGCTGCGTCACCTCACCATCAAGACGAAGAAGGCCGTGACCACTCCGTCGCCGATGATGAAGGAAGAGAAGTCCCGCTCGCTGACCCCGACTGCCGCTGAAGAAGCCAAGCCCGAGGCTGCTCAGCCGGAAGCCTGATGGCGCTTGCGGGAGAAAACACGATCCGGATGACAGGGGTGATCGTGGCAAGGGAAGCCTTGCGATGGACGCCCGCCAGGGTGCCGGTGCTGGAAATCCGCATCGAGCATCAATCCCGGCAGATGGAAGCCGGGGCCGAACGTGAAGTCTCCTGCGAACTCGCCGTCAGGGCTGTCGGCCCAGCAGCACAGCAGATCGAAGTTGTAGCACTGGGAAGCAGGCTGGTCGTGGAAGGATTCCTCGCCGCCAAAAGCGCCCGTAACCGGAGTCCGGTGCTGCACATCAGAACATTTGAATTGTTGGAAGGAAATTGATCATGGCATTCAGGCCTGCAAAGAAAGACGACAAGAAGGGCGGCAACCGTGGTGGTGGTCTCTTCAAGCGTCGCAAGTTCTGCCGCTTCTCCGCAGAGAAGATTGAAGAAATCGACTACAAGGACATCGACATCCTCAAGGATTTCGTGACCGAACACGGCAAGATCATGCCGGCTCGCATCACCGGCACCAAAGCTGGTTATCAGCGTCAGCTGTCGACCGCCATCAAGCGCGCACGTTTCCTGGCGCTGATGCCTTACACCGACCTGCACCAGTAATCCGGGGGAATCACGATGCAAATCATTCTGCTTGAAAAAGTCGTCAACCTCGGCAGCCTCGGCGACGTGGTGAACGTGAAGGAAGGCTACGCTCGTAACTTCCTGATCCCGACCGGTCGTGCCAAGCGCGCGACCGCAGCCAGCTTGGCCGAGTTCGAAGCTCGCCGCGCTGAACTTGAAAAGCTGGCCGCTGAAAAGCTGGCCGCCGCTCAAGCTGCTGGCGCCAAGGCTGAAGGCGTGACCGTCCAGATCGTCCGCAAGGCGGGTGTGGATGGCCGTCTGTTCGGCTCCGTCAGCACGGCTGACATCGCTGAAGCGCTGGTTGCGCTCGGTCACCCGGTTGAAAAGGCTGGCGTTCGCCTGCCGAACGGAGCGATCAAGCTGGTCGGCGACCATGCGGTCGAGATCTCGCTGCACACCGACGTGGTTGTTCCGGTGACTGTTTCGGTCCTGGGCGAGCACTGATCCGCCGCGCTCTCCGGAGCGTTGCTGATTGAGAAAAGGCTGCGGATTCCGCAGCCTTTTTGCTTTTCTGCGCTGGCCGTGTCCTGCGTGCCGGCTGATGAAAAAAGAGGCGCCGAAGCGCCTCACTTGTTTTGTCGCAAGCGCGCGTTCACGCGGTGTGTTGCTTGACGAAATCCTTCACGGCCTGCACGTCGACCTCCATCACTTCGACACGCTGCGGCAGAGCTTCGATGTTCCGCATGCTCTCCGGGCGCCAGGGCTTCTCGCCCAGTGCTTCGATGATGGTTTCCTCGAACTTCGCGGGCAGGGCGGTTTCCAGCACGATGGTCGGGGTGTCGGCGTCGCGGTGTTCCAGCGCGACCTTGATGCCATCCGCCGTGTGGGTGTCGATCATCAGGCCGTAGTCCTTGTACACGCGGCGGATCGTGGCGAGGCGGTCGGCGTGCGAGCTCGAACCCGAGACGAAGCCGAACTCTTCCATGCGTGCCCAGTAAGGCGTGGCGGCGAGGTCGAAGTAGCCGCCTGAATCCACGGCTTTCCACAGATCGGCCACTACCTTCGGATCGCGACCGACCAGGTCGAAGATGAAGCGCTCGAAGTTCGACGCCTTGGAGATGTCCATTGACGGGCTGCTCGTGACCTTCACGTCCGCAGTCTTGCGCGGCTTGTAGGCGCCGGTGCGGAAGAACTCGTCGAGCACGTTGTTCTCGTTGGTGGCGAGAATGAGCTTTCTGATCGGCAGGCCCATCATGCGCGCGATGTGTCCGGCGCAGATGTTGCCGAAATTGCCCGAGGGCACGGCGAACGACACTTCCTGATCGTTGGAAGTCGTCGCGGAGAGGTAACCCTTGAAGTAGTAGATCACCTGCGCGGCCACGCGGCCCCAGTTGATCGAGTTCACTGCGCCGATCTTGTGCTGCGCCTTGAAATCCAGATCGTTGGACACGGCTTTGACGATGTCCTGCGCATCATCGAACATGCCGCGTACGGCGATGTTGAAGATGTTCGCGTCCTGCAGTGAATACATCTGGGCGCGCTGGAAGGCGCTCATGTTCTCGCGCGGCGAGAGCATGAAGACGCGCACGCCACGCTTGCCGCGCATCGCGTATTCGGCGGCCGAACCGGTGTCGCCCGAGGTCGCGCCGAGGATGTTGATTTCCTCACCGCGCTTGGTCAGCACGTACTCGAACAGGTTGCCCAGGAGCTGCATCGCCATGTCCTTGAAGGCGAGCGTCGGGCCGTTCGAGAGTTCCTGCAGGTACAGGTTGTTCTCAAGGCGGCGCAAGGGCGTGATCTGCTTTGCATCCGAATCCGGACGGCCGTTGCAGTAGACCTGCTCGGTGTAGGTCCTGGCGGTCAGCGCGCGCAGGTCGTCCGCCGGAATGTCAGTGGCGAACTTTGACAGGATCGTGAAGGCCAGCTCCGCGTAGCTCATGGAGCGCATGGCGGTGAGTTCGGCGTCGGTGACTTGCGGATATTCGGCCGGCAGCGACAGGCCGCCATCCTGCATCAGACCGCCGAGCAGGATGTCGGAAAATCCGAGTTGCGGGGACTGACCGCGGGTGGAAATGTATTGCATGGTCTGCCTTCCTGCTGCCGGGCGGGGTGTTGCCCGGCGGCTGTTCAGTTGAGTTCTTCGAGGCGGATCTTCGTGACCTTGCCGACGACGGTGCTGAGCCCTTCGATACGCACGATCGCCTCATTGACCTGGCCTTCGATGGCGACATGTGTCAGCAGGATGATGTCGGTCTGCGATTCGCCTTCGCCGGGCTCCTTCTGCAGCATGGCATCAATCGAGATGGCGCCGTCGGCGAGAATGCGGGTGATGTCCGCCAGTACACCGGTCTTGTCCTCGACGCGCATGCGCAGGTAATAGGCGGTCTGCACGGCCTCGATCGGCAGGATCGGCAGATCGACCAGCTTGTCCGCCTGAAAGGCCAGTGCCGGCACGCGATGTTCTGCGCTGGCGGTGGCGAGGCGTGTCACGTCGACCAGGTCGGCGATGACTGCCGAGGCGGTCGGTTCGGCGCCGGCACCCTTACCGTAGTAGAGCGTGGAGCCCACGGCATCGGCTTGTACCAGCACGGCGTTCATCGCGCCTTCCACGTTGGCGATCAGGCGCTTGGCCGGGATCAGGGTCGGGTGTACGCGCAGCTCCACGCCCTGTTCACGTCGGCGGGCGATGCCCAGCAGCTTGATGCGATAGCCCAGTTGCTCGGCGTACTGGATGTCCGCAGCTTCGAGTCTGGTGATGCCTTCGACATAAGCCTTGTCGAACTGCACCGGGATGCCGAAGGCGATGGCCGACATGATGGTGGCCTTGTGCGCGGCGTCGATGCCTTCGATGTCGAAGGTCGGGTCGGCTTCGGCGTAGCCCAGCGCCTGTGCTTCCTTGAGCACGTCGGCGAAGGGCAGCCCCTTGTCGCGCATCTCGGAGAGGATGAAGTTGGTGGTGCCGTTGATGATGCCGGCGATCCATTCGATGCGATTGGCCGAGAGGCCTTCGCGCAGCGCCTTGATGATCGGAATGCCGCCGGCCACGGCGGCTTCGAACGCTACCGTGACGCCCTTGGCCTGGGCTGCAGCGAAGATCTCCTTGCCATGCACGGCGAGGAGCGCCTTGTTGGCGGTGACGACGTGCTTGCCGTTCTCGATGGCAGCCAGCACCAGCTCCTTGGCGACGGTATAGCCGCCAATCAGTTCGATGATGATGTCGATCTCGGGGTCTTTGACGAGCTCGAACGCGTCCGCCGTGACGCGTGCAGCGCCCCCGGTGACCCGGGTGGCCAGCTCGGTGTTGCGGTCAGCTACCGCTGTGATGCGGATCGGGCGCCCCGCGCGACGGGTGATTTCTTCGGCATTGCGCGAGAGAACGGTCCAGGTGCCACCGCCGACGGTGCCGATGCCCAGCAGGCCTACATTGATCGGTTTCATACGAGCTGTTTCTTGAAGTTGTGAGAGAGGATGGAGAAGCCTTCACGGAAATAGAAGGCGTGTGCCCGGTGGCGCTGAACCCCCGAATCCAGGGTGATGCCGTCTGCGCCGCAATGGCGGGCGTGCCGTGCCAGGAGGGCCATCAGTGCCTTGCCGGCGCCGCTGGAACGATGGGCTTCGTCGGTGACGAGGTCATCGACATAGAACTTCACGCCGTTGTAGGTGTCTTCGAAGACTCGCCACACAGCCAGCCCGACGACCCGGGATTCCTGCGTGGCAAGGCTCATTCGTCCGCCACCGGCGAAGACGCGCTGCATCTTGCCGAGGTAGTCTGGCGGCAAGCTGGGGCGAAGCTGTCGGTGGACGGGCTCTGCTGCCGCCAGCCAGCCGGCCTCCGCAATGGCACCGGTTTCGGTGCAGACGTCGATCAGCTCGAACTCAGGCATGGCGTTTCCGGTAGCCGTCGAGGAAACGGGCAATCCGGTTGATGGCTTCGCGCAGATCGTCTTCATGTGGCAGGAAAACGACCCGGAAATGGTCCGGCGTCTTCCAGTTGAAGCCGGTTCCCTGAACCAGCAGTACGCGCTCGGCTTCCAGCAGTTCGAGGATGAACTGCTGGTCGTCCTTGACGGGATACATCTTCGGGTCAAGCCTGGGGAACAGGTAGAGCGCGGCTTTGGGTTTGACGCAGCTGACGCCGGGAATGGAGGTCAGGAGGTCGTGTGCAAGGTCGCGCTGACGGGCCAGGCGGCCGCCCGGACGAACCAGGTCATCAATGCTCTGATAGCCGCCGAGGGCGGTCTGGATCGCGAGCTGGCCCGGCGTGTTGGCGCACAGCCGCATCGAGGCCAGCATGTTGAGCCCCTCGATATAGTCGCGGGCGTGACGCTTCTCGCCGGACACGATCATCCAGCCAGCGCGGTAGCCGCAGGAACGGTAGTTTTTCGACAGGCCGTTGAAAGTCAGGAAGAGCACGTCATCGGCCAGCGAGGCGATGCTCGTGTGGACTGCGCCGTCGTACAGGGTCTTGTCGTAGATCTCGTCGGCGAACACGATGAGCTGATGTTCCCGGGCGATCTGGACGATCTGCTCCAGTATTTCACGCGGATACAGCGCGCCGGTCGGGTTGTTCGGGTTGATGATCACGATGGCCTTGGTGTTGGCCGTGACCTTGGCGCGGATGTCGTTGATGTCTGGCATCCAGTCGGACTGCTCGTCGCACATGTAATGCACCGGCGTGCCGCCGGACAGGGCGACCGCGCCGGTGTAGAGCGGGTAGTCCGGT
This sequence comes from Uliginosibacterium paludis, assembly GCF_039631355.1. NCBI lineage: Bacteria > Pseudomonadati > Pseudomonadota > Betaproteobacteria > Rhodocyclales > Zoogloeaceae > Uliginosibacterium > Uliginosibacterium paludis. The sequence goes on along the minus strand of NZ_JBDIVF010000001.1, from coordinate 332,296 downwards.
GCCGGAAGCAGCACTTCGTCACCGGTATTGAGCAATGCATTCATGCCCATCACGATCAGTTCCGAGGCGCCGTTGCCGAGATAGATGTCATCAACCGTGACACCGGCAATGCCCTTCTGCTGGCAGTAATGGACGATCGCCTTGCGCGGTGCGAAGAGGCCCTTCGAATCGGTGTAGCCGGCTGCGGCTGGCAGGTTGCGGATCATGTCCTGCACGATCTCGTCGGGCGGCTCCAGACCGAAGTGGGCGACGTTGCCGATGTTGAGTTTCATGATGCGCTGGCCTTCTTCTTCCATCTGGCGGGCCCGCTCGAGAACGGGGCCACGGATGTCGTAGCAGACATTGGCCAGCTTGGCCGATTTCACCACCGCTCGCGCGGCCGCCGGAGCCGCGCTCTGGCTGTCCGGTTTCGCGATGTGCAGGGTGTGGCCTTGTTTCATGATGAGTGCTCCGGTTTCGGGCGAATCTGCCCGTGAACCCCCTATGATAGCGAAAGGCCGTCAAACGCCGAAATCCGGCCGCACGCGTCGTGTGCCGGTCAATCCGCCTGTACGCTTCAACTTCGGCAGAGAAAATGAGACTGAGCAAGGAAAATGCACCCGGCGTCACCCTGATTGATGCCTACGACAGAGCGTCGGTGAGTGTCGCCGGCAAGGTTTGCGCCGAGCCTGTGCTGATCGGGCCGTCAGTGGGCGTGCTGCCCTGGGCGGCTCGAGGTTTTGATGTGCTGAACGCCGAGGACTTTCTGCCCGTCATCGAACTGCGTCCGGCTGTTGTGCTGATCGGAACAGGTGCGCGCCAGCGCTTTCCCGCGCCGGCAGTGTTGCGTCATCTCATCGAAGCCAGGATCGGCTTCGAGGTCATGGATACCGGTTCTGCCTGCCGGACCTACAACCTGCTGGCGGCGGAGGGGCGTGCGGTCGTTGCGGCACTCCTTGTTGGCGAAAGCATGTAGCGAGACGAATCAAGGGCTTGGGCTCGAGGCTCGTACGACTGTTGCCCGGGCCTGAAAATGCCGATACGCTGGAGTCGTGCCATCAGGGCATCCGATAGCCGGGACAATGACAATGACATCCATGATCGCCCCTGACCTGAGCTTGCCGGCAACCGGCAATACCACGGTGTCGCTCGCTGCGCTGCGCGGCAGGAAGCTTGTGGTCTATTTCTATCCCAAGGACAGTACGCCGGGCTGCACGACGGAGGGCCAGGACTTTGCCCGCCTGCATCCCGAGTTCGTTGCGGCGGGGGCCGAAGTCTTCGGCGTGTCGCGCGACAGCGTGAAGTCGCACGAGAATTTCAGCTGCAAGCAAGGCTTTCCCTTTGCGCTGATTTCCGATCCCGATGAGCAGCTCTGCCAGCTCTTTGGCGTCATGAAGCTCAAGAACATGTACGGCAAGCAGGTGCGAGGCGTTGAGCGCAGTACCTTCGTGTTCGATGCAGAGGGCCGGCTTGTACGTGAATGGCGTGGCGTGAAGGTCAAGGACCACGCTCAGGAAGTGCTCGATTTCGTGAAGGGAGTCTGAGTCAGGATTCCGGCTTGCCCCCGCGCGTAACCCGTTTCCCCGTCACCGGTTCAAACACATGGCCACTCGAAAAAAAGCAGTCACGCCTCCGCCCACGAAGCTGTTTGTACTCGACACCAATGTGCTGATGCACGATCCGACCAGCCTGTACCGGTTTGAAGAGCACGATATCTTCGTTCCGATCATGACGCTGGAAGAGCTGGACAACAACAAGAAGGGGATGTCGGAAGTCGCCCGCAATGCGCGCCAGGCGAGTCGCACGATGGACGAGGTGGTCAGCACCTGCGAGCATCATATCGAGCAGGGGATTCCGCTGGCTGTGCCGTCACGCGGCCTGGCTGCAGGGCGTCTCTATCTTCAGACCGAGGCGATCGATGCCAGGCTGCCGGCCTCGGTGCCTACGGCCAAGGCGGATAACCAGATCCTGGCCGTGGTGATGCATCTCAAGGACAGGCGCGCAGATCGCCATGTCATCCTGGTGTCGAAAGACATCAACATGCGCATCAAGGCGAGAGCGCTCGGGCTGGAGGCGCAGGACTATTTCAACGACAAGGTTCTTGAAGACTCCGATCTGCTGTTTACCGGCATGCGCGAGTTGCCGCCCGATTTCTGGGATACGCACGGTCGCGACATGCAGTCCTGGAAAGAGGGGGGGCGCACCTATTACAAGGTTCGCGGGCCCATGTGTGCCGAGTTGTTCGTCAACGAGCTGGTCTTCCAGGAGGGCGAGAAGCCGCTGTATGCGACGGTCAAGCAGAAGGAAGGTCCGGTTGCCGTCTTCGAGTCCCTGATCGACTTCACCCACCAGAAAAACAACGTCTGGGGAATCGTCGCGCGAAACCGCGAGCAGAACTTCGCCCTGAATCTGCTGATGAATCCGGACATCGATTTTGTGTCCCTGCTCGGCCAGGCGGGCACCGGCAAAACGCTCATGACCCTGGCGGCCGGCCTGACTCAGGTGCTCGAAACCAAGCGCTACGCGGAAATCATCATGACCCGCGTGACGGTTCCGGTAGGTGAGGATATCGGCTTCCTGCCTGGAACGGAGGAGGAGAAGATGGCGCCTTGGATGGGGGCGCTCGAGGATAATCTTGATGTCCTCAACGGCAGTCCGGAAGACGGTGGTGGCTATGGTGGCGAGTGGGGCAGGGCGGCTACGCGCGACCTGATCCGTACGCGCATCAAGGTCAAGAGTCTCAACTTCATGCGTGGCAGGACTTTCCTCAACAAGTTCCTCATCATCGACGAGGCGCAGAACCTGACGTCGAAGCAGATGAAAACACTGATCACGCGCGCCGGTCCGGGGACCAAGGTGGTCTGTCTGGGCAATATCGCCCAGATCGACACGCCTTATCTGACAGAGGGAAGTTCCGGTCTTACCTATGTCGTAGATCGCTTCAAGGGCTGGTCGCATAGCGGCCATATCACCCTGCAGCGCGGGGAGCGTTCGCGTCTCGCGGACTACGCTGCCGAGGCGCTTTGATGCATTCCAGCGATACGGCGCCTTTTTGGGGGCCGTATCGTTGCGAAATGGTGCCATCGGCGGTGATCGGGTGACTGGCGGCGGGGACGCATGGTTTACAGTGTCAAGCCGGGAAGGTTATATTTCGTCACATGCACTTCCTGCCCAAAAGTCTTCTCGTTGCTCTGCTGACGCTCTCCGCTCCGGTTTTTGCCGCTGACGAGGCTGCTCCTGCCGAGGATGCACCGGGCGCTGTGGCGACCCTGATCGACAAGGGGTTTGGATTTCTGGGGATCAAGTACCGTCTTGGGGGCACTGGTCCCGAGGTCGGGGGCTTTGATTGCAGCGGTCTGGTGCGCAAGGTGTTTGGCGATGCGCTGGGTCTGAATCTTCCGCGTACCGCCTCTGAAATGGCCCGTCTGGGTGACAAGATCGGCTCGAAAGATCTGAAGCCGGGCGATCTGGTCTTCTTCAATACGATGCGGCGCACCTTTTCTCATGTGGGTATCTATGTTGGCGACAACAAGTTCCTGCATTCTCCTTCGGCGGGCGGCGTGGTTCGCGTTGAAACGCTGGACAGCACCTACTGGATGAAGCGCTTCAATGGTGCGCGCCGTCTGGTTCCCGATGCCCAGGCAGCCCCTTATTCTCCTGCCATCAAGGCGGTCGAAGGCTCGGGCGGCGAATAGGCTTGCGAGCAAGCTATCTGCGAAAGCCGGCATGCCGGCTTTTTTTGTGTCCGCGCAACCCGGATTGACGGCTTTTCAATTACCCGTCATGTCTGTCTTGATGCGCGCTTGCGTGCTTCGCAAAGGGCGCATGCTAAAATCACGGCTCTTGCGAGCAGGGCATCTACTGACTTGGAAACCATTAAGCCTCAACTTACTTCACTGGTCGAACTGCGGGATCTGCGGTTCGGTTACGGGAATCGTGATGTCCTGCATGGCGTGAACCTGAGTGTTCCGCGTGGCAAGGTTGTGGCCATCATGGGGGGGTCGGGCTGCGGCAAGACCACCTTGATGCGATTGATCGGCGGGCAACTGCGTCCGCGCGGTGGCCAGGCAACCGTGTGCGGTCAGGACGTGTCCGCGCTCGATCGCAAGGGTCTCTACGCGCTGCGTCGGCGGATGAGCATGCTTTTCCAGTTCGGCGCGCTTTTTACCGACATGTCGGTGTTCGACAATGTGGCCTTTCCGATGCGCGAGCATACGGAGCTGTCCGAGCCTGTCATTCGGGATCTGGTTCTGATGAAGCTTCATGCCGTGGGTCTGCGTGGTGCGGCGGGACTCATGCCCAGCGAGCTTTCCGGAGGCATGGCCCGGCGAGTCGCCTTGGCCAGGGCGATCGCGCTGGATCCCGAGCTGATGATGTATGACGAGCCATTTGCCGGGCTCGATCCCATTTCGCTCGGAGTGATCGGGCAGCTCATCCGGCGCCTGAACGATGCGCTGGGCGCGAGCTCCATCGTTGTGACACACGACGTACAGGAGTCGCTGAACATCGTTGATTACATCTATTTCCTGTCAGAAGGAAAGGTTGTTGCAGAGGGGACGCCTGACGAGATCCGCAATTCCCGGGATCCCTGGGTGCATCAGTTCGTGTGGGGCGAGGCCGATGGGCCTGTTCCTTTCCAGTATCCCGCCATGAAATACGAAGAAGCATTGCTCGGGGAACGCTCGTGATTGAATCAGTAGCAGGCTTCCTGCAGCGGCTCGGCGCGCGCGCTATCAATGTTGTCTGGAGAATCGGCTTCGCGGCGAGATTCCTCGCGGCCGTCGTGCTGGCGTCCGGTACCAGTTTCCGTCGCCTCAATCTGACTGTTCGCGAAATCTACTTTTCCGGCGTCCTGTCGCTGGTCATCATCATGGTTTCCGGGTTGTTCGTCGGAATGGTGCTCGGGCTCCAAGGCTATGACACCCTGGCACGCTACGGTTCGGAGGAGGCTCTGGGGGTTCTGGTTTCCCTGTCGCTCGTCCGCGAGCTCGGCCCGGTGGTGGCAGGGCTGTTGTTTGCGAGCCGGGCCGGTTCCGCAATTACGGCAGAGATCGGTTTGATGAAGGCGACCGAGCAACTCGATGCCATGGACATGATGGCTGTGAATCCGCTGGCGCGCGTCGTGGCACCCCGGTTCTGGGGCGGCGTTCTGTCGATGCCGCTTCTGGCGGCACTGTTTTCCGCGATGGGTGTGCTGGGTGGCTACCTCGTCGGGGTCGTGATGATTGGCGCGGACTCCGGCAGTTTCTGGGGACAGATGCAGGCCTCGGTAGACTTCAAGCGCGACATCCTCAACGGCGTGCTGAAAAGTCTTGTTTTCGGTGTGGCGGTATCGTGGGTGGCAGTGTTCGAGGGGTATGACTCCGACGCGACTGCCGAGGGCGTTTCGCGTGCCACCACCCGCACGGTTGTAACCTCGTCTCTGGCCATCCTGGGCCTGGATTTTATTTTGACATCTCTCATGTTCAGGGGCTGAAAATGAAGCGCACGACCATCGACATCTGGGTCGGGATTTTTGTGGTGATCGGGTTTGGAGCGCTGCTGTTTCTGGCGCTGCGAGTCGGCAACCTCGGGTCTGCGAAGATCCGGGAACCTTATGAACTGACGGCCCGCTTCGACAATATCGGCGGCCTCAAACTGCGTGCGCCGGTGAAGAGCGCCGGCGTGGTGGTGGGGCGGATCGAGAAGATCGTCCTCGATTCACATACCTACCAGGCGCTGGTGACCATGCAGATGGACAGCCGCTATCGTTTCCCGGTCGATACCTTCGCCAATATCAACACATCCGGCCTGCTTGGCGAGCAGTACATCGGACTCGAGCCCGGCGGGGACTCCGAGGAGATCCAGCCTGGCGGCACGATCAAGAAAACGCAGTCAGCTGTCGTGCTTGAAAAGCTCATCAGCCAGTTCATGTTCAACGCAGCCGAAGGCAACTCGGCTTCGGGCAGCAAGTAGGCAGCGGAGGCTCCCATGCTCAGGACCTGTCTGTGCGCGGCGTCACTTCTTTTGCTGACGCTTTCGGGCTGTGCCACCACGGCAACGAACCCGGCTGACCCTTGGGAGTCCGTCAACCGCAAGGTCTATGCGGTCAATGATTCGCTGGATCGTTATGCCCTGAGGCCTGTCGCCCAGGGCTACAAAACGGTGGTGCCCCTGCCGCTCAGAACCAATGTGAGCAATTTCTTCGGAAACATCGAAGACGTCTGGACGGGGCTCAACAATCTCCTGCAGGGCAAGCCTCGGGAAGGCGCGAGTGATTTCGGGCGCGTGGCCATCAACTCCACGATCGGCATCCTCGGCCTGTTTGATGTCGCGACCGATATCGGTCTGGAGAAGCATGAGGAAGACCTCGGACAGACGCTGGGCGTCTGGGGAATGGGGCCGGGGCCGTATGTCATGCTGCCCTTGCTGGGTCCCAGCACGGTGCGTGATGCAGGAGGAAGCGTGCCCCGCTATCTGCTGGATCCCTCAAGCGAGATCAGCCGCATTCCCTTGCGCAACTCGGTTACCGCTCTGAAGCTGGTGAATGCCCGTGCGCAATTGATCGGGGCGGACTCGGCACTCGATGAGGCGGCGCTTGACCGCTATGGCTACCTCCGGGATTTCTATCTCAAGAGTCGCCAGAGCCAGATCTTTGACGGCCATCCGCCGCGTGAAAAAGACGATTACTACGAATAACCCCCTTCGGACTGGAGTCTGGAAATGAAACTGTTCAAAACCGCTTTCGCTCTGCTGTTCTCGCTGAATGCCTGCTTCGCGCTGGCCCAGGAAGCGCCTGACGTACTGGCCAAGCGCGTCATGACCGAGGTCATCGAGATCGTCAAGTCCGACAAGGCGATCCAGGCCGGTGACCAGAAACGCATTGCTGAACTCGTTGATGCCAAGGTGCTGCCGTACTTCGACTTCAAGCACATGACTGCGCTCGCCATGGGCCGTGAATGGCGCTCGGCAACGCCTGAGCAGCGGGATGCGGTGACGGCCGAGTTCAAGACCCTGCTGGTTCGCAGCTATTCGAACGCACTCTCCCAGTACAAGAATCAGGTCATCGACTTCAAGCCCTTGCGCATGAAGCCGGAAGATACCGATGTCATCGTGCGGACGGAGGTCCGGCAGGCAGGAGCCAAGCCGGTGGCGATCGACTATCAGATGGACAAGCGCGAGGGGGCCTGGAAGGTCTACGACGTGATGGTCGCCGGCGTGAGCCTGGTGACGAATTATCGCGAAACCTTCTCGCAGGAAATCAAGTCCGGCGGCATCGATGCCCTGGTCAAGAGCCTGAAGGAAAAGAACGGCGAGGCAGTCAAGAAGTGATCAGCCTGCAAGATGATCAGATCCGGGTCGAAGGCGACTTCAACCAGCAGACGATTCCCGCGTTGATCGCGCAGGGCGAGGACATGGTGCGTGCAGGGGCCGGCGTCATCAACTTGGCCGCCGTTGACGCCGTGGATTCATCCGCGGTTGCTGCCGTGCTGGGATGGATGCGGCTCGCACGGGCGTCCGGGCGCGAATTGCGCGTTACGGCTGCGCCGGCAGCGTTTCGCAGTCTCTCCGACCTGTATGGCGTGAGCGGATTCATTTTCCAGGAAAGTGACGATAGCAACCGTGCCGGTGTCTGATACCCCAGCCATTGAGATTCGCGGGGCCGTCAAGCATTTCGGTTCGCTGAGTGCGCTTGCCGGTGTCGATCTGGAGATTCGCCCCGGAGAGTTCTTCGGCTTGCTCGGTCCCAACGGGGCCGGCAAGACGACCCTGATTTCCTCGATGGCCGGGCTGCAGCGGCTCAGTTCCGGCAGCATCCGGGTGATGGGGCATGACGTCGTCGAGGACTATCGCGAGGCGCGTCGTGCGCTCGGCGTCGTGCCGCAGGAGCTGGTATTTGATCCGTTCTTTTCCGTGCGCGAGATGCTGCGAATCCAGTCCGGATATTTCGGCCTGCGCCGGAATGACGACTGGATTGACGAGCTTCTGGTGAGCCTTGACCTGATGCCCAAGGCAGAAACCAACATGCGCCAGCTCTCTGGCGGCATGAAGCGTCGCGTGCTGGTTGCGCAGGCCCTGGTACACCGGCCGCCGGTGATCGTGCTCGACGAGCCCACGGCGGGCGTGGATGTGGAACTGCGTCAGACCTTGTGGCAGTTCATCCGGAAGCTCAATGCGGACGGTCATACCATTGTGCTGACGACGCACTATCTTGAAGAGGCGGAAGAGCTCTGCGGGCGGATCGCGATGCTCAAGGCGGGACGTGTCATCGCACTGGATTCCACCGTCAATATTCTGGGGCGGGTCAGTCAGCACACCCTGAAACTCCGCGTGAGCGACATGAACAGTTTGCCTGACTCGCTGGCGCCACTGGGCGCTCGCCTGGAAGACAGCGTATTGCGTTTCCCGCTTGAGACGCATGCACGCGTCGAGGGCATTCTGGCGGCCGTGCGTGAAGCGGGAGCCGTGATCACTGAAGTTGAAATCGCGAAACCCGATCTGGAACACGCGTTTGTTGAAATCATGCGTGGAGAAGGTTTGTGAGCGCGTTTCGTACCCTGCTCTACAAGGAAACCCTGCGTTTCTGGAAAGTGAGTTTCCAGACCGTCGGGGCGCCCGTACTCACGGCCGTGCTCTACCTGATGATCTTCGGCCATGTGCTTGAAGGGCGTCTTCAGCCCTACGAGGGCGTGAGCTACACCAGCTTCCTGATCCCCGGGCTGGTCATGATGAGCGTGTTGCAGAATGCCTTTGCCAACAGCTCGTCCTCGCTCATCCAGAGCAAGATCACCGGCAATATCGTATTCGTGCTGCTGCCGCCGATTTCCTGGGCCGAGTTCTATGCAGCCTATGTCATCGCTTCGATCGTGCGTGGCGTGGTCGTGGGGGCCGGCGTCTGGCTGGCGTCGCTGATCTTCGGTTCGCCAGTGGTTGCGCATCCGGTGTGGGCGCTGGTTTTCGTGCTGCTGGGCGGTGCCATCCTCGGCACGCTGGGCGTGGTTGCCGGGATCTGGGCTGACAAGTTCGATCAGCTGGCGGCCTTCCAGAACTTCCTGATCATGCCGCTGACCATGCTCTCCGGCGTGTTCTATTCCATCCATTCCCTGCCGCCGTTCTGGCAGGCTGTTTCCCATCTGAATCCGTTCTTTTTCATGATTGACGGTTTCCGGTACGGGGTGTTCGGCATGTCTGACGCTTCGCCCTGGCTCAGCCTCTCGATTGTCGGGTCAGCCTTGCTGGCCCTGGCGGTCGTGAGTCTTTCCATGCTGCGCAGTGGCTACAAATTGAGAGGTTGAAAGATGTTTCCCGCAAGTGAAATCAAGCGTCTGATCGAGCAGGGGCTGCCCTGCGAAGAAGTCGTCATCGAAGGTGATGACGGCGTGCACTTTTCCGGCATCGTGGTCAGCGCAGAGTTCGAGGGCAAGTTGCGTGTGCGCCAGCATCAGGCCGTTTACGCCACCCTTGGCGCCCTGATGGGGAACGAGATTCATGCGCTGCAGTTGCAGACCTTCACGCCCGCACAGTGGGCTGAGTTCCAGAAGACACTCTGAGTTGACGATCCATGGACAAGCTCCTGATTGAAGGCGGCACCCGCCTCGCTGGCGAAGTCAGCATTTCCGGTGCAAAGAACGCTGCGCTGCCGCTGCTGTGTGCAGCATTGCTGACCGACGAACCGGTGACCTTCACCAATGTGCCGCGTCTCAATGACATCGGCACCTTGCTGAAGCTGCTGGCTGACATGGGCATGAAGATCGAACGCAGCGACGATTCGGTCACGCTGCAGGCCGCGCACATCACCAAGCCGGAAGCCTCGTACGAACTGGTCAAGACCATGCGGGCCTCCATTCTCGTGCTATGCCCGCTCGTGGCCCGTTTCGGGGAAGCCAAGGTGAGTCTGCCGGGAGGATGCGCGATCGGCGCACGTCCGGTGGATCAGCACATCAAGGGTCTTCAGGCCATGGGAGCGGAGGTCGCGGTCGAACACGGTTATGTGCTGGCGAAGTCTCCGCGTCTCAAGGGGGCCCGACTGTTTACCGACATGGTGACTGTGACCGGCACGGAAAACCTCATGATGGCGGCATGTCTGGCCGATGGGGAGACCGTGATCGAGAACGCCGCCCGCGAGCCCGAGGTTGTCGATCTGGCGAACTGCCTGATCGCAATGGGTGCCCAGATTTCAGGAGCCGGCACGGATGTGATCCGCATTCGCGGCGTCAGCAGGATGCATGGCACCACCCACCGGATCATGCCGGACCGCATCGAGACCGGTACCTATCTTTGTGCCGCAGCGGTCACCGGCGGAGACGTCCGTCTGCTGAATACCTCCTCAGCCTACCTCGACGCCGTGGTGGACAAGCTCATGGATGCCGGCTGCGAAGTGAATTCCGAACGCAACGCCATCCATATCCGCGCGCCCGAGCGTCTGCGTGCGGTGAGTCTGCGCACGTCTCCCTATCCTGCCTTTCCGACCGACATGCAGGCGCAATTCATGGCGCTCAACTGCGTGGCCGAAGGTGCTGCAGTGATTCGCGAAACCATCTTTGAAAACCGCTACATGCATGCGGTGGAACTGCAGCGTCTGGGCGCCAACATCCGTATCGATGGCAGCACCGCCTTCGTCACGGGTGTGCGCAAGCTGCAGGGCGCTACCGTGATGGCCACCGACCTGCGTGCGTCGGCGAGCCTGGTCATCGCCGGACTGGTCGCCGAAGGCGAGACGACGGTCGAGCGGATCTACCACCTTGACCGTGGCTACGAAAAACTCGAGTCGAAGCTTGCAGCGCTGGGCGCCCGCGTGCGTCGCCTGAACTGAGGATCTAGAAGCGTGAGTGGAAACACAGGTATTACCCTGGCCCTGTCAAAAGGGCGCATCTTCGAAGAAACGCTGCCTCTGCTGGCAGCCGCGGGCATCGAGCCGGTCGAGAATCCGGAAAGCTCGCGCAAGCTGATCATCGCGACGAACCGGCCGGACGTTCGTCTCGTCATCGTGCGTGCGTCGGATACGCCGACTTATGTTCAGTATGGCGCTGCGGATCTCGGTATCGCGGGCAAGGACGTACTCATCGAGCATGGCGGAGCCGGGCTGTATCAGCCGGTGGACCTCGCCATTGCCAAATGCCGGATGAGCGTTGCCGTGCCCGAGCATTTCGATTACGCCGCTGCCGTGCAGCGCGGTGCCCGTATCCGCGTGGCATCGAAGTACATCAACATTGCCCGCGATCATTTCGCTGCCAAGGGCATGCATATCGATCTCATCAAGCTCTATGGCTCGATGGAGCTTGCTCCGCTGGTGGGGCTAGCCGATGCGATCGTTGATCTGGTGTCTACCGGCGGCACGCTGCGCGCCAACAAGCTGCGCGAGGTGGAAGAAATCATGCAGATCAGCTCGCGGCTGATCGTCAATCAGGCTGCACTCAAGGTCAAACGCGACTTGCTGCAGCCCGTCATCGAAGCCTTTGCCGGAGCGGTGAAGTCATGAAACTGCGTCGCATGCATTCGGACAGTCCGGCGTTTCTCGCCGAACTCGACGCCTTGCTGGCCTTCGATAACGGAACCGATGCGAGCGTCGATGCGGCGGTGACCGAAGTGCTGGCGGCCGTACGTCAGCGCGGAGACGCTGCGGTGCTGGACTACACCCGGCGTTTTGACCGGCTCGATGTCGGCAGCATGGCGGGGCTCGAGATGTCTCGCGATGCGCTGCATGCCGCACTCGACGGTCTGCCGGCGGATCAGCGCAGTGCGCTCGATTGCGCTGCCGAGCGCGTACGCAGTTATCACGAGAAGCAGTTGCTGGAATCCTGGAGCTATACCGAGCAGAGTGGTACTCGTCTCGGGCAGAAGGTGACAGCGCTGGACCGGGCAGGGCTCTATGTGCCGGGTGGCAAGGCGAGCTATCCCAGCTCTGTGCTGATGAATGCCATTCCGGCCAAGGTTGCCGGCGTGCGCGAGCTGATCATGGTGACCCCCACGCCTGCCGGAGAAAAAAATCCGCTGGTGCTCGCTGCAGCCGCGATTGCCGGTGTGGATCGTGTATTCACCATTGGTGGCGCACAGGCTGTGGCAGCCCTCGCGTATGGCACGGAGAGTATTCCGCAGGTCGACAAGATCGTCGGCCCGGGCAATGCCTATGTGGCCGAAGCCAAGCGCCGCGTATTCGGTACCGTCGGCATCGACATGGTGGCCGGGCCGAGCGAAGTCCTGATCATTTCGGATGGCACGGGCAATCCGGACTGGGTGGCGATGGATCTGTTCGCCCAGGCCGAGCATGACGAAGTCGCCCAATCGATCCTGCTTTGCACCAGCGCGAGTTTCATCGAAGAGGTGGCGGATTCGATTGCACGACTGCTTCCCGACATGCCGCGGAAAGACATCATTGCTGCCTCGCTGGCCAATCGCGGTGCGCTGATCAAGGTGGCAAGCCTGGACGAAGCCTGCGAGATCGCCAACCGGATCGCGCCCGAGCATCTGGAACTGGCCATCGAGCACGCCGAGCCCTGGGTCGAGAAGATCCGTCATGCAGGTGCCATTTTCGTGGGCCACAGTTCGGTCGAGTCCCTCGGGGATTACTGCGCGGGCCCCAATCATGTGCTGCCGACAATGCGCAGCGCGCGGTTTTCGTCGCCGCTGGGAGTGTATGACTTCCAGAAACGCACCAGCATCATTCATATGTCATCCCGGGGGGCTGCGGAACTCGCGCCGGTGGCGGCTACCCTTGCCTATGGCGAGGGGCTGCAGGCGCACGCGAAATCGGCCGAGTATCGCAAGTGAGCCTCGAACTCATCACGCCTGACTGGCCGGCTCCCGCAAGGGTAAAAGCCCTGTCGACAACCCGCCTCGGGGGCCTGAGTGGTGGTTCGTACGCGTCACTCAATCTGGCAGCGCATGTCGGTGACGTCGCTGGAGACGTCGAGCGCAATCGTGCCATCCTGGGCGAGCGTCTGCCGATGGAGCCGCTCTGGCTCGAGCAGGTGCATGGCGCCACGGTGGTGAATGCCGCAAGTACCTGTCCGGGCGCGCAGGCTGACGCCAGTGTGGCGCGCATGGCCTGGCGCATCTGCTCTGTCATGACAGCGGATTGTCTGCCGGTGCTGTTCTGCGATGAGGCCGGTACAGCGGTGGGGGCCGCACACGCCGGCTGGCGCGGGCTGGCCGCGGGCGTACTCGAAAACACGGTTCAGGCGATGAAGGTGCCCGCCGGGTCTGTCCTGGCCTGGCTTGGCCCTGCAATCTCGCAGGCGGCCTTCGAAGTGGGCGATGAAGTGCGCGAGGCTTTCATCGGACATCTGCCGGAAACCGCTGTGGCGTTCCTGCCGGGCCGGGAGAAGGGCAAGTGGCAGGCCGATCTCTATCAGCTCGCTCGCATCCGGCTGGCGGCGATCGGCGTGGTGCGCCTCTATGGCGGCACCCGCTGTACGTTCCGGGAGTCCGGCGTGTTTTTCTCGGCACGACGGGATGGCACCCGAAGCGGGCGACAGGCCTCGATGATCTGGCTCGA
>NZ_JBDIVF010000001.1:61066-318814 GCF_039631355.1 Uliginosibacterium paludis | reverse complement strand
TTTCATTGATCCGGGCGGTCTTCAGCCAAGGATCTCCTCGAGCGCCGAGAGCAGTGCGTCGCATTGCTCGTCAGTGCCGATCGTGATTCTCAGGAACTGGTCGATGCGCGGTACGCGGAAGTGACGCACGATGATGCCCCGTTCGCGCAGGGCGGACGCCAGTTGGCCGCCTTCTCGCGCGGGATGCCGGGCGAAGATGAAGTTGGCGGCTGAGGGCAGGACCTCGAAGCCTGCCGACTGCATGCGGGCTACCAGCCGCTCGCGGCTGGCCATGACCTTCTGCCGCGTGGCATCGAACCACTCCGTGTCGTCCATGGCTGCTGCCGCACCGGCGATGGTCATGCGATCAAGCGGGTAGGAGTTGAAGCTGTTCTTGACGCGTTCGAGCGCCTCGATGAGGTCCGGATGTCCGATCGCGAAGCCTGCACGCAAGCCTGCGAGCGAGCGGCTCTTGGACAAGGTCTGGATCACGAGCAGGTTCGGATGGCGTTGGGTAAGCGATACGGCACTCTCGCCGCCAAAGTCGATATAGGCCTCGTCGATGACCACGACGATTTCCGGTTTTCCGGCGACCAGACGCTCGATTTCATCGAGCGGCAGCAGTCGGGAGGTGGGGGCGTTCGGATTCGGGAAGATGATCGCGCCGGCGTCGGCTGCGAGGTAGTCATCCACCCGGATGCGAAACTGTTCATCCAGCGGAATCGTGCGGTAGTCGATTTCGTAGAGGCCGCAATAGACCGGATAAAAACTGTAGGAGATGTCGGGAAACAGCAGCGGCTTGTCATGCCGGAGCAGGCCGAGGAAGGCGTGCGCCAGGACTTCGTCCGACCCGTTGCCGACAAACACCGAACGTGCTTCGATGCCGAAATGTCGCGCTACGGCCTGCCGGAACAGGTCGGAGTTCGGATCCGGATAGAGCTTGAGTGCCTCGCCGGTTTCCGCGGCAATGGCGGCAAGCGCTTTGGGCGAAGGGCCGTAGGGGTTCTCGTTGGTGTTGAGCTTGATCAGCCGGGCGATCTTGGGTTGCTCGCCGGGCACGTAAGGAGTCAGGCGACTGACGACGTCGCTCCAATAGACACTCATCGGGATGCTCTCAGAATACGGGGAGGGGCTCGAAACGCGTCTGGACGGTCGTTCCGGGCATTGCCAATGCTATCATAGGCCCCGCCTCCGGCTGCTTGCACGGCAGGCCAATCCATCATCCCTACAGGGTCATGCCATGAGGCAAGCCGAAGTCAGTCGCAATACGCTTGAAACGCAGGTTACCGTCAGCATCAACCTCGATGGTTCCGGCAAAGCCCGTCTCGAGACAGGCGTGCCATTCCTGGATCACATGCTGGACCAGATCGCGCGGCACGGTCTGTTCGACCTCGATATCGTGGCGAAGGGCGACCTGCATATCGATGCACACCATACGGTGGAGGATGTCGGTATCACGCTGGGTCAGGCCTTTGCAAAAGCGGTGGGCGACAAGAAAGGGCTGGTGCGCTATGGCCACAGCTATGTCCCCCTGGATGAAGCGCTCTCACGTGTCGTAATCGATCTTTCCGGCCGGCCCGGGCTGGTCTTCAATGTGGATTTCACCCGCGCCCGGATCGGAGACTTCGACGTCGACCTGACCCGCGAATTCTTCCAGGGCTTCGTCAATCATGCATTGGCCACCCTGCATGTCGACAATCTGCGCGGCATCAACGCCCATCATCAGTGCGAGACAGTCTTCAAGGCATTCGGACGTGCGCTCCGCGCTGCATGCACGATCGATGAACGCGCAGCAGGCGCCATGCCCTCCACCAAGGGCAGTCTTTAACCCGCGGACCGAGTTGCCCGGCGGGCGCTTGAGGCGCAGCATCAGGCTGGTGATGTCAGCCCGAGCGACTCCCCGGTTTCAGTCCCCAGTCTTCGCTATCGTCTGATCATGAAAATCGTTGTTGTCGATTACGGCATGGGCAACCTGCGCTCGGTTGCCAAAGCCATTGAGAAGGTGGCTCCTGCAGGGGCCTCCGTCCGCATTTCGAGCGAAGCCGGCGAGATCACCGCGGCCGACCGCGTGGTGGTACCTGGCCAGGGCGCGATGCATGATTGCATGCGGGAGTTTCTCTCCCGTGACCTGCGCGAAGCCGTTCATCAGGCCGCACGGAGCAAACCCTTTCTGGGGATCTGTGTCGGCATGCAGATGCTGTTCGATCACAGCGAGGAGGGCGATACGGCCGGGCTCGGGTTCATTCCCGGCCGGGTTCGCCGCTTCGCGGACGGCATGCTTGGGCCGGACGGTGTTCGCCTGAAGGTGCCCCACATGGGCTGGAACGAAGTCCGGCCAGTGTCGGATCATCCGGTCTGGCAGGGCATTGGCGAGGGTGAGCGCTTCTACTTCGTGCACAGCTATTACTGCGAGCCTGCCGATCCGGTCGCTACGGCGGCGAGTACCGAGTACGGACTGCGCTTTACCTCGGCTGCGGCCCAAGCTAACATTTTTTCAGTACAGTTCCACCCGGAGAAGAGTGCTGCAGCAGGTTTGCGACTGCTGTCGAACTTCCTGAACTGGCAACCCTGATCTTTCACCCAAGCATCCGCCAATGGCCGGATGAATTCTTTTTTTGTGCGCTTTGCACGCCTGATCCCCTCATACCATCATGCTGCTCATTCCTGCGATTGACCTCAAAGACGGCCACTGTGTTCGCCTGCGTCAAGGCGAAATGGACGATGCCACGGTTTTTTCCGAAGACCCGCGTGCCATGGCCCGCATCTGGCTCGACAAGGGCGCCCGCCGCCTGCATCTGGTAGACCTCAATGGAGCATTTGCCGGCAAGCCCCGGAATGAAGCCGTCATCAAGGCGATCTGCGAGGAGGTCGGCAATGACATCCCCGTGCAGCTCGGCGGCGGAATCCGGGATCTCGATACCATCGAACGTTATCTGGATGACGGCATCAGCTACGTGATCATCGGTACGGCTGCCGTGAAGAACCCCGGCTTCCTGCATGACGCCTGCAGTGCCTTTCCCGGCCACATCATCGTCGGTCTGGACGCCAAGGACGGCAAGGTGGCGGTCGACGGCTGGTCCAAACTGACCGGACATGACGTGATCGACCTGGCAAAGAAATTCGAGGACTACGGCGTGGAGTCGGTGATCTACACCGACATCGGTCGTGACGGCATGCTCTCCGGCGTGAATATCGAGGCCACGGTCAAGCTTGCCCAGGCTTTGCGCATCCCGGTGATTGCCAGCGGCGGCGTGACCGATCTGAAGGATATCGACGCGCTCTGTGCGGTCGAATCCGAAGGCATCATGGGCGCGATTACCGGCCGGGCCATCTATGAAGGCACGCTGGACTTCGAAGCGGCCCAGGCGCGCGCTGACGAACTCAATGGCGAGGCTGACTGATCAATGCTCGCCAAACGCATCATTCCCTGTCTCGATGTCACGGCGGGCCGTGTCGTCAAGGGGGTCAATTTCCTTGAGCTGCGTGACGCAGGCGATCCGGTCGAGATTGCCCGTCGTTACGACGACCAGGGAGCTGACGAGCTCACCTTTCTGGATATCACCGCGAGTTCGGACGAGCGCGACATCATCCTGAATATCGTGGAGCAGGTTGCCAACCAGGTTTTCATTCCGCTGACCGTGGGCGGCGGCGTTCGCAGTGTGGCGGACGTGCGCAGGCTGCTCAATGCCGGCGCGGACAAGGTGAGCATCAACAGTGCGGCGGTCAATAACCCCGAGCTCGTCGCTGAAGCGTCTGGCAGGGTCGGCAATCAATGCATCGTCGTCGCGATCGATGCCAAGCAGACCGCGCCCGGGCAGTGGGGCGTGTTCACCCATGGCGGGCGCAAGCCTGCCGGGCTTGATGCCATCGAGTGGGCCCGCAAGGTGGAGTCTCTTGGTGCAGGTGAAATCCTGCTGACCAGCATGGATCGGGACGGAACAAGGATCGGATTCGATCTTGCGCTGACCCGGGCCATTTCCGATGCAGTGAATATCCCGGTCATCGCGAGTGGCGGTGTCGGTAACCTGGACCATCTTGCCGAGGGTGTGATTGAAGGCCGCGCTGATGCGGTGCTGGCCGCCAGCATCTTTCACTACGGCGAATATACGGTCCGGCAGGCCAAGGAAGTCATGCGTGCGCGTGGCGTGGAGGTCAGGCTGTGAGCAGCACGAAGTGGTTGAACGAGGTGGTGTGGGACGAGCAGGGACTCGTGCCGGCCATCGCACAGGATGCGGAAACCGGCGAGGTGCTGATGTTCGCCTGGATGAACCGTGAAGCGCTGGCCTTGACTGCCGAGCGCGGCGAAGCCGTGTACTGGTCACGCTCGCGTCGCAAGCTGTGGCACAAGGGTGAAGAGTCCGGCCATACCCAGAAAGTGCGCGAGATCCGCATGGATTGCGATGGTGATGTCATCCTGCTGCGCATCGAGCAGGTCGGCGGCATCGCGTGTCATACCGGGCGTCGCAGCTGTTTCTTCAACCGCCATGTTGCGCAGGGCGGGTGGGAAGCGGTGGATCCCGTCATCAAGGATCCCGCCGATATCTATACCAGGAAGCAATCCTGAAACAGGAGTCTGTCATGATCGACCCGGAAGTGCTGCAAAGGCTTTCCGCTACGCTGGCGCAGAGGAAGTCTGCTGCGCCGGAATCGTCTTACGTTTCCAGCCTGTACGCAAAAGGCACCGATGCGATCTGCAAGAAGGTGGCGGAGGAGGCTGCAGAAACCATCATGGCTGCGAAGGATGGAGATCTGCGTCACATCGTTTATGAAGTGACTGATCTCTGGTTTCACTCGCTGATCCTGCTGAGTCAGTTCGGTTTGTCTGCCGACGATGTGCTGGGGGAACTCCGACGCCGCGAGGGTATCTCAGGTATTGAAGAAAAGAATGCACGCAAATCATGAGTGACTGCATTTTCTGCCGGATCATCCGGGGCGAGATTCCCTGCAGCAAGGTCTATGAGGACGATGAAATCCTCGCTTTCAGGGATATTCATCCGCAGGCTGCGGTGCATGCGTTGATCATCCCGAAAAAGCATGTTGCCACGCTGGCCGATGCTTCACCGGAAGACGCGGAAGTACTCGGCCGCATGCTGGTGCTGGCTCCGCGCATCGCGAAGGAACTGGGGGCTGGCGAGGGTTTTCGCAGCATCATCAACACCGGAAAGCATGGCGGACAGGAGGTGTATCATCTGCACATGCACATTCTTGGCGGGCAGCAGATGCCGGCCATGATCAAATACTGAGGAGAAGTTTCAATGGGTTCATTCAGCATCTGGCATTGGTTGATCGTCCTGGTCATCGTGATGCTGGTTTTCGGTACCAAGAAACTGCGCAATATCGGTGAGGATCTTGGTGGGGCGGTCAAGGGCTTCAAGCAGGGCATGAAAGACAGTGAAGCCGAAGCCAAGCCCGCGCAATCGAGTGGCTCACAGACGATTGAAGGCCAGGCTCGCGAAAAGAATGATTGAGCCGGGCTTCGAGCATGAGAAGGGCGCGCAGGCTGCGCGCCTTTTTTTGTTTTCCGTTCCCGTCTGAAAATGCAGGTTGAACATGTTTGACATCGGATTTTCCGAACTGGTACTGATCGCCATTGTCGGCCTGGTTGTGTTCGGCCCCGAAGAGCTGCCGCGCGTTGCCCGTACGGCAGGCCACCTGCTCGGACGTTTGCGCCGCTATGTGGCCGATGTGAAGTCGGACATCAGCCGCGAGATGGAGGCTTCGGAGATGAAGAGCCTGGTGTCTGACGTGCAGGAGTCAGCGCGGGCCTTCCAGAGCTCCATCAACGAGCAGGCCGCTGCGTTCAAGGCTGAGTTCAGCGAGGTCGCGAGTCTGCCCGAACAAGCGAAGGCCACGCTGGAGGCATCGTTTGCTGCTGAAACCTCTACCGACACTGCAGCAACAGCTTCGCCGGAAGCCGTGCAGGACAGCATCGGTGTGGCGAGTGGCATTCCCGAGGTCACCCCGCCTGTGGAGACTGCAGCATGCGTGCCCGAAGTACAGGCGGCGCCTGCGCCGGAGCCGACTCGGGATGAAAACCAACTGGACCTTTTCGGCGAGCCGCCAACCGTTCGCAAAGAGCAGAAAGAATGAATCCGGTGGATCAGCAAGAAAGCTTCATTTCCCATCTCGTTGAACTGCGCAACCGCCTGATCAAGTCCTTGGTGGCGGTGCTGGTGGTGTTCCTTTCCCTGGTCTGGTGGGCCAAGGACCTTTATGCCCTGCTGGCCGCGCCCCTGCTTGCCGTGTTGCCGCAGGGCGGCCAGATGATTGCGACCGATGTGGTGGGGGTGTTCCTCGTACCGGTGAAGGTGGTGGCCTGGCTGTCCCTGCTGATCGCGATGCCGGTCGTGCTCTATCAGGCCTGGGCGTTCGTGGCGCCAGGGCTTTACGCGCATGAAAAGCGTTTCGCTGTGCCGGTCATGATTGCCAGCTGCATCCTGTTCGTCATCGGGATGGCTTTTGCCTATTTCGTGTTCTTCCCCGGCATGTTCAAGGTCATGGCGAGCTTTACACCGCAAGGTGTGGCCTGGATGACCGACATCGACAAGTATCTCAGCTTCGTGATGGGGATGTTCCTCGCGTTCGGCGCAGCCTTTGAAGTGCCGGTGGTAGTGGTGCTGCTCGTGCTGATGGGGATTGTCAGCACTGCGAAACTGGCCGAAGCCCGCCGCTATGTCATCGTCGGCGCTTTTATCGTGGCAGCTGTGGTGACGCCACCGGATGTAGCCTCACAGTTCATGCTGGCCTTTCCGATGTGTCTGCTCTACGAGCTCGGGATTCTGGTCGGTCGGCTGCTGGAAAAACGCCGGGACTGAAGCCTCCGCAAGCCTCTTACTCCGACGAGTCACGGCTGACGCTCGGCAGCGGGCGTTGAGCCACCTGGACGACAGGCTCCATCTTCTTGCCGTTGCGCAGGATGGTTGCCTTGGCGAGCTGCCCGGGCGGGAGTGCCGCGACGTTTTCAAGCACGCCGTGAGCGTTGTTGATCGGTTTGCCGTCGATGGCAATCAGCAGATCACCCGGCCGCATTCCGGCTTTGGCCGCGGGGCCATTGCGTGAAAGCCCCGTGATCAGCGCGCCCTGCTGCGGCAGATCGAAAGCCTTCGCCAATTCTGGCGTGACTTCCTGAATCTGGATGCCGATCCAGCCGCGCGTGACCTGCCCTGTCCTGATGATCTGCTCCATGATGCTGCGTGCAGAGCTCGCCGGAATGGCGAAGCCGATGCCTTGCGAGCCGCCCGAACGCGAGTAGATCGCGGTGTTGATCCCAACCAGATTGCCCTGGGTGTCGATCAGCGCGCCGCCCGAGTTGCCCGGATTGATAGCGGCGTCGGTCTGGATGAAATTCTCGAAGGTGTTGATGCCGAGTTCTGAGCGCCCCATCGCGCTGATGATGCCCATGGTCACGGTCTGGCCGACGCCGAATGGATTGCCGATGGCGAGCACGACATCACCGACCGCGACCTGCCCCTGCGCGAAACGGATGGCCGTTAGCGGTGTCTTGCTGTCGATGCGGAGAACGGCAAGGTCGGACTCTGGATCCCGGCCGACGATGCGGGCGGCATACTTGGCGCCGTCATTGAGTGCCACTTCGATGGCGTCAGCGGACTCGATGACATGGTTGTTTGTCAGGATGTAACCGTCTGCGCTCACGAGCACGCCCGAACCCAGTCCGGAACGGCGCTGTGGGGTGTTCTGTTCCGGAGTGCCGAAAAAACGCCTGAAGAACGGGTCTGCAAGCAGCGGATTGCGCGGGGTCGGAATTTCAGCGCTGGTGAAAATGTGTACCACCGAGGGCAGTGCGGTCTGCGCGGCGGCAGCATAACTGCCATTGGCAGGAGCAGCGGGGGCCGGCAGGGCTCCCGTTGCCGGCGCGAATTCGTGCTGGACGGCCTCGACGACGGCGGGGCGGCTGACCCATTCTGGTTTGAGGGTGCTCACCACGAACAGCACCGCCATGGCAATGGTTGCCGTCTGGGCAAAGATCAGCCAGAGCCGTTGCATAATCTTCCGATTGCGGACAATGTCCGCCGATATCCAGGTTGAAAGGACCCAAGCGTGAATCGAAATGCCCTTCAGATGCTTCTGGAATCATTTCTGGACTGCGCTCGTTTCAGCGATTATTCCCCAAACGGTTTGCAGGTGGAAGGTCGTGAAGAGATTGCTCGCGTTGTTTGCGGCGTGACGGCCAGTCAGGCGCTGATCGAGCACGCCGTGGAGGTCGGTGCCGACGCGATCATCGTTCATCACGGCTGGTTCTGGCGTGGCGAAGACCCCTGCCTGACGGGATTCCGGCGCAAGCGCGCAGCGACGCTGATGGCGCATGACATCAATCTGTTTGCCTATCACCTGCCGCTCGATGCCCATCCCGAGCTGGGCAATAACGCCCAGCTCGGCAAGCTGCTGGGCTGGCGTTTCGAGCGTCTGGGCGCGCGGCAGCCGCTGGTGCATCACGGGGTTTTGCCACACCCCTTGCCAGCGGGCGAACTGGCTCGCCAGCTGGCTGCCCGCCTTGCGCGGGAGCCGCTGCTGGTCGGGAATCCGGAGCGGCTGATCCGTCGGGTGGCATGGTGCACCGGCGGTGCCCAGGCTTACTTCGAACAGGCCATTCTCGAAGGCGCAGAGCTCTATCTCTCGGGGGAGATATCCGAGCAGACCGTGCATCTTGCCCGCGAGACGGGCGTTCCTTACATCGCCGCCGGGCACCACGCCACTGAGCGATATGGCATCCAGGCACTTGGCGCCTGGCTGGCCCGCGAACATGGGCTTCAAACCAGCTTCGTTGATCTGGACAACCCCGTCTGACTGAAAACCGGCCGTGTCAGCGCGGCGGGTTTTCTTCGTCGGCGGAACCGATCTGGTCCAGATCGATGTGCAGGGTCTTGCTCAGATCGGTCATGTCCAGGTCGAAATCGAGCTGGTTGCTGTCGTAGGGCCGGAAAGTGTCTGGCGCCTGCTTTTCATCGTTAAGCACCACGCTCATCGAGAGCGCTTCGTCGTCAATGATCGGTGGTACGGCGAGTTCGACAGTCGGGATGGCTATCGACCGGCTCATGGCACGTGTGGAGGGCTCGGGTTTTGCCGGGTCTGTTGCTTCAGGTCGGTAAGGGCCCAGCTGACGTTCCAGAATGCTCAGCAGGAGCAGGATTTCATCGATGATGGCCAGCGGAAAACCCGATCGCGTGCCTTGCCGGTTGTCGCGCAAAAGCGTGTGCAGGAAGGCCTGGCATTCCCGGCGGCCCCAGGACTCCGTGAGGCGGCTTACGATATGCGGCAGGTTTTCGAGCGAATCGGGTGCCTGGCGGGCCAGCTCGAATTCATCCCAGGGTGCCGGCCGCACGTTGAAGGTCTTGTTCAGCCGGGAACACAGGGCCTCGTATTCCGGGCGCATGTCTGCTGCGCGATAGACCTCCAGCAGCTTGATCCAGGGCTTGACCGCCTGTTTCGGATTGACGCGGATGAAGTCGGCGAGCGTCTGGGCCGCACCCTGGACGCGTCCGAAGGACATCATGATGTCGGCCAGTTCCACGGCCGAATCGTGCTCTTCAACATCGCCTTCGACGATCTGGAGGATGGAGGGCGGGCCGAATCCGGTAGCGCTGAGGCTGCTCAGCGCGCCTTCCAGACTCCTGGGGGGCAGGGCAGAGGCTTTTGGGGCCTGACCTTGCTCGTCAGGCCAGATATCGGCTTCTGACAAGGGCTCGATCAGTGCCGCGTCAAGGCCGCCTGCCGGGTCCGCAGGCGCTTCGGCGACGAGTGCTGAGCCTGCTCGCTTCCTTCGCCAGATCAGCATCCCGGCCAGCAAAAGAGCAAGGAGCAGGGCTGCAATGCCTGCAAGCCAGTTCTGCAGGTCCGAGAGTGCCGTCGTGGTCTGCTCCGGCGGGGTGGGCAGAGGCGAGCGAGCCGCAACCGGCACCGCGGTTTGTGAGGCGGCCGGTCCGGGGGCTGACTGTGCTGTCCTGAGTTCGTGCTCCAGGCGATCAGCATCCTCGCGGAGATGATTCTGCAGGGCTTCAAGCTGCCTGAGGCGCTCCGCAAGTTCGAGTTGCGTCGCGATCTTTTCATCGAGTGCGGCCAGCAACTGCATTTCGGTACGCAGGCGCTCGCGCTGGGGCTCACTCAACTCGCGGCGATGTGACAGGGCGCCGGAAAGCTGCAGGGGCGAGGTTTCGGCGTTACCGCTGACAATCAGGCGGTTTCTTTCCTGCGCTCTGGGCTGGTCTGAAGCACTTCGACGCTCAGATGCAGGTGCTTGCCTCGCAGGACGTGGTTCCGTTTGCGCGCTGGCCGGCACGGGCGCTTCCGTCTGCGGGGAGAGGCGCGGAATGATGAGCTCGATGCCTGCTGGCAGGCGGTCCAGCGTTCCACGTGGCCGGTCGCTGAGTGCCGCCTGGTTTTCTGTCAGCAAGGCTCGTGCGAGGCGTCTCTGGGCGGCGGCGTCGCCAGGCCGGAGCCGGTTTGCGATGCTGCGGGCGCTGTCGCCCTCCTGGGTCGTGGTGCGCTCCGGCATGCCTTTGCCGGCTTCTCCGGTGACAGGTGCAGGGGGCTGCGGAACAGGCGCGGCGGCCTGAGGCGCCGGAGGGGTCTTGGGATCCTGCGTGTCCCGAATGAGCGGCGGATCCAGCAGGATCGTGTAATCGCGGCGAAAAGCCGTGTCGCAGCGGATCAGCACCCCAAGCATGATGACGGGCTGACTTGTTGCCGGCGCCGAGATGACCAGCAGCGCTTGCCCATTGTGCGTTTCGAGCGTCAGCTTCGCCTTGCTCAGCCAAGGCAGGTCGTCCGTACGATTGACGGGCTGTGAAGCCAGGCTCACGCACTGCAGATCGACGGACTCGGCAGAGCCTGACTGGATGGGAATTTCAATCCGTATCGGGCTGTCGACGCGGCTTCGTGTGCTTGCCGAGCCGAGCCCGAGCGCGTGAGAGGCGGGTGTCAGGCCCAGCATCAGGATGCTTGCGGCACCTGCCATGAACGGATGGCGCCGGACAAGCGCTGGTTTGGCCCGGCGTGGGTAAATGCGATGTGTGGTGTCTGGGAACGGCGCTTTCATGTGCTGGAGATTTTACCGGTTTTGCAGCTCCTGCCAGTTCTGACGGCCGATCCGCCGTGTCTTTTTACTCGGTTTTCACCAAGCTACCATCGATTCGGGCTTGCTGGGGGTGAAGCAAGGGGCAGGTTGCCGGATACCCGGATGTGGCCCGGACGCTCGCTGGCGTACTCTTATATATGATTCAGTTCGGTATAGAATCCACCTACCCTGCAGAGATGCACGAGTCCTCAGCTTGCCGGTATTGCCGGCGATCCGGGGGAGATCGTGAGCCCGGGGTTCCGTCGTGTTTCAGTTCATTGACGACTCAATCCGCGCCTGCCATTCCGGACTGTCTGGCAGCGCGAAACAAGGGCAAGATAAATGAAAATCCATGAGTACCAAGCAAAAGAGATCCTGCGCAAGTATGGGGTTGTAACGCCGAGAGGCATCCCGTGCTTCAGCGTGGAGGAGGCTGTCAAGGCCGCTGACGAACTTGGCGGTTCGATCTGGGTAGTGAAGGCCCAGATTCACGCCGGCGGTCGCGGCAAGGGTGGTGGCGTGAAGCTGGCCCGCTCCAAGGAAGAAGTGAGCAAGATCGCCGGCGAGATCCTCGGCATGCAGCTCATTACCCACCAGACTGGCCCGGAAGGTCAGAAGGTGCGCCGCCTGATGATCGAAGAAGGCGCCGACATCAAGAAGGAATATTACGTTGCCGCGCTGACCGATCGCGCCACCCAGAAGGTGGCCATGATGGCCTCCTCCGAAGGTGGTATGGACATCGAGGAAGTCGCGCACAACACCCCGGAAAAGATCATCAAGGTCTTCGTCGATCCGGCTACCGGTCTGACCGATGCGCAAGGTCTGGAGCTGGCGAAGGGTATCGGCGTGCCGGAAGGCTCACTCGACAAGGCGGTCGATACCTTCAAGAAGCTCTACACCTGCTACATGGAAACCGATGCCTCGCTGGCGGAAATCAACCCGCTGATCCTCGAAGGCAATGGCAACATCAAGGCGCTGGATGCCAAGTTCAACTTTGATTCGAACGCGCTCTTCCGTCACCCGGAAATCGTCGCGTACCGCGATCTGGATGAAGAAGACCCGGCCGAGATCGAAGCCTCCAAGTTCGATCTGGCCTACATCTCGCTCGACGGCAACATCGGTTGCCTGGTCAATGGCGCTGGTCTTGCGATGGCGACCATGGACACCATCAAACTGTTCGGCGCCGAGCCGGCCAACTTCCTCGACGTGGGCGGCGGTGCCACCACCGAGAAGGTGACCGAAGCCTTCAAGATCATGCTCAAGAACCCGGCAGTTAAGGGCATTCTGGTCAACATCTTCGGCGGCATCATGAAGTGCGACACCATCGCCAACGGCGTGGTGACGGCCGCGCGTGAAGTGAAGCTAGCCGTGCCGCTGGTGGTGCGCATGAAGGGCACCAACGAGGATCTGGGTAAGAAGATCCTTGCCGAGTCCGGCCTGCCCATCATCTCTGCCGACACCATGGCAGAGGCCGCCCAGAAGATCGTTTCCGCTGTGGCCTGAGGCCGGAGCCAGGAGTTCAATACATGTCCATCTACATCAACAAAGACACCAAGGTCATCACCCAGGGCATTACGGGCAAGACCGGTCAGTTCCACACCGAAAAGTGCCAGGAATATGCCAACGGCAAGAACTGTTTCGTGGCCGGTGTGAATCCGAAGAAGGCTGGCGAGTCCATCTTCAATATTCCGATTTTCGGTACGGTGAAGGAAGCTGCCGCTGAAACCGGTGCAACCGTGTCCGTGATCTACGTGCCGCCCGCTGGCGCTGCCGCTGCCATCTGGGAGGCCGTCGAAGCCGATCTGGATCTGGCGATCTGCATCACCGAAGGCATTCCGGTGCGCGACATGCTGGAAGTGCGCAACCGCATGAAGGCCAAGGAAGCCGCCGGCGGCAAGCGCACGCTGCTGCTGGGGCCGAACTGCCCGGGCCTGATCACGCCGGACGAAATCAAGATCGGCATCATGCCGGGCCACATCCATCGCAAGGGCCGCATCGGCGTCGTGTCGCGTTCGGGCACGCTGACCTATGAAGCCGTGGCACAGCTGACCGAAATCGGTCTGGGCCAGTCTTCCGCAGTGGGTATCGGTGGTGATCCCATCAATGGCCTCAAGCACATCGACGTGATGAAGGCTTTCAACGATGACCCCGATACCGATGCCGTCATCATGATCGGCGAAATCGGCGGTCCGGACGAAGCCGAAGCAGCCCAGTGGTGCAAGGCCAACATGAAGAAGCCGATCGTAGGCTTCATCGCTGGCGTGACGGCTCCGGCCGGCAAGCGCATGGGCCATGCTGGCGCGCTGATTTCCGGTGGTGCCGACACGGCTGACGCCAAGCTCGCCATCATGGAGGAGTGTGGTTTCAAGGTGACGCGCAATCCGTCAGAAATGGGCAAGCTGCTCAAGAGCCTGATCTGAGCAGTGCTCCCTGAAGTCAATGCAAAAGGCCGCGCACGCGGCCTTTTGCATTCAGCGAGCCATCGCGCAGCGAGCGGGAAGCGGCGTGCTGCGGTAAGCTCACGGCTTTGACGCGTCACCGGGTTGTTTCGAATGGATTTGTTGCTGCACACCGAATTCTGGCTGGCTGTTGGCCAGATCATCATGATCGACATCCTCCTTGGGGGAGACAACGCCGTCGTCATCGCGCTCGCGTGCCGGCAGCTGGATCCCTCGTTGCGGACCAAGGGCATTGTCTGGGGTACGGTTGGCGCGATCATCCTGCGGGTGATCCTCATCTTCTTCGCGCTGACGCTGCTGAAAATCTCCTTCCTTAAACTGGTCGGCGCAATTCTTCTCGTCTGGATCGGTGTGAAGCTGCTTTTGCCCGAGGAGGATGACGGACACGGCAACATCAATGCGAGTGACCGTCTCTGGTCCGCGGTCAAGACCGTGATCGTTGCCGACTTCGTCATGAGTCTCGACAACGTCATCGCGATAGCCGGGGCGGCCGAGGGCGCTGGCGGCGATCACAAGATGCCGCTCGTGATATTCGGTCTGCTGGTGAGCATCCCCATCATCGTCTGGGGCAGCCAGCTCGTAATACGCCTGATGGATCGATTCCCGACGATTGTCGTCTTCGGCGGGATGCTGCTGGGCTGGATTGCCGGCCATATGGCCGTGACAGATCCGGTTCTGCTCGAGTGGACGGCGGATGAAGCCGGCGTGGTCCGCAGCAGCGTTTCCTATACCGCCAGTGGGGCCGGGGCGCTGATCGTGCTCCTGCTGGGCAAGTTGCTTGGACGTCACGCCGGAGCAGAGCGCCGGGGAAAATCCTGACACAATCCGGAATGTTTCGATCCAGGCGTGGTCTGATGCCGCTACGCGGTGCGATACTGGCTGATGATCCGGCCAGTGAGCCTTCAGGGCAATTTCGGGGAAAGAGTGTGGTGAGGTCAAGATGGCAAAGCTGATTCTGAGTATGGACGGTCTGGTGCTGAAGGAGATTCCTCTCGTGAAGGAGCGGACAACCATCGGTCGCAAGCCGCACAACGACATCCAGATCGACAACCTCGCGATCAGTGGCGAGCACGCCGTGATTGTGTCCATCCTCAACGATGCTTTTCTGGAAGACCTCAACAGCACCAATGGCACGTATGTGAATGGTCAGTCGGTCAAGAAGCATGTGCTCAAGGAAAACGATGTTGTCGAGCTCGGCAAGTACCGAATCAAGTTCCTCAAGGACGCTCCTGATACCAACTTCGGAGCAACGTTCGACAAGGCATTTTCCACAGCGCCTGACGCCGTGAAGCTGGGGGCCAGCCCTCGCGCGCACACGGAAACCATGGTGGGTTTCGGTGCCGAAGCCTCGATCACCAGCGGAGAAGGCTGGACGGCACCGGCCGAGGTAGCGCCGGTCGTGACCGGCACCGAGCAGCTTGGTGTCGTGCAGATCATCAGCGGACGCAATGCCGGGCGAGAGCTCGAGCTTTCCAAATCTCTGACCACGCTTGGCAAGCCGGGCGTGCAGGTGGCGGTGATTACCCGGCGGCCGCATGGCTACTTCATCACGCATGTGGAAGGGGACTCCTTTCCGATTCTCAATGGCAAGCATCTCGATGCGCAGGCCCACCTGCTTGGAGACCATGACGTGATCGAACTGGCCGGCGTGAAGATGGAGTTCTACCTGCGCACGGATGCGGGCGCGGGCAAGAGCTGAGCGAATGCGGGTTGAAGTCCTGGGGTGCAGCGGCGGGATCGGTGGTGCAGGTTTCCTGACGACCAGCCTTCTTGTTGACGAGGACATCCTCATCGATTGCGGGACGGGCGTCGGCCAGCTGTCACTGGAAGCGCTGCTCAGGATCGAGCATATTTTCCTCACTCATGCGCATCTCGATCACATCGCGATGCTGCCCATGCTGATCGATACCATCGGCGATTTGCGCTCGCGGCCGATCATCGTGCATGCCGGTCGGGAAACGCTCAAGGTGCTGCGCGAGCACGTTTTCAACTGGCTCGTGTGGCCCGATTTCACCGTGATTCCGGGTTATGTGAATCCGATGCTGCGGCTCGAGGAAATCCGTTGCGGCCAGACCCTGAATCTTGCGGGGCGCATGATTACCCCCATTCCGGCCCGGCATGCGGTGCCGGCAACCGGCTACCTGATCGACTCGGGCAACGGCAGCCTCGCATTCTCGGGCGATACCGCGATCTGCGAGGAACAGATTGCCGCGCTGAACGCGATTCCCGATCTGCGCTACCTGATCATCGAGGCGGCTTTTCCGGAGTCGCAGCGGGCAATGGCCGAGGTGTCCTGTCACCTGTCGTCCGGCATGCTGCATGAAGTCCTGCGGCGGCTTACTGTGAGACCCGAGGTTTTTGTCACTCACCTGAAGCCCGGTTATGCCGAAGAGATTGCCCGCGAGGTACTGAATTACCCTGGCGATGCCGAGCTCCGGCTGCTGGCGGCCGGGCAGCGCTTCGAGCTCGGCCAGCAGGCTTGACGCCTGCGGGGCAATGAAAACAAAAAAGGCCGTCTTCGTGACGGCCTTTCCGGTTTCAGGGCTTGTTACTTTCCGCCCAGCGTTTCCATGACTTCCCATTTCCCGCTGCGAACCTGGTAGACAGTGATGCCGCCGTTGGCGAGGTCACCCTTGTCGTCGTAGGAAATATCCGGGGCAGTGACGCCGGCGTGATGGATCGAAGCCAGCACCGGCAGGTACTTGGCGGGTTCGCTGGAGTCCGCCTTGAGCATGGCTGCAACCATCACACGGGTCGCATCGTAGCCATAGGGAGAATAGATCTCGGGTTCGCCGAAACGCTCCTTGAAGCGCTTCAGGAAGTCAGCGCCCCCCGGCATCTGCTCCATCGGCACGCCTGCGAGCGAAGCAATGGTGCCCTCGGCCGCGTCCCCCGCGAGTTTGATGAAGGTGTCCGAGCGGGTCATTTCACCCGAGATCAGCGGGGACTTGAGACCGATCTGGGTGAGCTGCTTCGCGAGCGGTCCGGATTGCGCATCGGTGCCGCCGAAGAAAATGGCGTCGGGCTTGCGGCTCTTGATCCGTGTCAGGATGGCCATGAAGTCGCTGGCCTTGTCATTGGTGAATTCGCGTGCAACGACGTTGCCGCCGGCAGCCTTGGCGGCTTTCTCGAACTCGTCCGCCAGGCCCTGACCATAAGCGGTACGGTCGTCGATGATCGCGATCTTCTTCGCGGCCAGTTTCTCCACGACAAAGCGCCCCATGACCGAGCCTTGCTGCGTGTCGGAGGTCATCGAGCGGAAGGTAGTCTTGAAACCCTGCTGGGTGAAGGCCGGCGCGGTTGCCATCGCGATCTGCGGCATGCCGGCGTCCGAATACACCTTGGATGCAGGGATGGAGGTGCCGGAGTTGAAGTGGCCGATCACGCCGGACACCCCGCCGTCGAGCACGCGTTGCGCGACCTGGGTGGCGGTCTTGGGGTCGGCCATGTCGTCTTCGGCCACGAGCACGAACTTGACCGGCTTGCCGCCGAGCGTGGGGTTCAGCGCGTTGGCATCGTCGAGTGCGAGCTGCACGCCGTTCTGGTAGCCCTTGCCATAGTGCGCCTGGGGCCCGGTCAAGGGTGCTGCGAAGCCGATCTTTACCTGCGTTGCAGTGTCGGCGGCGCCGGGGGTGCCCTGGCTTTCCTGCTTCTGGCCGCAGGCACCCAGCACGAGTGCAATGCCCAGCGCAGCGGCCATGACCGGATTGAAATGACGAGACATGTATGAACTCCCGGAGATGGAAATGAAGGGGCGTACGCAAAAAAGAACGCGACGCCGACAGAAGTGGATTGGGGCAACTCTGCCTTGGGTTTAGACTCCTTGCAAGGCGTCGCCGGCCTTTTGATGGCAAAAGGATTGCTGCGCGGGATTTTCTCGCACAAGGTCATGCAGCGGGGCGCCCTCATCCATGGAGAAGTGAATGAAGGTATCGGTGATCGGCATGGGCGCAGTGGGAACGGAAATCGTCGGATTCCTGGTCCATATGAGCGAGGTGACCGAAATCGTTGCGGTAGACAAGGCCAGGGCCAAGGCGGAGGCCGAGATCTGGGATTTTTCCCACACCACGCCTTTTACCTATGCCAAGAATCCCTTGCTCATCGCGGGCGACTATGCCGACACGGCGGGCAGCAACATCGTTGTCATCACCGCTGGCGCCCAGCTGCAGCAAGGGCAGACGCGGGACGACCTGGTGCGCGTCAACAGCGCGATACTGCGCGAGATCATCCAGCAGGTGGAGCGTTATTCACCCGGTGCCATCGTCATCAACGTGACCAACCCGGTGGACGTGATGACCCAGGTCATGCTGATGGCATCAAGCTATCCCGCCGGCAAACTGATCTCGGCCGGCACGCTGATCGATACGGCGCGCTTCCTGCGCATCCTGAGTGATCATGTGAAGATCGATCCGAAAAACATCTACGGCTACATGCTGGGTGACCATGGTGCGACCGGCTTCATCCCCTGGAGTCTGTGCAAGGTGTGTGGTCTGGATGTCGACAGCTATTGCCGTCTCAACGGCCTGCCTCCGATTGATCGTGAAGCCGTTCGCCAGCAGACGCTGGAGGCGGGTTTCCGCATCTTCGAGCGCAAGGGCAACACCAACCACGGCATAGCAGCCAGCGTGTTCCGCATCATCCGGGCCATCGAGGGCAATGAGCAGTCCATCCTGCCGCTGGGGGTAATGCTCAAGGGGGAATACGGCGTGAACGGACTGGTGATGAGCGTGCCCTGCGTGGTCGGGCGCAACGGCGTCGAGCGCGTGCTGAGCTACGAGTTTTCGGACGAGGAAATGGCCGGCTTCCGTCGGTCCGAATCACATCTGCGCGAGCTGCTCGCACTGACCTGATTCCGGCGGCCTTGTCCAGACAAAAAGGGCCACGCACAGCGTGGCCCTTTTTGTTCGAGACCCGTGACGGGTTTCAGCTTGCGTAGTCTTCCATGGGCACGCAGGCGCAGAAGAGGTTGCGGTCACCGTACACATCGTCGATGCGATTCACGCTGGGCCAGAACTTGTTCTCGCGCACAAAGGGCAGCGGGAACACCGCCTCGTCACGCGTGTAGGGACGGGTCCATTCGCTGCTGATCACGTCGCTCTGCGTGTGCGGTGCATGCTTGAGCGGATTGCTGTCGGCCGGCAGCTCACCGGCTTCCACGCGGCGGATTTCCGCGCGGATGGCGCGCATTGCGGCGATGAAGCGATCCAGCTCGCCCTTGTCTTCCGATTCGGTCGGTTCGACCATGATCGTGCCAGCCACCGGGAAGCTCATGGTGGGGGCGTGGAAGCCGTAGTCCATCAGGCGCTTGGCGATGTCGACCTCGCTGATGCCGGTGGCGGCCTTGATCGGCCGGATATCCAGAATGCATTCATGGGCCACCCGTCCCTGGCTGCCCATATAGAGCACCGGGTAGTCGTCCTTCAACTGACTGGCGACATAGTTGGCGTTCAGGATGGCGGTTTCGGTAGCGAGCTTCAGCCCGGAGCCACCCATCATGCGGATGTACATCCAGCTGATCGGCAGGATGGAGGCTGAGCCGAAGGGGGCCGCGGACACCGCCCCCTGACCCGCGTTCGGGCGTTCTGCCGAGCCGGTGGCTGCCACGACGTGGTCAGCCATGAAGGGCGCGAGGTGCGCGGCCAGTCCGATCGGGCCCATGCCAGGCCCGCCGCCGCCGTGCGGGATGCAGAAGGTCTTGTGCAGGTTCATGTGGCTCACGTCCGCGCCGATGGTGGCGGGCGAGGTGAGGCCGACCTGAGCGTTCAGGTTGGCGCCGTCCATGTACACCTGCCCGCCTGCGGCATGTACCAGCGCACAGATTTCCTTCACCGCCTCTTCGAATACGCCATGCGTGGAGGGGTAGGTGATCATCAGCGCGGCGAGCTGGCTGCCGTGATCCGCGATCCGGGCTTTCAGGTCGGTCACGTCCACGTTGCCATTGTCATCACAGGCCACGACGACCACTTCCAGCCCGCACATCTGCGCGGTGGCCGGATTGGTGCCGTGAGCAGACTTCGGAATCAGGCAGATGTTGCGATGCGCTTCGCCGCGCGAGGCGTGGTAGCGGCGAATCGCCACCAGCCCGGCATACTCGCCTTGAGCCCCCGAGTTGGGCTGCATGCAGATGGCCGGGAAGCCCGTGACGGCGCGCAGGTAGTCAGCCAGTCCTTCGATCATCTCGAGGTAGCCGGCGGCCTGGTCACGCGGCACGAAGGGATGCATGGCGCCGAATTCGGGCCAGGTCACCGGGATCATCTCGCTGGTGGCGTTGAGCTTCATGGTGCAGGAGCCCAGCGAGATCATCGAGTGGTCCAGCGCCAGGTCGCGGTTCTGCAGACGCTTGAGGTAGCGCAGCATCTCATGCTCGGTGTGATGCGTATTGAATACCGGATGGGTGAGGATGGCATCGGTGCGCAGCAGGGCGCCGGGCAGCAGCGTACCGGACACCGCCTGATCGAGCGCGTCAATGTCGGCGCTGACACCGAAGGCCGAGAACAACTCGGCCAGATCGGCACGGGTATGCGTCTCGTCGAAGCTCACGCCGACCCGGGTTGCGGACACTGGGCGCAGGTTGTAGCCGGCACCCAGTGCGGCCTGCATGACGGCTGCGGTGTCTTCGCCAGTCTCGATGTCGAAGCTGTCGAAGAAATTGTCGGTAGCGAGCGCGTAGCCCGCTTCGCTTAGCCCCGCGGCGAAAATCTTGGCCAGGCGATGGATGCGGCGGGCAATCGTACGCAGCCCTTCCGGGCCGTGATAGACCGCGTAGAAACCTGCCATGTTGGCCAGCAGGACCTGCGAGGTGCAGATGTTGGAGTTGGCCTTCTCGCGGCGGATATGCTGTTCGCGTGTCTGCAGGGCCATGCGCAGTGCGGTCTTGCCGCGGGCGTCTTTCGAAACCCCGATGATGCGGCCGGCCATGCTGCGCGAGTTGGCTTCACGGGTGGCAAAGAAGGCGGCATGCGGACCGCCGAAGCCCATCGGCACACCGAAGCGCTGGGCCGAACCGAAGGCGATGTCGGCACCCATTTCGCCGGGGCTTTTCAGCAGCACCAGCGCCATCAGATCGGTGGCCACCGCCACACAGCTGCCACGCGCCTTGCAGGCCGCAATCAGGGCGGCGTGATCGGCCACGGCACCGCTGACGTCGGGGTACTGCAGCAGTACGCCGAAGGCATCGTGATCCGCGGCCTGTGCTGCCGGCGCAATGACGAGTTCATAACCGAAGTAGGCCGCGCGGGTCTTCACCACATCAATGGTCTGCGGGAAGCAGGCCGCATCGATGAAGAACACGTTGCTCTTCGACTTCGACACGCGTCGGGCCATGGTCATGGCTTCCGCGGCGGCCGTCGCCTCGTCGAGCAGCGAGGCGTTGGCGAGCTCCAGACCGGTCAGGTCGATGATCATCTGCTGCCAGTTGAGCAGTGCTTCCAGCCGGCCCTGGGCGATTTCGGCCTGGTAGGGAGTGTAGGCGGTGTACCAGCCCGGGTTCTCCATCACGTTACGCAGGATGACGGCCGGCGTATGCGTGCCGTAGTAGCCCATGCCGATCAGGGATTTCTTGAGCACGTTCTTGCCGGCAATGGCCTTCAGGTCGGCCAGCGCCTCCTGCTCCGGCGTGGGGCCGGCAATGGCCAGGGGGGCGGCCAGGCGAATGCCGGCGGGCACGGTCTGGGCGATCAGCTCGTCGAGGCTCGCGACGCCGAGACTTGCGAGCATCTCGGCCTGTTCGGCCGGGCTGAGTCCGAGGTGGCGGGCCAGGAAGGCGTCACGGGCTTCAAGCGTGGAGAGCGGGATGGGGTGGTGCATGGCGTTCTTTCAGGAGGGGCGGGGCGTCAGGGTTTTTTCTGGTCGGACTTGCGCTTGAAGCGCAGCAGCACGAAACCCAGCCAGACGGCGATCAGCAGCGCGGTGAGCCACTTGCCACGCGTGAGCACGAGCATGACAAGGCACATGCCGCCAGCGACGATGGCGTACTTCAGCAGCTCGTCGATCGGGTTGCGTGGGGGCCTGGACATTCAGGGCCGGGCGGCAGCCCGTGGCGCGTTGCCACAGGCTGCATTGCCCGCGACAGGATCAGGCGGCGTCCACGACCCGGGCGTAGCCGGCCGCGTCGAGCAGCGCATCGATGTCGTCCAGGCTGGCCGGCTTGAGCTTGAACAGCCAGGCGCCGTAGGGATCGGAGTTGACCGTGTCCGGGGCATCGACAGCTGCCGTGTTGGCTGCAATGATTTCGCCGGCCACCGGTGCGTAGATGTCGGAGGCTGCCTTGACCGATTCGACGACCGCGACTTCCTCGCGGGCCTTCACCACGCGGCCGGCTTCCGGCAGTTCCAGGAACACGATGTCACCCAGCGCGCCTTGCGCATGGTCGGTGATGCCGATGGTCAGCGTGTTGTCCGGCTCCTTGCGGACCCATTCGTGCGATTCGGTGTAACGCAGGTTGGCGGGAATACTCATGTCTTGCTCCTTGGTGAAATTCGGGACGGGATGAATTCGGGATGTGTCAGACCAGCACCTTGCCACGCCGCACGAAGGGCATCTTCACGACGCGGGCGGGCAAGCGCTTACCACGGATGTCCACTTCGACAGTGTCGCCGATCGCGACGGCCGCCGGAACACGCGCAAAGGCGATGGAGGCGTTCATGCTGGGGGCGAAGCTGCCGCTGGTGGTCTCGCCTTCGCCGTGGGCGGTAAAGACCTGCATGTGGCTGCGCAGGACGCCGCGGTCCTGCAGCAGGATGCCGACCAGCTGGCGTGCGGGCGGCGTGGCTTCGAGCGCCTTGCGGCCGATGAAGTCGCGCTCGCCGGAGAAGTCGACCGTCCAGGCCAGGCCCGACTCCAGCGGGCCGATGCTTTCGTCCATGTCGGCGCCATAAAGATTCATGCCGGCTTCCAGACGCAGCGTATCGCGCGCGCCGAGACCGATGGGGGCCACGCCTTGCGCGGCCAGGGCTTGCCAGGTCGCCACGGCGTGTGAGGCGGGCAGGATCAGTTCATAGCCGGCCTCGCCGGTGTAGCCGGTGAAGCAGATCATCAGCTCGCCCATGCGTGCTGCCTGGAAATACTTGAGCGAGGCCGCGACGGCCTCGCTGCCGGGAATGGCGGCCCAGACCTTGGCCTGGGCATTCGGGCCCTGCACGGCGATGATGGCCAGGTCGCGGCGCGGCGTGATCGTGACATTGCCGCCACCGGGCAGTTGGCGGGCGACTTCGCGCATCCAGGCCACGTCCTTGTCGGCCGTGCCGGCATTGACCACGATGCGGTAGTCGTCGGATGCGAAGAAATAGACGATCAGGTCATCGATGACACCGCCATCTTCCCGGAGCATGCAGGAATAAAGCGCCTTGCCGGGTTCGCTGAGCTTGGCCACGTTGTTGGCCAGCAGCTTCTGCAGGAAGGCCTGCGCGCCCGCGCCGGAAATGTCGACCGGCAGCATGTGGGAGACGTCGAACATGCCGGCGTCGGCCCGGACGATTTTGTGCTCTTCGAGCTGCGAACCGTAATGAATGGGCATGTCCCAGCCGGCAAAGTCGACGATCTTGGCGCCGGCGGCGGCATGGACGGGGTAGAGCGGAGTCTGCTTGGCCATGTTTCTCTCAGGGGCAAATGAAAAAGGGCCGGGTGCACGGTGTGCATCGGCCCCCATCTGTCCTTGGTACCTGAGAGATTGCGTCTGGCTGCTCCATCAGGTGGCGAGAAGTCGGCCTGCCTGTGAAGTGCCCGGTCATCTGACGCGTGCCCCTTCGGTGGATGTCTCGCGGACATCGCTCTCCAGATCTGTACTCTTCGTCCGGTCCTTCTGCCTGAGCGTTCCCGGGGGGTTACGCCTTCGGCGGCTGCAGGGCAGCACTCTCCCGAACGAGCGGCGAATGTAACCTGCCGATGCGCCGAACTCAACGCCCCGATGAATTTATTTTTCCGGCGCGTCTCTTCAGCCCAGTGGGCTGCGGGTAAGCAGCAAAAATCCTGCATTGGTCAGGAAGTGCACGGCAATGGCCGCGGACAGGGCCTGCCGCGCGCCGGCCATGAATCCGTAGAGCAGGCCTGCGACAAAAGCCATTGCGGCAAAGGCCGGGCCCCAGGGCAGATGCACGAGCGCGAACAGCACGGCAACAAGGACCACGATCAGCGGGAAGGGCAGGCGTGAGGCCAGACCCTCGCGAAGCCCGCCCTGGATCAGACCGCGGAAAAACGCCTCTTCCGCAAACACCGTGAGGAAGAGGTTTCCGGCCAGCCACACGAGCGTGCCGCTCTGCCAACGCGGATCCAGGTCGGCCAGGCCGCCGAGGAGGGCGAGTATCGGCAGGGCCAGCCCGGCCGGCAGCAGCAGGGCGAAGCGAAGGCGATCCGGCTTGCCTTGCCTGGGCAGCGCAAGCAGCAGTAAGAGCCCGGCCAGCCCTTTGTCGTAGTGCCAGCGTAGCGGCAGCGTGCCGCTCCGTCCGAAACCTTCGCTCCATAGGTGCGGCGAGAAACCAGGGAGCAGGTGCAGGGCTGCGGCCAGTGCCCATACACCACAGGCGGTCAGCAACAGCGTGCGCTGCGCGGTGGTCGTGGCGGGACGTCGGGCCAGCCAGGCCAGTCCGAATGCCGGAAGCGTCAGGGCCAGAGCCATCGGGTCGAGCACGCCTGCCAGACCGGCCAGGATGAGCGAGACGATTCCGATGAGCATTGCCGGCGCGTGTGCCCGTTCGACGAGACTGGCTCCGAGGGCGGCAAAGAGGCTCAGGAAAGCGGCGAGGGCGAGAGGGGAGGGCGAAAGCATGGTGCATCCTTGGCTTGTGCGTGTCGGACGTCAAGCGCCGGCTGCTAGACTGGAGGCATGAACGATGTCCTGAACGCAGATCTGCACTGCCATTCCACTGTCTCGGACGGCCTTCTGCCGCCTGTCGGGCTTGTCCGTCGAGCTCATGCCAACGGCGTACAGATGATGGCACTGACCGATCATGACGAGCTCGGTGGGCTGGCGGAGGCTCGCGCCGAAGCGGAGTCGCTCGGCATCCGTTTCGTCAATGGCGTCGAGATTTCCGTCTCCTGGCAGGATCAGTCGGTGCACATCGTCGGATTGGGGGTGGATACCGCCTGCAGTGCGCTGGTCGAGGGGCTGGCCGGCGTGCGTTCAGGACGCGATACCCGGGCTCGCCGGATGAGTGACGGCCTGGCGGCGATCGGCATTCGCGGCGTGTACGAGGGCGCGCTGAAATACGTGGGCAATCCGGCACTCATCTCACGCGCGCACTTTGCCCGCTATCTGGTCGAAATCGGCATCGCGCGGGATATGCCGACCGTGTTCGATCACTATCTGGTGCGCGGCAAGCCGGGCTTTGTCGATCACGAGTGGGCGAGTCTCGAGGAGGCGCTGGGCTGGATCCATGCCGCGGGCGGCATTGCGGTGGTGGCCCATCCGGGGCGAACTCGGGTCAGCAAGAGTGGCATGGAGTCGCTGTTCAATCGTTTTCGCGATCTGGGGGGCGAAGCCATCGAGGTCGTCTCGGGCTCACAGTGCGGTGCCGAGGCACTCGAATTCGCGCGTGTTGCGCGCCGTTACGGCTTTCTGGCTTCCCGTGCCTCGGATTTTCACGGGCCGGGCGAGAGCGTGGTGGATATCGGGCGCGCCGAGCGTCTGCCGCCCGACCTCAAGCCGGTGTGGGAGCGTTTGGTGTAAGGTGCCGCCTTTGCCGAACGGCTTGGATCCATCATGGCCCAGTATTTCGAAATTCATCCCGAGCACCCGCAGCCGCGCCTGATCCGGCAGGCCGCGCAGATCCTGCGTGAGGGCGGCCTGATTGCCGTGCCGACCGAATGCGCCTATGCACTGGTCGGGCTTACCGGTGATGCCGATGTGCTCGACAGGATCCGCAAGATCCGCGGCGTGGGTGAGCGTCATCACTTCACGCTGATGTGCCGTGACCTGTCTGAAATCGCAACCTATGCGCGGGTGGACAATGTCCAGTACCGCCTGCTCAAGGCGACGACACCCGGCCCCTACACCTTCATTCTGGAGGCCACCAAGGAGCTGCCGCGCCGGGTGCTGCACCCCAAGCGCAAGACCATCGGCCTGCGTGTGCCGGAGCATCCGGTCGTGAGTGCCTTGCTGGCGGAGCTGGGGGAGCCGTTGCTGACCTCCACGCTGATGCTGCCAGACGAGGACGTGCCGCTGACCGAGGCTGACGATATCCGGGCCAGGCTGGAGAAGCAGCTGGATCTCGTCATCGAGGCCGGCGCCTGCGGGCTGGAGGCCACTACGGTGGTGGATCTGAGTTCCGGCGAGCCGGAACTGCTGCGCGAGGGCAAGGGGCCGTTGGCGCCGCTTGGCCTGTAGAATCGGCGCATGAACGACATCCTGATCAACATTGTCATCTGGGCCATTCCGGTGCTGTTGGCAATCACCTTGCATGAAGCCGCGCATGGTTATGTGGCGCGCATGTTCGGCGATCCGACTGCCCATCTCATGGGTCGGATCACGCTCAACCCGCTCAAGCATGTGGATCCCGTCGGGACCCTGCTGGTCCCGGGCGGCATCGTGCTGATGAACGCGGTGACCGGGGCGAGCTTTCCGCCTTTTGGCTGGGCCAAGGCGGTGCCGGTGGATTTCAGTCGCTTGCGTCGCCCCAAGGCCGACATGTTCTGGGTGGCGGCGGCCGGGCCCGCAGCCAACTTCGCTCAGGCGATCATCTGGGCTGTTCTGCTCGGGCTGGCGGTCCGGATGTCGGCGCCGGGAAGCGTCTGGCTCGAAATCTGCCAGCGGGGCATGCTGGTGAATATCGGTCTGATGGTGCTCAACCTCATTCCGGTGCCGCCACTCGACGGCGGCCGTATCGCGGTCAGCCTGTTGCCGATCCGCCAAGCGATTGTCTGGGCGAAAATCGAGCCCTACGGTTTCTTCATCGTGATCGGTCTGCTCTATTTCGGCATGCTGGATATCGTCTACCGCCTGGTGGCGCCGCCCCTGATGCGTTTCCTTCTGCTCTTTTCAGGCGTCTGAGGCCGGATGCTGCAGGAAGCCGCCTTGCGCGTGCGTGGGTCATGAACGACAGCGCTCCGGTGCAGGGCGAGCTGGTTCTCGCCCGGATTCACGGTGAGCCGATGCTGGAAATGCCGGCGGATCTCTACATTCCGCCGGACGCGCTTGAGGTCTTTCTCGAAACATTCGAAGGCCCGCTTGATCTGCTGCTCTACCTGATCCGGCGGGCCAATCTGGATGTGCTCGACATCCCGATGGCGCCGCTGACCGAGCAGTATCTGGCCTACATCGACGCGATGCGTACCGGTAATCTGGATCTCGCTTCGGATTACCTGCTGATGGCGGCCACGCTGCTCGACATCAAGTCCCGCATGCTGCTGCCCCGCCCTCCGAAAGAAGGTGCGGAGGTGGAAGAAGAGGATCCACGAGCGGAGCTGGTGCGGCGCCTCGTCGAATACGAACGCATCAAGCGCGGCGCGGCACTGCTCGACAGCATTCCGCGCGTCGAACGCAACTTCGAGTGGGTGGTGGTGCACGTGGCCGAGAAAACCGTCGAGCGCCTGCCGGATGTGAGTCTGCTTGATCTGCAATCTGCCTGGCTTGCGCTCATGCAGCGCGCCAGACTGAACAGGAATCACCGCATTCAGCGCGAAGAGCTGTCGGTGCGCGAGCACATGACCGGCATCCTGCGCCGGCTTGGCGGGCAGGGTGATGTGGCTTTCGAGGAACTGTTCGAGTTCACGCACGGCATTTCCAGCCTGGTCGTGGGCTTTCTCGCCGTGCTCGAACTCGTCAAGGAAGGACTGGTCTTGCTCAGTCAGAATGCTCCGATGGAGCCCATCTATGTCCGACTCAAGGAGTCCGTCAGTGTCGAATCCGCTTGAGCCGGAGAACGCCTCGGTGCAGGAGGATGTGCTGGAGGCAGAGGCCGTCAGTACCGACGAGCAGCTTGCTGCCAGTGGTATCGATGTCGTGTTCGCCAAGCAGGTGCTGGAAGCGGCTTTGCTGTCGGCAACCGAGCCCATGCCGCTTTCCGTGCTGCGCAGGGTTTTCGAGCCCGATATCGGAACGCCGACGCTGCAGCGCCTGGTAGCCGATCTGCAGCAGGACTGGGCGGGTCGCAGTGTCGAGCTCGTCCGGCTCGCGACGGGCTGGCGCTTTCAGACCCGTGCCGAACTTCAGCCCTGGCTCGATCGGCTCAAGGAGACCCGTGCGCCGCGTTATTCGCGAGCGGTGCTGGAAACATTGGCCATCATCGTGTATCGTCAGCCCGTCACGCGCGGGGATATTGAAGAAATCCGCGGCGTAACCGTTTCCAGCCAGATGATCCGGTTGCTGGAAACCCGAGGCTGGATCGATACGATCGGCCATCGCGACACTCCGGGCCGCCCGGCCCTGTATGCCACTACCCGAAAATTCTTGGATGACCTCGGCTTGCGCAGCCTGACTGAGCTGCCCCCTTTGGCCGAGTTGGAAGGAGTACTTGATCTTGTCGACACCGCAGAAGCCGCGTCGCCCGCGTTCGCCCAACAAAAAGAAGAACAGCCCGCTGCGCAGACCGGCTCAGGTCATTCAATCAGCGCCGGAGATTGATTTCGATTCGCCAGACTTCGTCGAGGGCGAACACGACGGACAGCTGGCTTTCATGGGGCGTCTCGAGCAGTCCCGTGATCTGGATCTCGGTCTTCCCACCGGTAGCGGCCGCTGGGGGCGTGGCGGTGGTCGCGGTGCCGCGGCGAATGTCGTGATGCAGCCGGGCGAGCGGATCCAGAAAGTACTTGCCGAGGCTGGTTACGGGTCGCGTCGGGAAATCGAGGAGTGGGTGGTTGCCGGCCGGGTGAGCGTGAACGGCGAGCCCTCTTTTCTGGGGCAGAAAATCGGCCCCGGTGACCGCGTGAAGGTCAACGGCAAGCTGGCCAATCTGCGTTTCGCGGCGGAGCAGAAAAAGCGTGGTCCGCGTGTCCTCATGTACCACAAGCCGGAGGGCGAGATCGTTTCAAAGGACGATCCGGAAGGCCGTCCGAGCGTTTTCGAGCGACTGCCCGCTATCAACAAGGGCCGCTGGATTGCCATTGGCCGCCTCGATTTCAACACTTCCGGCCTGCTGCTCTTTACTGACAACGGCGAGCTGGCCAATCGCATGATGCATCCGCGCTACGAGATCGAGCGCGAATACGCGGTACGTCTGCTGGGCGAGCTCACTGACGAGCAGAAGCAGCAATTGACCGAGGGCATCACGCTGGATGACGGCCCGGCACGCTTCACGACACTGTCGGATGAAGGTGGTGAAGGTGCGAATCACTGGTACCG
Organism: Uliginosibacterium paludis; assembly: GCF_039631355.1. Lineage (NCBI taxonomy): Bacteria > Pseudomonadati > Pseudomonadota > Betaproteobacteria > Rhodocyclales > Zoogloeaceae > Uliginosibacterium > Uliginosibacterium paludis. The sequence continues at coordinate 290,034 of NZ_JBDIVF010000001.1, read as the reverse complement.
CGTAACGCTTTCCGAAGGGCGCAATCGCGAAGTGCGCCGGATGTTCGAAACCATTGGCCTGACCGTGAGCCGCCTGATGCGCGTGCGATATGGCAAGGTCGAATTGCCGAGCCGTCTCAAGCGCGGCATGTACGAGGAAATGGCGCCGGAGCAGGTGGCGCAGCTTTCTGGCGTGCCGCTCGAGAAGCGTCAGCAGCGGCCGGAAGAAAAGCGTCGTGCCGCGAACGCACGGGGGCCTCGCAGCACCAAGCCGCATGTGCGCGAGGCAGGACCTCGTCCGGAAAAGACCGAGACGGAGGGGCGCAGTGGAGCGCCGCGACGTCGTCCGCGCCGCAACAAACCGCGCCCTGAAGGCGTGGCGGCAAACGGAGCGGGTGCCATGGTTTCAGCACCGGAAGCAAGCAACGCTACGCCAGCTGCTGATGCAGGGGCTGTTCCGGCTGCAGCCCGGAAGCCACGCCGTTCGCGTGGTCCGCGCCGTGCAAAGGCGGCGCCCGCAGGCGAGGCTTGAGCGTCAGGGGAGGGCTGCCTTGGGGTGGTCTCTGCCGGGATTTTACGCGGGCACGTGAACGTGCTAGAATCCCGGCGGTTTGTTGATTCGGATCGGGCGTTTTGCCTGAATCGGGTATCGGATGGGCGTTTCGCCCATTTTTTATTTGTGGCGCCGGAATGGATCTTTTTAGTCTTGTTGAACAGACGCTCGCAGGCATGGGCTACGAGCTGGTGGATATCGAAATGTCGCCCGGTGGGCGGCTCTTGAGGATTTTCATCGATATCGAACGCGGCATCAATGTGGATGACTGCGCGACGGTGAGCAACCAGCTTCAGCGCGTTTTCGAAGTGGAAAACGTCAATTATGACCGCCTCGAGATCTCTTCTCCCGGCCTGGATCGCCCGCTGAAGCGGCAGGCTGATTTCGAGCGTTTTGCTGGCCAGGAAGCTCAGATCCGTATTCGCCTGCCCATCAACAATCAACGCAATTTTGCAGGGGTTCTGGGTGGCGTGCGCGATGGCGCAGTCGTGCTCCAGACCGAAAAAGGTGAGGTCGCTTTGCCACTCGATCAGGTGGAAAAGGCGCGCCTGGTTCCGAAGTTTTGATGAATTCGCTTTCAGGGGATTGAAACAATGAGCCGCGAGGTTTTGCTGCTTGTAGACGCTCTGGCACGTGAAAAGAACGTTGCCAAGGAAATCGTCTTTACCGCGCTGGAAATGGCGCTGGCTTCTGCCACCAAGAAGCGGATTCATGATGACGCTGATGTTCGCGTGACGATTGACCGCGAAACCGGTGATTACGAGTCTTTTCGCCGCTGGGTGGTCATGCTCGATGCCGAAGTGGAAAACGACGAAGCCGAGATGGGGATCATCGACGCTCGCGAACAATTTCCGGATATCGAGATCGGGGAATTCGTCGAAGAACCGCTCGAACCGATCGATTTCGGCCGGATCGGTGCCCAGGCGGCCAAGCAGGTCATCCTGCAGAAGATCCGTGATGCCGAACGTGAGCAGATCCTCAACGATTTCCTTAATCGTGGTGAGCATCTGTGTACCGGCAGCATCAAGCGCATGGAGCGTGGCAATGCGGTGGTCGAGGTCGGCCGCCTGGAAGCCCTGCTGCCGCGGGATCAGCAGATTCCGAAGGAAAACCTTCGCGTCGGTGACCGTGTGCGCGCTTTCCTGCTGCGCATCGACCGTGGGGCTCGCGGGCCGCAACTGATCCTGTCGCGCAGTGCGCCGGACTTCATTTCCCGTCTCTTCGAACTCGAAGTTCCGGAGATGGAAGACGGTCTGCTCGAGATCAAGGCCGCCGCACGGGACCCTGGTCTGCGTGCCAAGATTGCCGTCAAGTCCAACGACCAGCGCATTGATCCGATCGGCACCTGTGTCGGCTTGCGTGGCTCCCGTGTAACGGCAGTCCGCAACGAACTGGGTGGCGAGAACGTGGATATCGTGCTGTGGTCGGCCGAGCCGGCCCAGTTCGTGATCAATGCGCTGGCACCGGCCGAAGTCAGTTCCATCGTGGTGGATGAGGAAACTCACACGATGGAAGTCGTGGTGGATGAAAGCAACCTCGCCATGGCGATCGGGCGCGGCGGTCAGAACGTCAAGCTCGCTTCCGAACTGACCGGCTGGAACATCAATCTGATGACCGAACAGGCCGCGGCCGAGAAGACCGAGGCCGAACGCAGCGTATTGCGTAACCTGTTCTGTGAAAAACTCGATGTGGACGATGAGCTCGCCGACATCCTGATCGACGAAGGCTTCTCCTCGCTTGAGGAAGTGGCGTACGTGCCCCTGGCGGAAATGCTCGAAATCGAGGCTTTCGACGAGGACACCGTCAATGAGCTGCGTCAGCGTGCGCGTAACGTGCTGCTGACAGAGGCCATCGTCAACGAGGAGCAGCTCGAAGGAGTTGCTGAAGATCTCCTCTCGCTCGACGGGATGGAGAAGTCTCTGGCAGCCAAGCTGGCCCAGGGCGGGGTGAAGACCCGCGATGACCTGGCCGATCTGGCTGTGGATGAGCTGATGGAACTGGGTGGTCTGGACGAAACCAGTGCCAAGAATCTGATAACCAAGGCGCGTGCGCACTGGTTCGAGTAAGCGGGGGAGAAGCACACAATGGCGCAAATGAGTGTGGCGGAGTTTGCCACCGAACTTAAAATGCCGGCCCCGGTCCTGCTGGAGCAATTCGTCAAGGCCGGCGTGGTGAAGTCGGGCCCGAATGATTCCGTGAGCGAACAGGACAAGGCACGACTGCTGGATTACCTGCGCAAGTCGCATGGAGAAACCGCGGCAAAATCGAAAATCACGCTGACCCGCAAGCAGACCACTGAAATCCGCGCAGCGGATGCGTCCGGCAAGGCCCGCACGATTCAGGTTGAAGTGCGCAAGAAGCGGACTTTCGTCAAGCGTGACGATATCGACCTCGCCGGTGAAGCGGTGGCTGAGTCTCTGGCTGACGAGGGCGCTCTGCCTGAGGCCGAAGTGCCTGCTGAAGCTCCCGTGGTGGAAGTCGTTGCCGCTGTCGCGCCCGAAGTTGTCCCGGAGCCGCAGCCTGAGCCCGAACCCGAACCTGTGGTGGAGCCGGAGCCCGAGCCGGAGCCCGAGCCCGTGGTCATTCCCGAGCCGGAGCCGGTCGTGGAGCCCGAGCCGGCGCCGGCACCCAAGGCGCCGGAAGTCGCTGCCCCCGTACAAGTGGCAAAGCCGGTTGTGGCGGAAGTCGAAACCCCGCGTCAGCGCGAAGAGCGCCGTCATCGCGAGTTGCTTGAGCGCCAGGCGGCTGACAAGCTTGCCCGCGAAGCAGAGGCTGTTGCCCGCAAGGCCGCCATTGAGGCGCGTGCCAAGGCAGAAGCCGAGGCGGCCGCCGCAGCTGCCGCAGCCGCAGTGAAGGCCAAGGAAGCCGGGGCACGCAAGGAAACCTCGAACACGCTGCACAGGCCTAACAAGCCCGCTGCAGGCGATGCGCCGAAAAAACCGGGGCAGGCAGCCAAAGCGCCTGCTGCACGGGATGATGACGCCCGTAACAAGCGTGGTGGCCTCAAGACCCGTGGCGACACCAATACTGGCAGTGGCTGGAGAAGCGGTCCAAAGGGTCGTCAAGGCGGCAGGAATTCCGGTCACGACAGTGCCCAGAACTTCCAGGCTCCGACCGAGCCCGTCGTGCGCGAAGTCCATGTTCCGGAAACCATCTCGGTTGCCGATCTGGCTCACAAGATGTCCGTGAAGGCGACCGAAGTCATCAAGAAGATGATGATGCTGGGCCAGATGGTAACCATCAACCAGGTGCTGGATCAGGAGACGGCGATGATTGTCGTCGAAGAGCTCGGGCACACTGCGGTGGCTGCCAAGCTTGACGATCCGGAAGCTTTCCTGGCCGAGGGTGATGAAGCGGCGGACCTGAAGCTCGAGCCGCGTGCGCCGGTTGTGACCATCATGGGTCACGTCGACCACGGCAAGACTTCGCTGCTGGACTACATCCGTCGCACGAAGGTGGCGGCGGGCGAAGCGGGCGGCATTACCCAGCACATCGGTGCTTATCACGTGGAAACGCCGCGTGGCGTGATCTCCTTCCTGGATACCCCGGGTCACGAAGCCTTTACGGCGATGCGTGCCCGCGGTGCCAAGGCTACCGACATCGTCATCCTGGTCGTTGCAGCCGATGACGGCGTGATGCCGCAGACCAAGGAAGCGATCCACCATGCCAAGGCTGCAGGCGTGCCGATCGTCGTGGCCGTCAACAAGATCGACAAGCCCGAAGCCAACCCCGAACGCGTCAAGCAGGAGTTGGTCGCGGAAGGTGTTGTGCCTGAAGAGTACGGCGGCGATTCGCCCTTCTGTCCGGTATCCGCCAAGGCGGGGACGGGGATTGATTCCCTGCTGGAAAACGTGCTCTTGCAGGCCGAAGTGCTCGAACTCAAGGCTCCGGTTGATGCGCCTGCCAAGGGTCTGATCATCGAAGCGCGTCTCGACAAGGGGCGTGGCGCGGTGGCAACGATGCTCGTTCAGAGCGGTACCCTGCGCCGCGGCGACATGGTGCTGGCGGGTGCGGCCTTCGGTAAGGTTCGCGCGATGCTTGACGAGAACGGCAAGCCCATCAACGAGGCTGGTCCGTCCATTCCGGTCGAGATCCTCGGCCTGTCCGAGGTGCCGGCGGCCGGTGACGAAGTCATGGCCATGTCTGACGAGCGCAGGGCGCGTGAAATCGCACTGTTCCGGCAGGGCAAGTTCCGTGACGTGAAGCTGGCGAAGCAGCAGGCCGCGAAGCTCGAAACCCTGATGGACCAGATGAAGGAAGGCGAGGTCAAATCGCTGCCCCTTATCGTCAAGGCCGATGTGCAGGGTTCTCAGGAGGCGCTGGTTCAGTCGCTGCAGAAGCTGTCCAACGACGAAGTCCGGGTCAACGTCATCCACGCAGCAGTGGGTGGCATCTCCGAGTCGGATATCAACCTGGCTCAGGCTTCGCAGGCGGTTGTCATCGGCTTCAATACCCGGGCAGATGCCGGGGCGCGGAAGCTGGCGGAAACCTTCGGAGTGGATATCCGCTACTACAACATCATTTACGATGCGGTAGATGAGGTGAAGCAGGCGTTGTCCGGCATGCTGGCGCCCGAGAAACGCGAGCAGATCATCGGCTCTGTCGAGATCCGTCAGGTCATCGTCATTTCGAAGGTCGGTACCATCGCTGGCTGTTACGTGCTGGATGGTGTGGTCAAGCGTAGTTCCAGGGTCCGTCTGCTGCGCAACAACGTTGTCGTGCATGACACCGAGCTCGAATCGCTCAAGCGCTTCAAGGACGATGTCAAGGAAGTGCGCGCTGGCTACGAGTGTGGCCTGTCGCTGAAGAACTACAACGACATCCAGGAAGGTGACGTGCTGGAAGTCTACGAAATCCAGGAAATTGCCCGTTCGCTGTAACCGGACAGATTGCCTGGTTGATCAAACGGGCCCTTCGGGGCCCGTTTGTGCTGGAGGAATAGATGGCCAAGGAATTTTCCCGCAGCGCTCGCGTTGCGGAACAGATCAAGCGCGAGCTTGCCGAGTTGATCCGGCTGGAGGTAAAGGATCCGCGCGTCGGCTTCATCTCGCTGACTGATGTCGAGCTGACACCCGACTATGCGCACGCGAAGATCTTCTTTACGTCGATGCAGGGCGAAGAAGGTTTGGATGCGATCCTGACGGGGCTGCGTCGTGCCAGTGGTTTCCTGAGAAGGGAACTGGGGCGGCGTGTCCGCATTCACACTACGCCCGAGCTGCATTTCGTGTATGACCGCTCGGTCGAGCATGGCAGTTACATGTCCGCGCTGATTGACAGGGCTGTTGCCGACGATGCGGAGCGTGGCGGCGAGCTTGATGAGCAGGACGGAACGAAGGCATGACGCAGGCCCCGCAGCGCAAGCGCTGGCAGATCGTGGACGGCGTGCTTCTGCTCGACAAGCCCGGAGGCATGAGTTCCAACGATGCGTTGCAGAAAGCGCGGCGCTTGTTTTCGGCTGCGAAGGCGGGGCATACCGGTACGCTGGATCCCATGGCGACCGGGTTGCTGCCGCTCTGTTTTGGCGAGGCGACGAAGTTTTCGAACCGGCTTCTTGACGCAGACAAGACCTACGTCGCCACGCTGCGCCTCGGCGTGCGTACGACGACGGGAGACGCCGAGGGTGAGCCGCTCGAAACGCGCGAAGTGCTGTGTGACGAAGGCGCGGTCCGGCAGGCCTGCTTGCGTTTTCTGGGCGAAATCGAGCAGGTACCCCCCATGTATTCCGCGCTCAAGCACCAGGGCAAGGCGCTGTACGAGTATGCCCGGCAAGGGGTCGAGATCGAGCGTGCTTCAAGGAAGGTTACGATTTACGCTCTGGAGGTCCGTCGCATCGCCTTGCCTGAGGTCGAGTTCCTGGTCCGCTGCAGCAAGGGCACATATGTCCGGACTCTGGCGGAGGACATCGGCGAGATCCTGGGCTGCGGCGCACATCTGACGGCTCTTCGCCGTACTTCGATCGGCTCTCTGGATGTCGCCAGCGCCCTGACGCTTGAAGGCATTGCCGGACACGAAGAGGCGGGTCGCCATGCTCTGCTGGCATCGCCCGATACGTTGCTTGCCCATCTGCCGGCGGTGACGCTGGCAGAAAACGAAGCCTCCCGCTTTCTTCACGGTCAGACCGTGCGGAACCCGGGTGAGGTTTCTGAGGTTCGGGTCTATGGCCCGGATTTTATTGGTCTTGGCGAACGCAACCTTGCGGGGGAGCTCAGGCCCGTACGGTTGGTCGTCTTCAACGCGCCTGCGCGTACTTGTCAATGATCCTTGCGCTGCCGTATAATCGCGGGCTTGCTAAAGGACAACCTTAAGAGACTCAAGAATGGCTATTTCGATCGAACAAAAGGCTCAGATCGTTTCTGACTTCCAGCGCGCCCAGGGTGACACCGGCTCGCCCGAAGTTCAGATCGCATTGCTGACCGCACGCATCAACGGCTTGACCGACCACTTCAAGGCCAACGTCAAGGATCATCACTCCCGCCGTGGCCTGCTCAAGATGGTCAGCCAGCGTCGCAAGCTGCTGGACTACTACAAGAGCAAGAACTTCCAGGGCTATCGCGCCCTGATCGAGCGTCTCGGCCTGCGCAAGTAATTCGCATGGCGAGGTGCCTGCTGTGCGCCTCCTGCGCGGAGACGCACTGAAAGACCAGCAAAGCCGGCGGGCCGAAGGGGCTTGGCCGGCTTTGTTTTGGGCGCTTGTCCTTCACGCCCCTCGCACCGGCTCTGCCGGAGCGCTCATTTCACCCGTAGTAAGACTGTCGTGCCCGCGGCGTGTGCCAGCGGGCGAATCGCTTCATGTGAAGCGCATCCAGAAAGGATAAATCGTGCCTACTGCAATCAAGAAGAGCTTCCAGTACGGTCAGCATACCGTGACCCTCGAGACCGGCGAGATCGCCCGTCAGGCTCATGGCGCTGTCATCGTGTCCATCGACGATACCGTCGTGCTCGCAACGGTTGTTGCTGCCAAGGACGCCAAGCCGGGTCAGGACTTCTTCCCGCTGACCGTGGATTACATGGAGAAGTTTTACGCAGCCGGCCGCATCCCGGGCGGTTTCTTCAAGCGTGAAGGTCGCCCGACCGAGAAGGAAACGCTGACTTCCCGCCTGATCGATCGTCCGATCCGCCCGCTCTTCCCGGAAGGTTTCTATAACGAAGTCCAGGTGGTTGCCACCGTCCTGTCGCAGAACCCGGAAGTGGATGGCGATATTCCCGCCATGCTGGCCGCGTCGGCTGCCCTGGCGATTTCCGGAGTGCCTTTCAATGGCCCGATCGGTGCTGCGCGCGTCGGCTATGTCGATGGCCAGTACATCCTGAACCCTACCACCACCCAGCTGGCTTCCAGCAAGATGGATCTGGTGGTTGCCGGTACCGAAGCAGGCGTGCTGATGGTCGAGTCGGAAGCGGATCAGCTGTCTGAAGACATCATGCTTGGCGCTGTTGTTTTCGGTCACCAGCAGATGCAGGCCGCCATCGCTGCCATTCACGAACTCGTTGCTGAAGCCGGCAAGCCCGAATGGGAATGGGCTGCTCCGGTCAAGGACGAAGCACTGATCGCACGCGTCAAGGACGTTGCCCAGGCTGATCTGGAAGCGGCTTTCGGCACGACCAGCAAGTCGGTACGCAGCGGCATGCTGAAGGAAGCGACCAAGAAGGCTGTTGCCGCTCTGGCAACCGGCGAAGAAGGTGCGCCGAGCGAGAAGGCCGTCAAGGACGTGCTCTTCGAACTCGAATCCGCCATCGTTCGTGGTCGCATCCTGGCCGGTGAGCCGCGCATCGATGGTCGCGACACCCGCACCGTGCGCCCGATTTCGATCCGCACCGGCGTGCTGCCGCGCACGCACGGTTCCGCGCTGTTTACCCGTGGCGAAACACAGGCTCTGGTCGTGACCACGCTGGGCACCGGTCGCGACGAGCAGATCATTGATGCCATCGCCGGTGAGTACAAGGAGCGCTACATGCTCCATTACAACTTCCCCCCGTACTCGACCGGTGAAACCGGCCGTGTCGGTTCGCCGAAGCGCCGCGAAATCGGCCACGGTCGTCTGGCCAAGCGTGCACTGGCTGCCGTGCTGCCGGACGCCAAGGAGTTCGGCTACACGATCCGTGTCGTGTCCGAGATCATGGAGTCCAATGGTTCCTCCTCGATGGCGTCCGTCTGCGGTGGCTCGCTGTCGATGATGGATGCCGGCGTGCCGCTGAAGGCGCCGGTGGCAGGTATTGCCATGGGCCTGATCAAGGACGGCGGCCGTTTTGCCGTGCTGACCGACATCCTGGGTGATGAAGATCACCTCGGCGACATGGACTTCAAGGTGGCCGGTACCACCAACGGCATCACCGCGCTGCAGATGGACCTGAAGATCGACTCGATCTCGCCGGCCATCATGAACAAGGCGCTGGAGCAGGCCAAGGAAGGCCGTCTGCACATTCTGGGTCTGATGCAGGAAGCCCAGGGCGACCCTGCTGAACTGTCTGCCTACGCACCGCGCATGATGAGTTTCAAGATCAATCCGGAAAAGATCCGTGACGTGATCGGCAAGGGTGGCGCCGTGATCCGTGCGCTGACCGAAGAGACCGGCTGCGTGATCGACATCCAGGACGACGGTACCGTGACCATCTCCTCGGCCGATCAGGCCAAGTCCGACGAAGCCAAGCGCCGCATCGACCAGATCACCGCCGAAGTGGAAGTGGGCAAGGTCTACGAAGGCCCGGTGCTGCGCATCCTCGACTTCGGTGCGATCGTGAACATCATGCCGGGTCGTGATGGCCTGCTGCACGTCTCGCAGATCGCCAAGGAGCGCGTCAACAACGTGTCCGACTACCTCAAGGAAGGTCAGGTCGTGCGCGTGAAGGTGCTCGAGACCGACGAGAAGGGCAAGGTCAAGCTGTCGATGAAGGCGCTGCTGAACGAAGAAGCGCCCGCTGCGGCACCGGCACCCGCCGCCGAGTAATCCTCGCGCTGGCTACGAAAAAGGACGCTTCGGCGTCCTTTTTTCTTGCCCTTGCGTTCCCGGGAAGGATCACAGGGCGGGGGTGAAGCACGGTGTTGGGGACGGGGGCTTGGTAACGCCCCCTTCCGGCCGGCCGCCAGGAACGCCGTCAGGGCATGAACTGGCCGCCGTTGACGTCCAGTATCTGACCGGTAATGTAGCCTGAGCAGGCGTGCGAGGCAAAGAACAGGAAGGCCGGTGCCATCTCTGCCGCACTGCCGAAACGCCCCATCGGGATACCGGCGGAAATGCGCGCGCGGACTTCTTCCGTCTTGTCGGCATGGAAGGCGGTATCGACCGTGCCGGGCGAGACGATGTTGAAACGGATCCGGTCTGCCGTGTGATAGTCGACCCAGTTCTTCTGGACGTTGTGCAACCAGGCCTTGGCCGCGCCGTAGAGCGATGCGCCCGGGCCGCCGCCGGTATGCCCGGCAATCGACCCCACACTGATGACGGCCGCGGTTTCGCCGCTGGCTCTCGCAGATGCGGCGAGATGGGGCCGCGCTGCCTGAGTGCACATCAATGCCGAGCGCATGTTCAGATCGGTGACCGCATCGAAAAACGCATCATCGATCTCCGGCAGAGGCTTTCGTCCGACCAGGCCGCCGGCGTTGTTGATCAGCACATCGATTCCACCGAAACGCGCCACGAAGTCTTCGACGAGTGTGCGGCAGGCGGTGCTGTTGCTCAGATCCGCAGCGAAGAATGTGGCTTCACCGCCGTCCTGTCCCATATCGGCGAGCAGTGTCGAGAGATTTCCGGGTGCACGGCGGCCGTTGATGCCGACTTTTGCGCCACAGCGGGCGAAGGCCTGGGCTGCGGCGAGACCGATACCCATGGTCGAGCCGGTGATGAGGACGCGTTTGTTGCGCAGATCGTTGAACATGGTGGTGCAGAACCCTGACGGAAAGCAGCAAGGATAGCGGTGAGGGCGGGGCAGGTGAATCCTTCCGGTTGTTTGTCAGACAACCCCTGGGGCGCAGTGTAGACTCTGCACATGAATCCGCCTGCCCGCCTGCGTCTGTTCGCCATTACCTGGCCCATTTTCGTCGAGAACCTGCTGATGGTCGTGATGGGGCTGTTCGGCCTGTGGCTGACCAGCAGGATTTCGACGGGCGCAGTCGCGACCTATGGGCTGGTCAATCAGGTCTTCGGCGCCCTGCAGATCGTTTTCCGGGTTGTCAGCATCGGCACCAGCGTGGTGGTCACCCAGCATCATGGCGCAGGAGACGAGGCCGGCGCGCACGCCGTAGCGAGGACCGGGCTGGCGGCCTCCGCGTGGCTGGGGCTGGCCTGTCTGCTCACTTTGCTGTTAGCCGCGGGCGGCCTGCTCGCCTTGCTGAACCTGCCTTCCGGCCTGATGCCTCTTGGGGAGCCTTACATGCGCTGGCTGGGGCTGGCGCTGATGTTCGACGCGGTCTCGATGACCATGATTGCCGTGTTGCGCGCCTATACGCACACGACCGAATCGATGAAGATCGTGCTGGCCATGAATCTTGTCCAGATCCTGCTGAGCGTGCCGCTGATGCTGGGCGTGGGCAGCTGGTCCGGCTGGGGGCTGGAGGGGCTGGCGATCGCGATGGCCCTCTCGCGCGTGGCGGCCATCGGCCTCGCCTGGCGAGCCTGGCGCGAACATCTGGTGATTCATGTCCGATTGCCCGATTGGTTGCGTCTGGCGCGCCGGCCGCTTTCATCGATCCTGCATATCGGTCTTCCCGGTGCAGGTGAGAAAGTGGCCTTCAGAATCAGTTTCATCATCAGCATGGCGATGGTGGCGAGTTTCGGGCAGAGCGCCCTGGCGACCCATGCCTATGTCTGGCAGGCCGTGCAACTGGTCACGCTATTTACCAACTCCGTGGGCTTCGGTACCGAGATTGTCGTCGGCCACCATATCGGCGCAGGTCGTCTGCATCGTGCCAACCAGGTGCTCTGGCGGGCGACGGTCTGGGGCTTCTGCATCATGCTGGCCTGTGCGCTGGCGAGTTTCGTACTGACGCCGCTGGCGGTGGCCCGCGCGGGCGCGGACGAGTCCGTTCTTCGGCTGGTTGGCCTGATCGTGCTGATCGAACTGGTGCTGGAGCCGGGGCGGTCCTTCAATACGGTCGTGACCAGCGGTTTGCGGGCGGCCGGCGATGCGCGTTTTCCCGTCAAGGTCAGCATGGTGTCCGTGTTCCTGTTCGGGGTGGGACTTGCCTGGCTGCTCGGCGTGCATGCCGGAATGGGGCTGGTCGGCGTCTGGATCGGGTATGCGGCTGACGAGTGCAGCCGCGGGCTGACCATGCTCTGGCGCTGGCATTCGCTGGGCTGGGTGCCATATGCCCGGCGCGCACGGCGGCGCATCCTGGCGCACATGCGCAGCGAGGCCTGAGCCCGCTTCCGGTATCATTGACGCCGGTCAACGGCCCGGATTCAAAGGCACATGGAATTCATCTCCCATTTTCTCGACATCATCCTGCACCTCGACAAGTGGTTGCCGCAGATGGTGGCGCAGTACGGCAACTACATCTACATCATCCTGTTCCTGGTGATCTTCTGCGAGACCGGTCTGGTCGTGATGCCCTTCCTGCCGGGGGATTCGCTGCTCTTTGTGGCAGGTGGCGTGGCCGCTGCCGGCGGCATGGATATCACCCTGCTGTCGACCTCGCTGTTTGTCGCCGCCGTGCTGGGTGACAACCTCAACTACTGGGTGGGCCGCACTCTGGGCAAAAAGGTTTTTGCATGGGAGCAGTCCCGCTTCTTCAACCGCAAGGTGTTCGACAAGACCCATTCCTACTTTGAGCACCACGGCGGCAAGACGATCATCATTGCCCGCTTCATGCCTCTGGTGCGCACCTTCGCGCCCTTCGTGGCGGGCGTGGCGCGCATGGATTACCGCCGCTTCGTCGGACTGGATCTGGCTGGTGGGGCACTCTGGATCTATTCCCTTACGCTGGCCGGCTACTTCCTCGCCAACGTGCCGTTCGTGAAAAACAACCTCATGTTCTTCATCGTCGGCATCATCGTCGTCTCGATGCTTCCGGTCTTCATCGCCTGGATCCAGGCGCGCGGCAGCAGGGCGGTGTCCTGATGAAGCAAGTGGTCATCCTCATTTCGGGGCGCGGCAGCAACATGGAAGCCATTGCCCGTGCCGGCATTCCGGGAGTGCGGATCGCTGCGGTGATTTCCAATCGGCCGGATGCGACCGGACTTGAGGTCGCTCGCCAGCTCGGCATCGAGACCCGTGTGCTGGATCACAAGGGCTTCGACACGCGCGAGGCATTCGACGCGAAGCTCGCCGAGCTGATCGACTCCTTCGAGCCCGATCTGCTCGTGCTGGCCGGCTACATGCGCATTCTCGGCGAGGCCTTCGTGCGCCGCTTCGAGGGCCGCATGCTGAACATTCATCCGTCCCTGTTGCCAGCCTTCACCGGTCTGCATACCCACCGTCGGGCGATCGAGGCGGGCGTGAAGGTGGCTGGCGCCACCGTGCACTTCGTGACGGCGGAGCTGGATGTGGGGCCCATCGTGATTCAGGCCGTCGTGCCGGTGTTGCCGGACGATGATGAGGCTGCGCTGGCGGCGCGCGTCGTTGTCCAGGAGCACCGGATCTATCCGCAGGCCGTGCGATGGTTCGTGGAAGGGCGCCTGCAGCTGACGGACGGGCGGGTGCATCTTCTCGACGCCAGGACAGCGTCGAGTGACTGGACGGCGCCGCCGGTGGAGCGCTGAATGCCGGCATGCGGCGAAGCCTGAGCACGGCCTTCCTTCTTTCAACAGCAGTTCATCTGGTGGCGCTTTTCTGGCCCGGTGTGGAGGTGCCCGAAGCGCCGGAGCCGCCCGGCGAGGCGCGCAGGCTTGAGGCCCGTTTCCTGCCTCCGCCCGTGCTGCAGGCGGCTCCCCGGGCAGCCCCCGCCGCGCCAGCTCCCCGGCCCAGACCGAAGCCCGCCGCCGCGAGCGTGACCTTGCCCGGTCAGGATGCGTCCGCACCGCAAGCAGCGGCTTCCACGCCTGCGGAGGCCATTCCGGCAGCTGAAGCCTCTGCTCCGGCCTCCGCCGTGGCCGCCACCGCTCCGCTCCCGGACGCGTCTGGCTCGGCGGAAACCCCTTCAGAAACGACCGCGGTGGCTTTTCTGCTGCCGCGACAGGGGCGGGTGGTGTATTCCGGCTCGGCCGGCGGGGCGATCGGACTGCAGGCTTACGGGGAAGCCAGCTGGACCCATGACGGGCAGACGCTGGAAAGCCGCCTGGCTGCCGGGCTGAACTCGACCGACAGCGCGCTGGATTTCCGCTCCGTGTCGCGCCTCTCCGGGCCGCAGATCATCAGCGAGCGCACGGATGACCGGCGCATGAGCAAACATGCCACGAGCCAGATCGATCAGCGCGCCGGCCTGGTCCACATGCAGCGCGCGCAAGACTCGCGCGAGCGTGAGATCAAGGGGCTGGCCGTCGCCTTGTCTGCCCTGCCGCAGATGCTGGCCATGCTTGATGAGTCGGTGCAGAAAGCGGCCTTCTTTGTGGTCGGCGATTTCTGGGTCGAGGACTCGCTGCTCATCGCGTTGGGGGAAGAGGAGCAGCGCCTGCCTGTCGGCCGGGTCATGACGCGGCACTACCAGTCGCGCACGGCCAACGACAAGCTCATCGACATCTGGCTTGCGCCGCAATGGAAGAATGCGGCCGCACGCATCCGCATCCGCTTCGACGGCTATACGGTGGATCTCAGGGCGGCTCAGGTCGAAATCGACGGCGTGACCCTGGTCAGTGAGCCCGGGGCGCTGCCGCCTGAGCAGTAGATTCAGGCGATGCTGGGCGTGCAGCCCAGCAGCACGGCAAAGAAGTGGCAGGCTGCCCCTGCAAGCACGAACAGATGCCAGATGAAGTGCCCGTAGCGCAGGCGGCTGTCGAGCAGATAGAACACGATGCCGCCGGTGTAGGCGAGACCGCCCGCAATCAGCCAGACACTGCCGGTCAGCGAGAGATTGCGGAACAGGGGCACGGCTGCCACGACGACCAGCCAGCCCATCAGCAGATAGAGCGCACTGGAGAGCCATTCGCGCTGCAGACGGTTGCTGAACTTCAGGAACAGGCCGAGCGCGGCGAGTCCCCAGATGACACCAAACAGCGACCAGCCCCAAGGGCCCGCCAGTACGCTGAAGGTGAAGGGGGTGTAGGTGCCGGCGATCAGGAGGTAGATCGCCGCGTGATCGATCTTGCGCAGGATCTCCTTGGCACGTCCCGGAGTGAGCATGTGATAGATCATGGAGGCCGCGAACATCAGCACCATCGTGCTCGCATAGACGCTGGCGGCTACGATGTTGAGCGTACTGCCATGGCGCACGGTGGCGACGACCAGTACCGGGAAGGCGGCGATCGCGGCGGCGAGCCCGATGCTGTGGCTGGTCCAGTTGGCGATTTCCTCGCCTCGGGTCTGGGCGCGTGTCTGAGTCATGTGAAGCTCGTTGCTGCTGGGGAGTCGTGACACTGTAAGCCAGATCGAGGCGTTCCTGCACGCTTCATCGAGACATTCGACGGACGGAAAAGGAAACGCCGCATTGCGCGGCGTTTCGTTCGGTGGTCTATCCACCGGGTCGGGTGTTTTACCCATTCAGGTCTTGTTGGATCTCAACAGATGCGCTGTAGCGATAGGGAGCTCCTCTTCTCGTCGCAGCTGAGCCTGCAATGTTTTTGTAGCCTGACTTCTGGCGGATTACAAAGCGCTTGATGATGGGATAGAAAAATTCGATCTCTGGCGTTGTCCGGTCTTCGCACGCACGAAGCACGGCATGGCGCGAAGCCGCGGGCGTGAGGTGCAGGCCGGGGCGCGATCCCGTGCCTGCCCAGCCTGCCCGCGAGCGGGGCGGACAGTCTTTCCTCCCCTGAGCCTTTTGAGCCCCCGTAGCGGGACGGCCCCTTCAGCTGGCGGGGGGCTGCCTGCTTTCGGCCGTTTCGTCCGGCGCGGGGGTTGTGGTCGTGGCCTGGCTCGGCCGGGCGCGTTCAAGCTGGAAATCGGCCAGCGCGCTGTAGAGCGGCCGGCCGAACATCCGCGAGACGAGGGAGGCCAGCATGGAGACCGCCATCAGGCTGATCACCATTTCGTGCCCGTCGATCATTTCCATGACGATGATGAAAGAAGTGAGCGGTGCCTGAGTGACGGCAGCCAGAAAACCCGCCATGCACAACGCATATACCGACACGGTACTGACGTCCGTGAGCAGCCCGTGCAGGTTGGCGCCGATCCCCACGCCGACCGCCAGACTCGGCGCAAAAATGCCGCCCGGAATGCCGCTCAGGAAAGAAAACACGGTTGCCATGAACTTCACTGGCGCGTAATACCAGGCCATGTTCATGCTTCCCACCAGCGTGTCGTGGGTCACGAGATAGCCTGAGCCATGCGACGCGCCATTCGAGACCAGCCCGAGCAGTGCGACCATCAGCCCGCAGAAGCCCGCCCACAGGAAAGGATGCGCCCGCCGCCAGAGTCCGAGCCGGGAGTTGTCCGGCCGCGCGCCCTTGATCAGCATGCGGCTGAACAGCCCGCCGGCCGCACCGCACACGACCGCACAGACGAGAACCGGCCACAGGATGCGATAGTCCGCGCTCGAGACGGCCAGACGGCCGAAGTAGATGTAGTTGCCCTGGATCGAGATCGAGATGAGACCGGCCAGCACGATGGCCGAAATCAGCACGCCATTGGTTTTCTCTTCGAAACGCCGGCCCAGTTCTTCAATCGCGAACACGATCCCCGCCAGCGGTGTATTGAAGGCTGCCGCAATGCCGGCCGCGCCGCCCGCCAGAATCAGGTGGCGGCTGTAACGCTGGGCATGCTCGGGCAGGAAGCGGCCGAAAAAATGCATCACGCTGGCGCCCACCTGAACCGAAGGTCCTTCGCGCCCTGTCGAGAAGCCGGCCGCCACGCCGGCCACGCCCAGCGCGATCTTGCCGAAGGCGATTCTGAGCGAAACGTAGAGCCCGAGCTGCCGGTCGGGCAGTTCTTCCTTCAGCGCGCAGATCACTTGCGGAATGCCGCTGCCTTCCGCGCCGGTGAAATGGCGTCGGGTCAGCCAGGCGATGACCACACCGGCCAGCGGGCACATCAGGAGCGGAATCCAGTGACTGACCTCGCTGACGCGGGTGAAGAAAGCGATCGCGTGCTCGGTCAGCCGCGAGAAGAGCACGACGACCAGACCGGTCAGCGCGGCTGCCAGCCAGATGACGGCTCGTTCACGCCAGGCATTGCGGTCGGTGAGTCCGTGCTGATGCAGTGATTCGTAGATTTGGCGCATGGTGGCGGGGCGAAGCCCGGGGATGCATACCGGTGGTCGGGAGCTTGATGCTAACCCGTGTTCATGTCCGGATTTTAGGGGCAAATGCTTTCTGCATGATCCGGATGACACACATTGGCACCCGTTCTTTTGCAGGTGGGGAAAAATGCGCTTGAATATGGAAAAAATTTTCCATATAACGCCGATATGCCTGCGCTTCCCTCGAACTTCCTGCAGCAGTCTCCGCCTCGTCACGCGACCGGTGATGAAACCCGCGCCCGCCTGATCGTCGCGGCGACCGAGGTCTTCATTCAGGATGGATTCCGTGCAGCGCGCGTGCAGGACATCGCCCGGCGAGCCGGCGTTCGCCTCTCGGCCATCAATTACCACTTCGGCGGCAAGGAAGGGCTCTACCGTGCCGTGCTGGGGCACCACGCGAAGCAGGCGCTGGAGAGCCGGCCACTGTCCTCACCCGATGGCGAACGTTCGCTGCCCGAGCGATTCGGGTTTGCGGTGGAGGCGCTGGTGGGGCGGATGTTGGGCAATGGGGTTCAGACCGGTCTCGGCCAGCTCATGCTGCGCGAACTCATGAATCCGACCGATCTGCTCGAAACACTGATCGAACATTTCACGCTGCCCCAGGCACGGCAGATGCTCGCCCTGCTGCGCGAGGTGGTCGGGCCGCGCGTGCCGGATGAGGTGCTGTTCCGCTGCCTCATTTCCATTCTCGGGCAATGCGTGGTCTTCATGCCGGGCAGACCGATGATCGAGCGGATGGCGCCCGGCATTCTGCAGGGCGAGTCGGTGAATCGTCGCATTGCGCGGCATGTCGCCCGGTTCAGCTGGGCCGGGCTGATGGCGGTGCGAGAAGCCTGGACCGAACCCGGAGACAACGAAAACGATGCGACATCCTGAACGCCTGATGTTCTGTCTCATGCTGGTGGCATGCAGCGGCAAGAGCGAGCAAGTCTTGCCGGGCTATGTTGAGGCGGAATACACCCGGGTAGCTGCGCCAACGGGCGGGCGATTGATGGCGCTGCCGGTGCAGCGGGGGCAGAGTGTTGCGGCCGGTGCGCCGCTCTTCGTTCTGGAACAGACACAGGAAATCGCCGCGGTGGCCGAAGCCGGCGCGCGGCTTGCGCGGCAATCGGCCAGCGCTGCGGACCTCTCGCAAGGCAAGCGCCAGGATGAGCTCGCCGTGCTGAGCGCGCAGCAGGCTCAGGCCGAGGCGGCCGTGAAACTCTCGCAGGCGGATCTGGCACGTCAGCAGGCGCTGGCGGGGCAGGGCTTCCTGAGCAGTGCCGCGCTGGACGCGGCCCGCAGCCGGGTGAAGAGCGACGCCGCGCGGCTTGCGGAGGTGGTGGCCAGCCTGCGTGTGGCAAGGCTCGCTGCGCGCGGCGAGCAGCGTGAGGCGGCCGAGGCGGATGTGCGGGCGGCCAGGGCTTCGCTTGCACAGAGCGAGTGGCAGCGCGACCAGAAAGCCGTGAGCGCGCTGCGCGCCGCCCGCGTCGACGACACGCTCTACCGCGTGGGGGAGTGGGTGCCCGCCGGCAGCCCGGTGGTCAGCCTGCTCGAGCCGGACGCGCTCAAGCTGCGCTTCTTCGTGCCGCAGGCCGATCTGCACGCCTTCGCACCCGGTACCCGGGTCGAGGTGCGCTGTGATGGCTGCGCCGTACCGGTCATGGCAAGGGTCGAGCATGTCGCGCAGAGTCCGGAATTCACGCCGCCAGTCATCTACAGCAAGGAAAGCCGCGCGCGCCTCGTGTTCCTGGTCGAGGCGCGCCCCGAGCAGTCTGAAGGTCTGCGGCCCGGCCAGCCGGTTGATGTCCGAAGAATGCCTTCGTCATGAGCCCGGCAGTGCCCCTGGCCATCGATGTGCGCGGCCTCGTCAAACGCTTTGGCAGCCGGACCGTTGTCGATGATCTTTCGATGCAGGTCGCCGCAGGCGAAATCTTCGGCTTTCTGGGCCCGAATGGCAGCGGCAAGACAAGCTCGATCCGGATGATGTGCGGCCTGCTCACGCCCGACGGCGGCGAGGGCCATACCCTGGGGCTCGACATTCGCCGTGACGCCCTCGAGATCCGCCGTCAGGTCGGCTACATGACCCAGCGCTTCGGACTCTATGAGGATCTCAGCATTCGCGAGAACCTCGCCTTCGTCGCCAGGATCTTCGAGATGGACCACGCGCGCGAACGGGTACAGCATGCCCTGGCGCGCCTGGGGCTGGAGGCACGTGCCGGGCAGCTGGCGGGCAGCCTGTCCGGCGGCTGGAAGCAGCGGCTCGCCCTGGCGGCCTGCATGCTGCACGAGCCCCGCCTGCTGCTGCTCGATGAACCGACGGCAGGGGTGGATCCCAAGGCACGGCGTGACTTCTGGGAAGAGATTCATCGCCTGGCCGCCGAGGGCATCACGGTGCTCGTCTCCACGCATTACATGGACGAGGCCGAGCGCTGCCATCGACTGGGCTACATCGCCTATGGCCGGCTGATGGCACTGGGCACGCCGGCGGAGCTGATCGAGCAGTCCGGTCTGCATACTTGGCGGGTGGCGGGGGAGGGCGTCGCTGCCCTCGCGGCGGCGCTGCAAGGCAGGCCCGGTGTCGAGATGGTGACCCGCTTCGGCAACACGCTGCATGTGAGTGGCACTCAGCCTGCGGCACTGCAGGCTGCGATCTCGCCCTGGCAGGCGGATGCCGCGCTCAGCTGGACATCCGGACGCCCCGAGCTGGAAGACATCTTCATCCACCTCATGGCCCTGGCGCAGGACAACTTCCCGCCGGGCGGCCGCGCATGAGCGCCCGCGTCTTCAGCCTGCATCGCCTGTTTGCGGTGGTCGGCAAGGAGCTCATCCAGATGCGTCGGGACCGGCTCACCTTTGCCATGCTGGTCGGTATTCCCTTGCTGCAGTTGCTGCTCTTCGGCTACGCGATCAACAGCGATCCGAAGCATCTGCCGACCGCGGTGGTCGTGCACGAGCAGAATGATTTCTCGCGCAGTATCGTGGCGGCGCTGCAGAACTCTGAGTATTTCGCGGTGGTCTCCACCGGCAGCTCCGCGCGGGAAGCAGCGCGCTGGCTTGCGCGGGGCGACGTCCAGTTCGTGCTGACTGTACCGGCGGACTTCTCGCGACGCCTGATCCGCGGCGAGCGCGCCCAGCTGCTTCTGGAGGCGGATGCCACCGATCCGGCTGCCACCGGCAACGCGATCGCCGCCATCCAGCAGATGAGCGGCACGCTGCTTCGTCATGATCTGCGTGGCCCGCTCGCGGCACGTATCCAGGGGGCGGCGCCGTATGAAATTGTCATCCAGCGGCGCTACAACCCGGAGGCCATCACCAGCTACAACATCGTGCCGGGCCTGATCGGCGTGATCCTCACGATGACGATGATCATGTCGACCGCGCTGGGGCTCACCCGCGAGGTCGAACGCGGCACGATGGAAAACCTGCTCGCCATGCCGGTGCGGCCGCTGGAAGTGATGATCGGCAAGATCATTCCCTACATCGGCGTCGGCCTCTTCTCGATGGTGCTGATCCTTGCTGCTGCGCGCTGGCTCTTCGGTGTGCCGTTTGCGGGCAGTGTGCCGCTTCTGATCGCGATCATCCTGCTGTTCATCGCTGCCAATCTGGTGGTCGGCATTACCGTTTCAAGCGTGGCCCGCAACCAGATGCAGGCCCTGCAGATGACCTTCTTTTTCTTTCTGCCCTCGATGCTGCTCTCCGGCTTCATGTTTCCGTTTCGCGGCATGCCGCAGTGGGCGCAGTGGATCGGCGAAGTGCTGCCGCTGACGCATTTCATGCGCATGGCACGCGGCATCATGCTCAAGGGCAGTGGCCTGGCGGAGATCTGGCCGGAGCTCTGGCCGCTGCTGGTCTTTCTGCTGTTGATGATGGCCTTAGGGCTGGCCCGGTTCCGCCGCACGCTGGATTGAGGCTCAGCCGAGCATGACTCCGCCATCTACTGCCAGATGCTGGCCAGTGACAAAACCGTTGCGCATCAGAAAGAGGTAGGCGTCAGCCAGCTCATCAATGCTGGCCAGCCTGCGCGACGGAATGCGCTGTTCGAAATGTGCCTGCGTGTTGGCAAGCTGTGCGGGGGCCACGTCGCGCCAGAAAGGTGTCAGCGTCCAGGTTGGCGAGACGGCATTCACCCGGATCTGCGGAGCCAGTTCAGCCGCCAGACCTTCGACCAGCGCGTTGATGCCGAGATTGCCGACATGGCTCGCGCAAGCATGCTGGGCGCGGCCACCGGTGCCGGAGGTGAACACCATGCTGCCACCTGGCCGCAGGCGGGGAGCGGCGAGCTGGCCGATACGCACATTGGTGAAGAATTTCGACTCCATGACATGCCGGATCACGCTCATGTCGGCTGTCGCGAAGCCGCCACCCATGACGTCCCCCACCATCGAGACGAGGTGATCGAATTCCTGCAGGCCTGCGAAGAACCCGGCAAGCGAGGCGTGATCGTGGGCATCGAGCTGGATGACGCTCACCTTCTTCGCGCCGACGGCGAGCAAGCGGAGGTGAGCTTGGGCGAGCCGGTCCGGATTCCGGCCTGCGATGATCAGCTGCGCGCCTTCGGTGGCGGCACGCTCTGCGACACGCAGGCCGATGCCGGAGCTGCCGCCGATCACGAGCAGGGTCTTGCCGTCCAGGGATTGCAAGATGATGTCTCCGTGTTCAGATCAGTGCAGCCGCCGCTGCGCTGGCGACGCGTGTGTCGTTCGGACCATGTGCGCCACTGACGCCGACTGCGCCGATGAACTCATCCGCAAGTCGCAGCGGAATGCCGCCTTCCAGCGGTGTTACGCCCGGCGTACCCAGAAAGCTCGGTTGTCCGGCATTGATGAAGGCTTCGAACTCGCCGGATGGCGCCTGAAGAAGCGCCGCGGTGCGGGCCTTGCCGATGGCGACCTCCGGGCTGATGCCAATCGCGCCATCCATCTTCTCGAATGCGAGGAGCCCGCCGGCGCTGTCCACCACTGCAACGCTGATGCGCCAGCCTCCCGCCCTGGCCTCGGCGATCGCGGTCTGGATGACGCGTCGGGCGCCCTCTATCGTGAGGCATGCGATCGGGCGGGAGAAGGTGTTCCCGTGCGCCTCGGAGGATGCGTTTGTCATGTTCTGCCTTTCGTGTCAGCTGTCCGATTCCGTTTCGCGTTGCCACAGGGTCTTGCGACCGAAAACAAGACTGTTGTCGGTAAACTTCAACTCAGCGAGAAGCAGTTGCCAGACCGGCGCTGGCTTCAACCGGGCTGCCGGATGGCGTCGGCAGTAGAGCTGGCGTGCGTCAGTGGCGGCGCCGTTCGAAAGCAGGCTGGCGTGCGCGCGGAACTGGATGCCCTGGATGTCCGTGATGACCTGCGGTTGGCCTGCAATGGTGCCGGCGACTTCCTGATTGGCGTGCATGGCAAGTCCGTGCCGGGTCGAGGGCTCGGTGAGAACGATCAGCCGGGCGCCGTCTTCGTCGAACGCATAGAAGCAACTCGCGGCCCAGGGGCGTCCATCCAGAATCGTGGCGAGACTCAGAACGTGGTTTTCGCGGATGAAGCGGGCAATCACTGAAGGAATCGGGTGCATCGTCACAACCTTGCGGCCTGCCGGAGGCGGTGCGTCCGGCAGGCCACGCAGCGCTCAGAACAGGGTGGTCCAGAGGTGGGAAAAGGGCATGGCCAGCAGCAGGCCCGGCAGCATGTTGGCGACCGGGAAGGGCTTCACGCCGGCAATGCGGAAACCGGTCGCCAGCATGATCAGGCCACCGACGGCCGAGAAGTCCGCAATCATGCCGGGATCGGTCATCGGCATGATCCAGGTGGCGCAGAACATCAGCAGGATCTGGATGGCTACCTGCGGCAGGCAGACCGACGCCACGGCATAGCCGAGCGCAGTGGCGAAGATGCCGGAAGTGAAGAAATCCAGTATGGATTTGACATACAGGATGTCCGGGCTTCCGGTCATGCCTTCGTTCATCGCGCCGAAAATGCCGGTGCCGCTGGCACAGAAGAGTACCAGCACCGCGACGAACTTTTCGATGAACTCTTCCGGCGACAGCCCTTCTCGTGCGGGAAAGATCCGTTCGATGAGCCCCTTCGCTTTCGTGCCGACACGCCCGATGCTGCGCTCCAGATGAATCAGCTCTCCGATGATGGCACCTACGATCAGCGCCAGGATGACCGCTGGCAGATGCTGCAGCTTGATGATCATCGAGATGCCCAGGCCCATCGACGCGAGGCCGAAGGTCTGGGGCAGCGAAGTGCGCAGGCGCTCGGGCAGCTTCGTGCCGACAAAGGCACCGGCCAGTCCGCCGATGGCGACGGCCGTACCGTTAACATAGGGTCCGAGTGGAACGAACATGATGTGTCTCCTCAATGTGATGCGGGCCTGAGCGCAAAGGGCTTGAGCCCGTCGTGAATGTCAGGAATGGTCAGGCAGCGGTGCTGTGGCGGGTTCGGTGCCGGCTTCGATGCCCTCACCCCAGCGTTGCATCCGCGGCACTGCCAGACCGAACAGGTCCAGCGCGCGGGCGACGCTGTGGGTGATGACTTCGTCGAGGCTGGCCGGGCGCTGGTACATGGCGGGAACGGGAGGGAACACCACGCCGCCCATCTCGGTGACCAGTGCCATGTTGCGGATATGGCCCAGGTTGAGCGGCGTTTCGCGCACCATCAGCACCAGCCTGCGGCGCTCCTTGAGCACCACATCCGCCGCCCGCGTCAGCAGGTTGTCGGAGAGGTTGTGTGCGATGGCCGCGAGACTGCGCATCGAGCAGGGCGCGACCAGCATGCCCAGGGTTTCGAAGGACCCGCTGGAAATCGACGCGCCGAGGTTGCCAATGGCATGTACGGTGTCCGCCATGCCGATGACCGCCTCGCGCGGAATGCCGGTTTCCAGCGAGCGGGTGAGCTCCGCCCCCTTCGAGATGACCAGGTGCGTTTCCACGTCCATGGGCTGCAGGAGCTCCAGGGCTTTCATGCCGTACTGAAAACCGGATGCGCCACTGATGCCGATCACGATGCGCCGTCTGCTCATGCTGGGCTCCTCAGGCGAAGTCCGGCAGGAAGCGGCTCACGTCGACTTCCATGAACTTCGAACGCTCGAAATGCGCCTTCAGATGGAAGGGCACCGTGCAGTCGAAAATCGTCTTGCACGACACGCCGGGCTGCGGAATGGACGGGCTGAATTCGGGTGTCTGCGAGGGGTCCAGCGGATGGCAGCGCACGCCGGGAATGAAGACCGTGCTCACATCGCCCTGGTAGCGCGTCTGCATGGCCCACAGCACGTCGTCGGTATCGAAGATGTCGACGTCTTCATCGACCAGGATGACGTGCTTGAGCTCGGGGAAAGAGGAGAAAGCCAGCAGAGCCGCCTGACGCTGACGGCCTTCATCGACCGGCGAGGCCTTGCGGAACTGCATCACGGCCAGGAACTTGCCACCGCCGGAGGAGTGCGCAAACACGTTCTGCAGGCGGCCCGGCATCGCGCGGCCCACCATGTCGAGAATGCTCGCTTCCGTCGGGATGCCGGCCATGTTCACATGCTCTTCGCTCGGGCCGACCGTGGTCTGCAGGATGGGATTGCGACGATGAGTCACGGCCCTGACCTTGATGACCGGCAGTGCCTCCTTGGCTTCGCCGGTGTAGCCGGGGAACTCCGGCATGGCCTTGCCGGTGTTGGTGTTCTGGTCTTCGCGGACCCGCACATTCGGCAGCAACTCGCCTTCGATCACTACTTCGGCATGGGCGATGGCACGCTCGCGGATCGTGAGGCAGGGCGCGAGCTCGACCGGGCGGCCGCGCAGCGCGCCGGCAATGCTCAGCTCGTCAAACCCGAGTGGCGTGGTGGGCGGCTCGAAGCAGGCTGCGATTTCGATGGCGGGATCCACGCCGATGCTGATCGAGATCGGCAGGGGTTTGCCGGCTGCTTCGGCTTTCATGCGGAAGGCGTCGATATGACGTCCGGGTGTCAGCCACATCGAGAGCTCATCCTTGCTCTGAACGCACAGACGGTGGATGGTGATGTCGGATTCGCCGGTCTCGATGTCGGAGGCATAACACATGCCCATCGTGATGTAGGGGCCGGCATCTTCCGGCGTGTTGGTCGGGGCCGGGAGCAGCGTGCGAAGGTCGAAGTCCGGATCCGTGGCGTAATGGACCACTTCCTGGCACTGTGCCTTCTCCGGGCCGACGATCACCGGCTGGATCGGGTTGCGAACCGAGTCCTTGAGCAGGAAGCCCAGGCGTTCCGGTGCGCAGCCCAGCAGGTGGCCGACGCGCTGGCGGGTGGACATCAGCCCGATGGCCACGCGGAAGCCCTCGAAGCCTTTCACCCTGTTGAAGATCATGGCTGGTCCCTTGCGGGTGGGGCGCTGGCAGGTGCCACCGGCACCCACCTTGCGATAGACGCCGGAGAGTTCGGCGTTGGGATCGACTTCGACGTCTGTCGTCACGACTTCGCCGGGAATGCTGCGGAGGAATTCGAGTGCGGAGCGGAGGTCACGCACTTCGATCGCGGTCTTGCTGTCTGTCACGCTGTTCATCATGTCTCCTGGAGATCAAGGGTTTGCGTGAGCAATACTGGGCGTCCGCGGAGCAGATGAAAAATACCGTTTTCATGCTGCGGGCCATATCAAAACGGTCTGTGGCAGCATCCTGGAAGTTTGCGTTGCCTCAATGTGTCGTGCTGCCGGAGCAGGCACGCGCGAGAGGCAGCAACGAGGGTGAGCGGGCGCGAGCGCCGTCTTTCGCGACCACGCGCGGACGGTGCTCGGCCAGTCGAGCGGGAAATGACGAAGGGATTCTGCGGCTCAGCGAGCCCGATCCTGACGGATCCAGTCGGTGATGATGTCCTGCACTTCCGGCAGGGCGGCGCTGGTGGAGAGCCGTGCGGCAGCCGGCGAGAAAACGAGCGGATTGGGCGATACATCCACCGTGAAGAAGGCATCGGAGCGCGACGCGACGACTTCCGAGGCCGGCAGGAACACGACGGCCTCGATGCCGGACTCCAGCATCTCGATCGCGATGCTGGGGTCGGAGACATGCATCTTCACCTGGGGATGCACGCCCGCTTTGCGCAGGTGGTCGAGAATGCTTTCGAAGGAACCCACACCTTCGACACGCTTGAGCAGGATCAGCGGGAAATGGCCGATTTCCTCAAGGCGGAAGGCGCGCGCTTCATGCTGCGCCATGAGCCGGCGCGAGATCAGTGCCCTGAGTCCGGTCGGCGGCAGGTCGATCAGCTCGAAGCCTTCGGGGTTGTGCGGTCGCTGCATCAGCGCCACATCGATGCGGCCTCGCTGCAGGAGTGATTCGAGATGACTGGAGTCCGACACCGAAACCGCGATTTCGGCACGCGGGTTGCGCACGTACAGCTCCTGGATCAGTGGCTGGTAGTAGCGCAGGAAGAGGTAGGACACGCCGACCCGCAAGACACGACGTTCGCTGTGTGCGATCTCGACCGTCTTGCGCTTGGTGTCTTCCACCGTGCGCAGGATCTCGCAGGCGCGCTGGTAGAGATACTGGCCCGCTTCGGTGGGCTCGAGTCGCTTGCCCTTGCGGATGATCAGACTGGTTCCGACCTCCTCCTCAAGCTCCTGCAGGCGTTTGCTCAGCGGCGGCTGGGCGATGCACAGCAGTTGCGCCGCCTTGCTGATGGAGCCTTGCTCCACGATGGTGGAGAAATACCTGAGTCGCTTGAGATCCAAGATGTTCACCTCCTGCTGTCGTCCGGCTCTGCCATCGGCCGATACTGATCTGGCGCTGCCGGGTTCCGGATTCTATTTCGCCCCCGCTCGCGTCGAGTACCCCCTTGCAGCTCTTTACCTTCAGGGCGTTTCGGGGCGCACGTGCACGACCAGTTCGCTCTTCAGATACTCGAAGCCGGAGTCGTGAGCGAGCGCCGCCAGCCTGGCTTCCAGCCATGCGTCGCGGAATCGGATGACTTTGCCGCTGTCTGCAACCCGCATCTGATGCTGAGGGACCGCGCCGGGCAGGGCATAGGCGTGGCGCCCGTCAGGCTGGGTGCTGCGCTCGAGCGCCCCGTGCGACTCGAGCAGGGCGAGCGTACGGTAGACCGTACCGGGTGAGGCTCCGGCGCCTTCCTCCTTCAGCCGGAGATAGACCTGCTCTGCGCTCATCGCCAAGGCGCCATTCCCTGGCCTGAGCATGAGCTCTGCCACCCGCAGGCGCGGGCGGCTGAGCTTGAGACCGAGGGCTTGCAGCAGGGCTGCAGCGGTCTGATCGCGCAAAGCCATGATCGCGCCCTCAGTTGCCTGATTTGAGCTGCCTGATGAACTTGCCGAGATCCTGAGCCAGTTCGCCGAAAAGCGGCGTGTTGCGCTGCTCCAGCGCGATTTCGCCCAGCAGCTTCAGGCCGACCGCCATGGCCGCAGCGTCATCCGCGTCGAGCAGGCCACGCTGCCTGGAACGTTCGACGATTGAAATGATGTCGTCATGGCAGCGCGCCTGGAAGACCAGCGCTTCGGATTCATCCGGCAGGCCACATGCCCCGGTGAGTTTCTGTACCGAAATCCGGTAATGATGCTTTCTCATGGTGTGTTGCTCCTGTCTCAGCTGCGTTCGATGTCGCGTGCCGCGCGGTCGATGGCTTCTGCAATGCGCTGGGTGGCCTCGCTGTCGAGCGGCCCCTTCCCAAGACGCAGATGGAGTGCCATCTTGAAGTTGTGCATGGCTCGCTGAAGCTCGGGGATGCGCCGGGCGTCGGCCACCGAGCCTGCGGCACCGAGTCGCGCACGGATGCGTTCCAGCGTGTCCTTCTCACCCGCAATTTCCGCTTCGCCTTCAGCCGTGATGGCGTATCGCTTCTTGCCGTTGGCTTCACTGACGCTCGCGAAACCGGTTTCTTCCAGCAGCGTCAGCGTGGGGTAGATCACGCCGGGGCTCGGCGCATAGTCTCCGCCGGCCAACTCTTCAATCGCCTTGATGATTTCATAGCCGTGGCGCGCCTGCTCCTGCAGCAGACTCAATACGAGCAGGCGAAGATGCCCCTGCTCGAACATCCGCTTGCCACTCATGCCGCCTCCGCGGAACTCGCGTCCTTCGCCGCGCGGACCGCCGCGAAGTGCTTTCCCATGAAAGTGGCCTCGGCCAATGTGCATGCCTCGCATGTCGTTTCTCCTTGTCTGTCGGGGGGTGACATCTTTCTCGATGCCGTGTTTTAAAGATATATCTTAGACTGTCTTGGGTCCACTAAAAAGATATATCTTTACATTGCATTGGGGCGCGGCTACCACGAGACGCATGACGGCCAATCGGCCTGTGCCGTCGCTCCCCTCGCGGAAGAGGTCTTTTGAGACACGGAAGATCCAGGGCCGGTTCGAGGCGCTCCATTCCGGCATACCTGCCGGAAACCCTGATCCCGGTTTGATCAAGTCCGGGCGCGCCTGGCCGCTAAACCGCAGATACCGGAATCTGAACGAGGCGCGTCATGCCCAACCGCAGTGTGCTGGTGTCGATCTTTCTGCGTCTGATGGCGGTAGCGCGCTATCGATTCATTGCCGAGCTGCTGGTCGTGTTCGCCGTGGTCTGGGTGGGCTGCGCCTCACTCGTGTTCATGCTGGAGCAGGGCGTGAACCCCAAGATCCATGATTTGCCGAGCACGATCTACTTTCTGCTGGTGGCGATGATGACTTCCGGCGACTCGGCCGTCGTGCCACTGACAGGCGGGGGACGCTTCATCGTGAGTCTCGTACTCATCGCCAGCAAGCTGCTCACCGCCTTGCTGTGTGCGCTGGCGGCGGCTGTGCTGATCGAACGGAAGATGAAAGAAGAAATGGGGCTGAAGATGCATCGACTCGAAAATCACATCGTCATCGCCGGCTGGAACCTCAAGGGCAAGCAGATCATCACCACCCTCAGATCCGATCCAGCCCATCACGCCACGCCGATCCTGATCATGGCGGATCTTGATCAGAAGCCGAGTGACGATCCGCTCTGCTACTTCACCCGTACCGCCTTGCCGATGCGCGAGGACGCGATCGAGAAGGCCTGCCTCTCGAAGGCGCGCACGGTGGTGCTGCTCGCGAACTACGCTGAACGCCAGAACGCCGACGCGCTCACGGCGGTCAACTGCATGCTGGCCCGCCGTTTCTGCCCCGATGCCAGCATCATTACCGAACTCCTCGACCCTGCGCAGCGTTTCTACCTGGAAACCGCCGGCGCAAACGCCATCGTGGGAATCGGCGAAGTGGGCGGCTTCCTGCTCGGCGAAGCCGTCATCGGCAACCAGACCGCCCGCCAGCTGCTCGACTATGTGGCGGGCTCATCCGCCAAAGGGAGAACCGACTTCCCGCCGGCGGGGGCGTGATTGCACTTCCTTCTTTCCACTGTTGCGCATTTTTGCGCGCCGGAATCAGAGCATTTGCCTCTCGGCTGGCGATGGCCACATGACAGGCCTTCGTGTCATACGCGCCGTAGGCGCCGACACTGGCCAAGGCTTCTTCTGGCGGGATCTGTTCAAGCAGGACCGGCAGCATCGGTGCGTCGCCCACGCTGCTGGCGGTCACCTCGATAGCGCGCACTTCCAAGGTCTGTGCGTCGATGCCCAGATGCACCTTGCGCCACTGGCGGCGATAGTCCGCGCCATGCTTCTTGCGCTTCCACTCGCCTTCGCCCGGCATCTTGATGCCCGTGCTGTCGACCAGCAGATGCAGCGCCTCGCTACGACGCTGATGTGTCAGCGTCACCTGGAGATGCTTCTGGCGTCGACTCAATGTACTGACGTCCGGTACTTCCCAGTCCAGTCCCGCCAGGTTCATCAGGCTCCTGACCATGCCTATGGTCTGCCTAAGTGCGAGCCCGTACAAGTTCTTGATCATCAGGCAGAACTGGATGGCCGCATCGGAGAATGAGGTTGAGCGCCTCCGCTTGCCGCTGGGCAAACAGGCCCACTCCATATCCTTGTCTATCCACAGCAGCAACGCACCGCGCTGGCGCAAGGATTCGTTGTAGGCGGACCAGTTGGTGGTGCAGTACTTCGGCTTCGGCGGCTGGCTCATCCTGCAAGTCTATCGACTACGCACGGGCCGGCTGGCGATTTGTGCAACAAGGCCGACCTGACCCCTTTCTTTCCTGGAAAACCAAGCGATTCACGGGATAAACGGCATCCCGGCGGCTAGTCGCTACCGGGAAAGTAACGGGCTTGAAATGGCGTGTAGACGTGATTTGGACATGCGGACGGGGCTCCGGGAAATGTTGGAATGTTAGAACTGACTCCTTCTTTTTTGTATCACAAATTTCAAGTTCTCAAAATCTGTAGTCGAATAGTCCATGGAGCTAAATTTCCACTGTCCGTTGCTTCCTAAGATAAATTTATACCCATTTACATTCAAGCCGTACTTGATAATTCGAGAGTCAAAGCAGCCTTGTGTGTCTGTATATATTTTGCTGGACTCATACGACTTGTCTGTCGAATTATTTAATGCGTTAAATGAATAAACCGGCTGTCCAGGAGGGTTTTCAATAAATATCTCTCTAAAATGAGTAGATGTGGTGCTCTTGTTTAGTTTGAAAAGGTTTTTGTTTGGTTGTTGTAGGTCAGTAAGTGTTATTGGGAATTCTGATAATTGTGTTGCCAGCGTCACGTCACTTAATATTATCGCTTTTCTGAATTTAATCCAAAAAACTCCAAAATCTTCAATGTTTCCGTATTTGCAGTCGTTCGCGTCTGCGCAGAATGGGAAGGCTAAAAATAAAAAAAATATACATTTTCATGTCTATTGATCCAGTTTGTCTTTCTTTTGTGGCCAGCGATAGGAGACAAGGTGCTTGGTTGAGTCATCTTCTGCCAGAACTGGGCTTTGTTGCACAAATCAGCGCGAGGCCATAACTCCCCTGGCCTAAGACGGATTTATGCCACGCGCACGGTTTGAGGCGTGCCAAGCTGGGTGAGCGGTTGAGCAGCGCTGCGCGAATTTGCAGCTCGGCTACTTGCCGATCAAAGTCGCGAGCCATCACGCGCTCGCCGAGCAACTTGAAACAGCGCATCTTGGTTTCGACCAGGCTGCGTCGGTGGTAACCACTCCACTTCTTCCAGATTGCCCGGCCCAAACGGTAGGTGGTCCGGAGAATTTCGTTCCGGGCTCGCGCATCCCCACTTCCTTCCACGGTTTCGCATTCTTCCGCACGGGAATCAGCGCGCTCGCCAACCCAAGTCAAGAAAAAGCCAGGGTAAGCCGCATACGAAACAATGCTAATCACGAATAACGCAGCTGCTAGAATAGTAGTTCTTTCTCTTCCAAAATCCCCGACGGAAGCCCAGGTGAGCAGCGCCAGTGAGGCAGCAAGTGCGAGGGCTAGAAATGGAAAAGCCAACATCATTAGCCATCTTTTGGACATTAAAGAGCTTTTTATCTCCAAGAAGATCGCGTTAGATGCAGCTACCTCGTCGTCGAGTTTGGGCAGGCCGCCTTCAATGGTAGGCGTGTCTGCAGGAGGCAATGTTTTGATGACGCCAGAGCCAGCCGGTTCGAGGGGGGAGGAGTTTTGACCAGAGTCCTGCGTCCAGGGGCCAGTCTCCCAATTTGGTAGTGCCATATTTGTATTGCCTTGTATTGCCGAGACCTGACGTCAAAGCTCAGTCTGCGATTGAAATTTCATTGTCGAAGAATGCGGTTGGATCAGTTTTGTTAGGAAAGTATCGGATGTATACCGTGCCACGTTCGAATTTACGGGTATTCACCTCAAAACGCTTTTCCCACTGATATATCTTCGCGCTGCCATCTTCAACAGCTTTGTTTGTTCCTGCATCGACAAGCTCCGAGGCTTCAAAATCAAAACCTGGTTTACTAAGGGCAGTTGTTGTCTTATCTGCTATATAGAGGCCATTTGGAGGTTTCAGACTCTTCATCTCGCTGAGAGTGGCGCCATGAACATAGATAGAGCTAAGGCGATCACCTGTGCCCGATTCGCCGTGGAGTCGCAAACCCATCACAACTGCGTCTCCCCCATTGGCTGGTCGCTTGACTGAGATTTCGATTTCGTCGGTTTCTAGTGACAAAGCTGTGTCATGCCACTCCACTTGAATCACCAATTGTTTGCCAACCATTTCAAGCGCGTCGGCTTCAAGACGCTGGCTCAGGAACTTTCCCTCTGGACGCCGCCCGCTGCCAAATGAGCTACGATCAAGCCAAATTCCTATGGGAGTGTCTTCCGCCATGAAGGCCAAGTAGGCCAGAACGATACCGGCGCCGATACAGAGAATCAGTAAGCCCAGGGGGCCCAGCAGTGCAGTTACCCCGAGTGCAACGTTAAATCCTGCGTAAGCTGCCAACCCCGCGACGGCTGCGCCAATGCCGGCATATGCCGCTGCATTGTTGTCGCCCCTCTTGACGAGGGTATAGGCTTTCAGTGCTGATTGAATCGCGTCAGCAATCGAAGCTCCGACCCCAAGAAAGCCGCCTGCTTTGACAACCGTTGTCGCTTTTACGCTTATGCCAGCTAGTCGGATTGCGGCCTGTTCCCCTTTGATTGCCATCATAGCCTTGCCGCCAATATCAAGGGTGGGACTCCAGTGCGTTTCTTGCAACATCGTATTGCTTACCCACTGTACCGATGTCGGTCAGAAAGTCGCCGATTGATTTTTCGTCGGCAGATTGAAACCCTTTGGCCCACTTTTCCTGATTGGCCAGGATGCCCAGCACGGCATAGTGCTGTAGATCATCGGCTTTGCGCTGGAGCATTTCCGTCCAGGCTTTGAGGCTGTGCTCAGGGAGTACGCCGCCCGCGAGGACGCATGCGTCGAGTGCGGTGGCCTTGCAACCGATGATGATGTTGTTGCGGTCGTAGTCGGCTTTGGCGAGCTTGTAGCTGGCACTGGTGCTCGGGGCCTTCCGCGTGGACACGCCTTGGAGGAATTTCTCGGTCATCAGGCGTTCGGCCGCGGTGGGCGCAACTCAGGTCAAGGTGATTGAGTTGATTCAGGGAGGGCTATGCAGAACGCAGCCCAGAAGTTTTCTCGATCAGATGGTTTGGCTGATTTTATTGTTCGGACAGTATTTTCTCCTGATCTAAAATAATAAATAATAGGATCTGGATTTTCCCTATAAACCATTATTCCGTCGAAACCTAAATCTGCGTCTAAGAAAGGAGTTTTTAGATATTTGTTTAGTTTGGATATCGATTTTTTTTCATTGTAAAATATGGCGTGCTTGACAAATTCTTGAGAAACCCATTTTGGGTGGCTCTTCAGAAAGACAATGGCTGACGGTTGGCCGCACTTGTCTTTTTTGATATTAAAGTTTTCTTTAATTACTTTCGTGCTTTCGCTGCTTTGTGTTGTATCCAGCCAGATAACAAAAGGGCCGTCGGCGGATCCTCCTCTAGATACTCCGGAGTAAAAAACAAATGCAATGACTGTTAAAAGCAATTTACCGCGTGCTTTCATTTTTGTTGTCCTTTCCTTTAACTCCAATTTCTTTATTTAGATCGAGTGATGAAACGGGTTCTAGTTTTTTGTTTGACGATTTATGTGTTTTTGTGTAATGATTTGGGATGTAAAACTCAAGGTGGTTCGTTTTCTTTTTTTTCTTTCCGAGTGAAATCTCTTTTTCTTTTTCTGTGAATGGACTGAATTTTATGGTTTGCCCTTGATTTCCACCGAGCATGCATATTGAATCTTCTGATTCTCTTCCATACACAAAACCAACGTGCTGGCCGTGACCGCTTGGTGTCACAACAATGCCGATTGCGCCATACACAGGCTCATCAATTTTTTCGTACAGCGGGTTGTCGACAAATGGCACGTCCTTGTAATCCTGTTTCGCCTTGGTTCGAACCCCTCGCAGGTTTCTGAAACCCTCAGCTCTTCCTGTTGCGGCGACGCGATCCACAAAGCCCAATTCCTTCGGGTTCTGGATTGGATACCCTGCCTGCATCAGGCACCAGTTCGCAAACGCCGCGCACCATGCATTCAAGCTGCCAGACAGGCCTTTGATGCCGTCGTTGATTTGAGAGTGGTAATCGATGTCTTTTTCAATCACCGTCTCAGCCGCACCTTTGTGCCTTTTTGCCTCGGCTATAGCGTACTTCATCCAAGGCACTTGACCGTCTTCGGGCTGAATGAGCTGAATCGGCTCGCCAGATCCGGCTTTGCTTCTAGCTGGCGTGGTTTTCTGGCCTTGTAATGCCTTTGGCGGTTTTGCCTGTGGGGGGCTTTGTTGCCCCGTGCGCTCCGCGCTTGGCTGAGATGCGGGAGATTTGTGTGCGGCCTTTTTGGGCGGCGTAGGAGGAATCGTTGAAGGAGGTGGTGCATGAATTCCCAACACTTGTCCGGGGATGATGAGGTCACGCGCCAAGCTGTTGTCGTGTTTGAGCTGGGCTACGGTAGTCTGAAATTTGGATGCAATTTTGCTCAGACTGTCACCGGGTTGCACCGTATAGGTGAGGGAATGTTTTCTGGAGCTGGATGGCGTTGACACCTGATTGGCCGCTGTTCGACCCAGAAATTTCTCAAGTTTTGCGACCAGCGACATGTGCTGACTGCGGTCGGCGGGTAGCGTGCCCAGCGATTTGAGCTTGCCATCCGCTGTCTTATGCTTGATTTCTACAGGAGATTTGCCGTGCACGATCGGAGGGAACAGTCCTACGGCGTTTGATTTAAGCGTGACTTCTTTGCCATCGCTTTTGACGACAATCTCTTCGCCTTGAATCGGCCGAGTTCCATCCGATGCTTGTATTTTCGTGACGTTTACCCAGACCTCTTTTCG
Organism: Uliginosibacterium paludis; assembly: GCF_039631355.1. NCBI lineage: Bacteria > Pseudomonadati > Pseudomonadota > Betaproteobacteria > Rhodocyclales > Zoogloeaceae > Uliginosibacterium > Uliginosibacterium paludis. The sequence goes on along the minus strand of NZ_JBDIVF010000001.1, from coordinate 255,567 downwards.
CGAGGCGGCATCGGCGTGATATCCCTCAATGCGCTCGATGCCATCCATGATCGACTCAAGCTGTTCGGGTGACATATCCCTTAGCTTGCTGTCCTTTGATACGCCGCTGAGCTTGCACAGGTTGGTGATGTATTGATCGGTGTCATTCTTGTCATGCTTTGGCGCATAGGCGCGAATGGTTTCACTGACCGTATGGTCGGCGTACTTTCTGTCCAAGGTGGCTTTGAGCTCAGCTCTACCGGTTTCATAGTCCGGAAAGATAAAGAAGTGATGTTCGCTTGCCCCCGCTTTCGCAAAGCCGATGTAGCCCTTGGTTTTCCTTGGGCAGGGGACGCCCTTGACGACTGGTGAGACGAGATTGCCGCCGTTGTTGAGTCGCCAACATAGGCTGCCGCCTGTCCTTAGCAGGTGACGCCCGTCATCTGAGATGAACTCGGCAGTCTTTAGTTCGGGGTGGTAGGTGGCTTTGATAAATTTTGGCATGGCTAATGTTTTTGGGCTTATTCAGCAGGGAGGTCAAGTGCTGCCCTGATCTGCTCCGGACTCAGGAATTCGTTTCCATGGTGACTGGTAGCGGCGAGTGTTTCTTGGTAGTACCGACTAGCGATGACTTTGGCTGTCTCACGTTCGAGCGCTGCCTCGTCGTGGTTCAGCGCATCCTCTTCGTCTGTCGCAGACGACGATGCTGATTGGGAACGGCCTTGGATTGGCTCCCATAGCGTTTCGTCAACGCTGCCCAGGACAAGCACGACATCTTCTGGCTTCTCGGTCGTTACACGGGGAAGGCGTCCGCTCTCTGGAATCACTCCTTTGGCGAGTGTTTTGCCATCACCATCGACGACAAGGTAGGGCTGATTGGCCCAAGCGCTATCCGCCAGTAAAGCGTCAGCGCCGAGAGCGGCGAAACGCACGCTGTGTGGGCCGGATTGCGGATGCGTGAGACTCAGTTCCCCAGGGGTTGGTAACGATGCTGGACGCATGTCACTTTTTCCACTCGTCAAATTCCGCTGACTCGCCAGCAACGACACCTTCCCCGGCGCGACAAGGGTGATGTTTCCACCCGAAATCTGGATGGCAGCACCGGCGGCGGTGAGTTGCAGATCGTTCTTGCCCTGTAGCAGCACGTCCTTGGTGGTGGATGTGAGGGTGATTTTCTTGTCGGCGTTGAAGTCGGCCTTGTCGGACTGGGCTTGTATCGAGACCTTGCCTTGTGCAGCGTGGAGCTTGAGGCCGGTGTCGCCGACGGGGCGTTTCGTGTCGGACTGCTTGCCATAGGTGTAGAGCACGATGCCATCTTTCACTGCCCAGGCGCTCTTGCCCTGGGCTGCCAGATGGATGTCGGCGGCGGTGAGGCTCAGGGTGTTGCCGGCGTTGAGGATCGCGTCTTTCGGGGTGAGGGCATTGATCCCGGCGGGAGACTCGATGGCGATCATCGGTTCGCTCCAGGCAGGCACGTTCGCGGCTGCCTCGGCCTTTTCCGTCGCTTTCTGCGTTTCCGTTGCGCTCAGTACTTCGTTGCTGTGTCCGAGTTGTTCGGTGACGGGCAGCTTGTCGGCTGCAGGGTCACCTTCGAGGCGGGCTTTCTGTTTCGCGGCCGACTCTGCCAGTGCCTGGACGAGTGCTTTTGCGGATTCGAGCTGGCTGGTTGCCAGGCGTGCATCCATTTGCATGCCGGAAGCATTACTTCGGGCGTCAGAGGAGAGCAGCAGGCCGCTGCCCGCGCGCAGGGCGCCCGACTCATCCGTGGCGAGTTCGGCGCCGTGACCCCGAAAGGCTTTGCGCTGGTTGTCGAACTGGTGCCGCAGGGTTCCGAGGTTCAGGCTGCTGGCATATTGCGTGCTGGCGAGCTGGGCGCGAGGTTCGCCAGGGGTGAGATCGAAAACGAGCTGATTGAAGCCGCCTGAGCCCGTCTGGCTGGCACTCATGGCTTGAGTTTTGATGCCGGCCAGGACGGCAGGGTGGGCATGACCTTCGCCGGCCGAGGTGGAGGACTGAGTATCCGTGCCGGCGAACCAGGCCGGCGCGTTGCCGGTTGCGACGCCGGCGCCGCGGGCGATCCGGTTGCCTTGCGCGGATTCCGCCCCCTGGCCGTTGTAGAGGCTCCCGACAACGATCGGGCGATCGATGTCTCCTTCGATGAACGAGACCAGTACCTCCTGACCCGCGCGCGGGACGAAGGCGGCGCCCCAGTTTGCGCCGGCCCATTGGCTCATCACCCGGACCCAGCTCCAGCTGCCGGTGCTGCCGGGTGCGTTGTCATCACCTGATGGCGTGGACTGCCTGCTGTGGCTTTGTGTGCCGCGTTGCCAGTGGAACTGGATCCGGATGCGTCCGTCACGGTCGGTGTGGACCGGCTGTCCTGCCTCGCCCACGACGATCGCACTCAGGCTTCCGCTGACGACGGGGCGAGGGCGGAGCAGACGCCCGCTGGCGTCGAGCGTCGCCGCGCGCCAGGGCAGGGCTGCAGGCAGAAGGACGAAGTCATTGCGATACAGCGCATCTTCGCTGCCGCCAGCAACCTCTACCGTCCCGGTGGCCGTGTGAAGCTCTGTCAGTCTGGAGGAGAGCGTTGTGCCGAGGTTGTTGCGTGCGTGGTGGCTGACACGGATTACCGCATAGCGATCGCGGTCAGCTTCGTTCCGGGCCTCGGGAGCGTCAGCATCGAAGTGGCCGAGCAGTGTGAAGCGCGTGCCCGGGCAGAGGGTTCGAACCGTGCTCTCGCCACTGAGGGTATGCTGCCGGGCATCGATGGCTTCCTGAAGACGGCGTGCCATGCGTTCGCCCGTTTCGCGATCTGGCCAGGCATACATGCCGGGCGCATCGAAGCGCGTCATGGGGATGTCAGCAGCATGTCCGTCGGCGGATCCGGCCGCGGTCGAGCTTCGTGCATCAAGACTGCGATAGTCCCAGCTTGCGAGGGTGACTGAATGGCTGGCCAGCGAACGTACACTGACAAGGTGCTGGATCGTGTCAGAGGTCTCGGTGGCGGCGGCACGATGAAAGCGGATCTGTGCCTGCGCGTTGTCCGGGAAGGCGTCCATCTGGTCCGCAATGACGAGGGTGTGACGGGCGTCGGCAGCGGAGCTGCCCGACGCGTGCTCGAACCAGGCGTACAGACCTTCTTCGGCCATCAGCCTGCTGATGAATGCCAGATCTGTTTCGCGATACTGGGTGCAGACCGAGCGCTTCCGGTAGACCGATGCGTCGGCCAGCACCCAGCGCCAGAGCGGATTCAGTGTTCCCTTGCTGCGCCAGTCTCCCAGTACCGCGTCAACGATCTCGATGACCGACATGTCGTGGAACACGTAGCTGTCGCGACGATAGGCCAGGAAAGCCAGCCACGGTTCGATCGTGAGCCGGTAGTGACCGAATCCTCCGTCGCCGGCAAGTGACTCGAAGGCGGTGACGTGACCCGAGAAGGGACGCAGTTCGCTGCGTGATTGCGCGGTCAGTAGTTCGACCAGAACGGGCTGGCCCAGCCAGGATTCAGGCGACAGGAAGGCGTTGCTGGACAGCACCCTCAGCTCGAACCGGAAGCCGGCCGAGGACTCCTGTGCGGGGATGATCTCCTCGAAGCCGTCGAGCCGCTCGACCATCAATGTCTCTGTGCTGTCGGCCGTCCTGAGGCGGATCAGGCGGCTGGCATCCGTATGGCCGGAAATCAGGCTGCGTAGCGCATCTGCGATGCTTGAAAGGCTGGCGTTCATGCTGGGAGCGATGTGTGTTGGGGCAGGTCAGGCGTGTTGCAACGAGGGACGCGGTCACTGATTGTGCTGCGGTCATGGCTTCAGGCCGGCATGCGTCCGGCGTGCGAGTCGTGCCGTCAGGCTGACGGCACGACGCGAGACCTCAGCTGATTGTGTACCGGAATTCTCCCTTGTCATTGGCGCTGAGCTTGATCTTGCGGATTTCCTTGCCCTCGGCCATGCGCGAGAGCACGGTTCCGGCGATTTCCGGCAGCATCGTGCCGTTGAGGATGTTGTCCACATTCCGCGCGCCGGAGTCCACCTCGGTGCAGCGCGCCAGCACCGCTTCGACCAGGTCATCGGTGTAGCTGAGGGCGGCGCTGTGGTTGGTCTCAACGCGCGCAGCGATGCGATCGAGTTTCAGGCGGATGATCTGTTCGAGCACTTCGTCGGCAATCGGGTAGTAGGGCACGACTTTCAGGCGCCCCAGGAAGGCCGGCTTGAAGGTCTTGTTCAGCTGGCCGCGGATCAGTGCGTCAAGCGCTTCCGGCGAAGGGATTTCCTCCGGGCTCTTGTTCAGGCAGGCCTGCATGAGTGTGGAAGAGCCCGCGTTGCTCGTCAGGATGATGATGGTGTTGCGGAAGTCGATTTCGCGGCCCTCGGCATCATCCATCACGCCCTTGTCAAAAACCTGGAAGAAGAGCTCCATGACATCCGGGTGCGCCTTCTCCACTTCATCAAGCAGCACGACGGAGTAGGGCTTGCGACGGACCGCTTCGGTCAGTACTCCGCCCTCGCCGTAGCCGACATATCCGGGGGGCGAGCCCTTGAGCCCGGACACGGTATGGGCTTCCTGATACTCGCTCATGTTGATGGTGATCAGGTTGCGCTCGCCACCATAGAGGGCCTCGGCCAGCGCGAGCGCGGTCTCGGTCTTGCCGACGCCGGACGGACCGACAAAGAGGAAAACCCCTTTGGGTTTGTTCGGGTCCTCGAGGTTGGCCCGTGCCGTGCGAACGCGCTGGCAGACCGCTTCGATGGCATGCGGCTGACCGATCACGCGAGCTTCGAGCGATTCCCTGAGTTTCAGTACGGCCTGAATTTCGTCTTTCACCATCTTGCCGAGCGGAATGCCCGTCCAGCTCGAAATGATCTCGGCGACGACATTGCCGTCGACCTGCAGCGGCACCAGCGGTGTTTCGCCCTGAAGACCACGCAGCGCCGTGGCCAGCGCGTCGAGTTCAACATGCGCTTCGCTCTTCGGCGTCTTTCTGCCTTTTGCCCTGCCGACTTCTTCGGTGCTGCCCGTGCTGCCGGCCTGCTGCTCGAGTGCAGCGCGTTGCGCACCGATCTTTTCCACCAGTTGCTTCTCCTGTTCCCAGCGGGCACGGTCTGCTTCGAGTCCGGCCTGAAGCGAGGCGCGCTCGGCTTCCAGCTCGCGCATGCGTTCGCCATGGTCGTGGCCGGTCGCATGTTCGCGGGCCAGTGAGCCCCGCTCTGCATCAATGCGATCGAGCCGCTTGACCGCGTCTTCAATGCGGGCGGGCGTGGCGCTCTGCCCCAGCGCGACTCTGGCGCATGCCGTGTCGAGCACGCTGACCGCCTTGTCCGGCAACTGGCGTCCGGTGATGTAGCGTGCCGAGAGGCGAACGGCTTCGGTGATGGCTTCGTCAAGAATGCGCACATTGAAATGGCGCTCCATCAGGCCCGACATGGCGCGCAGCATCGCGCTGGCCAGGTCTTCGCTGGGCTCTTCAACCTTGACGACCTGGAAGCGGCGGGCCAGCGCGGCATCCTTCTCGAAATACTTCTTGTATTCGCCCCAGGTCGTGGCGGCGATGGTCCGCAGCTCGCCGCGTGCGAGCGCCGGCTTGAGCAGATTGGCCGCATCGTTCTGGCCGGCCTGGCCGCCAGCACCGATCATGGTGTGCGCCTCGTCGATGAACAGGATGATGGGCGTCGGGCTTTTCTTGACCTCGTCGATCACGTTCTTGAGCCGATTCTCGAATTCGCCCTTTACGCTTGCACCGGCCTGGAGCAGTCCCATGTCGAGTGTATGCAGCGCCACGCCCTGGAGCGGTGGTGGAACGTCGCCCGCGGCAATGCGCAGGGCGAGACCCTCGACGACGGCAGTCTTGCCGACGCCCGCTTCGCCGGTGAGGATGGGGTTGTTCTGGCGGCGACGCATCAGGATGTCGACCACCTGCCGGATTTCGGTGTCGCGACCGATGACCGGATCGATCTTTCCTTCTGCGGCACGGCGGGTCAGATCCGTCGTGAACTGGTCCAGCGCGGGCGTGCGGGGCGCGCCGTTGCCTGCTGCGGCCATGTCACCGGCATCCGGCAGATCGTCATCGCGGGACGTGTTGCTGACCGCCTGAACGGCCTCGTCCGAGCCGACCGTCAGTTCGGTGAGTTTGTGCTTGATCTCGTCGAGCGGGAACTTCACGAAGAGCTTCGAACCCCGGAACGCCAGCTGCGAGAGATCCGGAGCGGTCAGCAGCGCCAGAAGCAGATGACCGGACCGGATCTGTGCATTGCCGGAGTCCAGCGAAGCAATCAGCCAGGCATGTTCGAACAGCGCGGGCAGATGCTGCGAGAAAACCGGCGTGCGGGTGTTGCCATTGCGGAAGCGTCCGATCTCAGTCGAAAGATCCCGTTCAAGTGCGGTCAGGCTGACATCGAACTTCCTGCACAGGCGGGAGAAGTCGGAGTTGTCGGCTTCGCAGAGCGCCAGGAAAAGGTGCTCCAGGTCGACCTCGAAATGCCCGGCCGACATGCAAAGGGCTGCTGCGCGCTCGGCGGCCTTGCGGCAGACAGGGTTGAGTTTGGTGATCAGGACCTTGAGATTGTTCGACATGATGTAGGCGTATCGTTGGGTGTTCGTTTGTTCAGTGAGTGGAGCCGTGCCGGATTTCGTAGGCGAGGTCCTTGCGGTCTTCGTGGGTGATGCGGGTCAGCATCCAGCTGTTGTGGCCCAGGCGTGCAGCGCTACCCAGCTGGGCGGGCCGTACATCCTGCCGGCGCAGGATGGGGCGGACGGTGCAGTCCAGCGTGACGCCGGTGAGCGTGGCCAGCAGCGCGGTGATGGCTTCGCTTGCTTCGCCGCCGGGCAGGAAACGTTCGAAGTCTTCGCGCGCGAGCGGCCCGATCTCCAGTGCGATGCCAGTCTGGCATTGCCACATCCGGCTGCCGCAGACCGTGTCGACGCCGAGGCTGGCGTTGGCGAGACCCAGCGTGGATTGCTGTGAGGGCGGAAGCTCATGCCAGCGCCCCACGAATTGCTGCAGTCGGACGGGGATCTGGAAGTAGTCGGCGACAATGCGTTCGATCAGGTGGGCAGGGCGTGCGCTCTGTCTCAGCGCGCCCGCGTAGTAGGCCAGCGTTTCGGCCAGCACGCGACGCTGCGGTTCGCAGACACGCTCCTGCATGCCGTTGTTGCCGGCTCCGATCAGGGACAGCAGCATCGGCAGGAAGCGTTCGCGTCGATCGCGTTCGTACTGGAAATAAAGGCGGTGTTTTTCCCAGGCCCGGTAGAAAAGCGCGATGGCGCGATTCGAGAAGATGTCGAGAAACGCCCGGCTTGCCTTGTCGCGCCGGATGCTTTCCTGCTCGATGAGGGATTCGGTATAGCTGCGTGGCAGGGTGCCGTTGTTGCCGGTCAGCCCGATGAAGCTTGGCGTGAGGTAGGCCGCGGTAATGCCGGCAGCATCCGGCAGCACGGCTTGCTGGGGCCAGGCGGCTTCCGCGACCGGCTCACCCTCGTAGTCGAACGCGAGCGACTCGATCTCGCTCGGCGCAAAGCCGATGTTCAGCGAGTTGCCGAAGCGGATACGTTCGCCCACGATGCGTGACGGTGCCTCGCCATGCTCTCGGCGGAAGTGAGTCGCCAGCACGCGGACCGCCTGGAAGAATTCGAATCTCCAGGGCGCCTCGCGCAGGCGTTCGATCACACCAGGATCTGGTCGCCGTTGCGGGGTGCGCATCGTACGATTTCCTCTCCGCTCTCATGATTGATCACGACGAGGCTGGTGAAGCTGTTGGTGTGAACATAGAGCCCGAAGAAGCGGTCGAGCAGGCGTGCGAATTGCTCCACGCTTGTTCCGACAAAGTTTTGGGGCAGTACGCCGAGCGTGATTTCCACACCTTTTACGAAGCTCGGGAAGGGATTGCCCGCGATGCGTGCCGTCACGACTTCATGCGCGATGGATTGCAGACCGTCGATGAGCTTGCGGGTGACGGCCGAGCGCGTGATGTCGTACAGCGCCAGGCTTTCCTTCAGGGTTTCCAGCCCGGCCTCCGTGAGCGACAACTGGCTCAGGGAGAGATGGGAGATCAGGCGCCAGTGCGACTTGCTGCGATCGATCCGCATGGTCTGGGTGGGCTTGCGCAGCAGCATGATGCTGCGCGCGAGCCCGCCGCCCTCCATGAACAGATCGCCACCGGCCATGCCGAAGGGCAGTTGCGCTGGCAAGTCACGATTGGTGCAGGTCAGTTCGATGGACAGGGTCTCGGTTTTTTCCGAGCGGGTATCGAAGTCCAGGTCGATGATGGAGATTTCGTATTCGAAGCCCGGACTCAGCTCGGCTACCTGTTCGTCACGTCGCAGATGGTAGAAGCGGCCGTTCTCGTCGAGGTTCTCGCCGTGGCGCAGGGCGTAATAGGGGCGGTAGTCGAGCAGGACTTCGCCGCGGGCGCTCTTCTCGATCTTCGAGACGGAGTTGATCGAGTAAAGCTCGAAGGCATGAGCGCGGCGCGAGTCGGGAACGACTGGATAGGCCGACTTCCGGTGCGTGACCCGGATGGGGTCCGCATTCTGGTTGAAGAGATTGACGACCGGCGTGCAGTGGGTGAGCAGGTTCGCCGCACTCATTCGCTCCAGCAGACGCGCGTCACGGCTGTCGTCCTGCTCGGAGCCGAGCACGAAGTGCAGCGTGCAGCGCTGAGTGCCTGCCGGCAGAAGCTGGCGAAGCCTGGCGAAGTCCAGATCGACGAAATTGAACTTCTCGGGGAAAGCGAAAAACTCCGACAGGAGACGATATGCCAGATGCGAACGGGCGTCGTAGTCGAAGAGTTCTTCGTCCAGATTGAAGCCGACAGGTTTTGTGAATCCCGTGTCGAGCGCATGCCAGCGATGCTGGCCCGGAATCTCAAGCGCGATGGCCAGCGCGCGTGACAGCATGGCCTCGCGGATCTGTTCGACCTGGGAGCTCTCGCCGTCCACGAAAAGACGGAACACATCGAGTGCTACGGCATCGAGTGGCAATTGTGTCGAGGCGCTGGCCAGCGTCAGGCTCATCAGGGCAGCGCTGCCGGAGGGCAAGGCAAATCCGCGTGGCGGGGTGAAGTTCTCGTTGTAGAGGGCTTCCTCGACTCGAACCGGAGCGAGCGAGACGTCGAAAGCCGTGCGGAACTTGCAGCTCACGCCTTTGACCGGGCGCGTCGTGAGGCCCGATCCGCGCTTGATCTGGCTGACGGCGGAGAGCTGGGCATCGGCGCCCGCCATGTCGAACCGTGCAATCGAGCAGGACGGGAGCGGGCGCAGGTAATGCGGGTAGAGCACGTCAATGAAGGAGGACGTGAACTCGGGAAAATCATCGTCGAGTTTTTTCTGGACTCGTGCCGAGAGCAGCGCGAACGATTCGATCATGCGCTCGACATGCGGGTCCTCGCAGGCATCGCCCGAAATCAGGAGGCGTGACGCTATCTTCGGATAGCGCTGGGCGAATTCTCTGGAGTGACGGCGCAGGAAGGTCAGCTCCTGCTCGTAGTAGGGAAGCAGATCACGCATGACCTAGCGCACTCCCTGAGTCGTACGGCCTTTTGCGACGGCGTACTGAAGCGTGTTGGGCTGGAGCAGCGCGTCGAAGGTGACGGGCTCGCTCGCGGGATTCACATGGAGCACGGCGTTGATGCCGAACTGCAGACAGCCGATGGCTGTGCGGTCTGCTTCCAGGCGGACGTCCACCTGGCGCAGACGTGGCTCGTGGTGGGCGATGGTGCGCTCAAGCGTGCGGCAGATCAGCTCGCGGTCTGCCGGGTTGGAAAGGCTCAATCCCACAAAGTCGCCCATGCCGTAGCTCGCCACGGATTTGCGGCTTTCCGGAAAGTCGTCGAAGCTGTCCGAGAACAAGGCACTGCGACTGTTGAGCAGACGCTCCAGATCACGGGCAACGGATTCCTTGAGTTCTTCGACGGACCATCGACGCATCGGGTCTGCTTCGTTGGAGCGGTGGGGCTGATCGTCGCGCAGACGTTCAAACAATGTCGGCAAGAATCCCGCCATGAGTCATTTCCGGTGAGGCTGTTCGGGCCGGCCACCGACCGGAGGAGCCGGCGGCCGGGTACTGCATTACACGTCGTAGGTCGGCGTGTTCTTGGCAAGGCTCCACTTGGCAATCTTGTTGCCCTTGGTACCGCCCTTGATGTCTTGTGCGGTGTAAGTCCATTGCACCGCGGCGTACTTCAGTGCGAATGCTTCAGTGGTACCTGCGTCGCTCACCGACGGGGTGACCGAAGCGATGAGCACGTTCTTCAGCTTCACTTCCAGATACTTCACGCGGCTGGTGCCATCTGCACGCATGAAATCAATCGTGACTTCGTCGAAGGTGTGACCTGCCGAACAGCCTTCCCACAGACGCGGGGAAGTCAGATCCAGATCCTTCACGAAAATCATTTCGCCGTGTTCGCAGCGCTCTGCGGTGTGACCGCCTGCCGTCGAAGCCGTAGCCGACTTCGGTTGCAGGATCTGGTGATGCCAGGAACCAACTTCGATCCACTCCTTGTGATCGTTGTCGCGGGACTCGCCCTTGACATCGAACTTGCCTTTGAACTGGACGTAGATATCCTTCACGTGCTGCTCCTTCTAGGGGAAATTGATTAAGCGCCTTTTGCGGATTGCGGAAGTTCGGCCACCAGGCGCAGCGAGACCGAAAGTTCATCGAGCTGGAAGTGCGGACGCAGGAACGACACGGCGCGATAGACGCCAGGCCTGCCGGGCACTTCCGAAACCTGAATGGATGCCTCGCGGAGCGGGAACTGGGCCTTGGCCTCCTGGGATGCGCCGTCATCCAGCAGTACGTACTGGGCAATCCAGTTGTTGAGATAGGTTTCAACGTTGCCGGCCGAGGCGAAGCTGCCGATCTTGTCCCGCATCATGGCCTTGAGGTAATGCGCAATGCGCGATACCGCAAAGATGTATTGCAGCTGGGACGAGAGGACCGAGTTGGCATTGGCCGAATCGGTGTTGTACTTCTTTGCCTTCTGCGCAGACTGTGCGCCGAAGAACGCCGCGTAGTCCGTTCCCTTGCAATGCACAAGCGGAATGAAGCCCAGATCGGACAGTTCCTTTTCCCGGCGATCGGTAATCGCGATCTCAGTCGGGCACTTCAGTGCGACTTCGCCATCATCGGTCTTGAAGGTGTGGGTCGGCAGGTCTTCGACCAGCCCGCCTCCTTCGACGCCGCGGATGGCTGCGCACCAGCCGAACATGTCAAATGCATCGGTGAGACGCGCTGCAAAAGCGTATGCAGCGTTAACCCAGAGGTACTTGTGGTGATCGCTGCCATCGACGTCTTCAACGTAGTTGAAACCCTCGACCGGTGTGCCATCCTTGGGGTGATACGGAAGGCGGCCCAGGAAGTGGGGCAGGGTCAGGCCGACATAACGGGAGTCTTCGCTCTCGCGGAAAGATTTCCACTTTGCATACTCGACCGTATCGAAAACCTTGCCGAGATCGCGAGGCTTGCCGAGATCAGTGAAGGATTCCAGGCCGAACAGCTCAGGGCTCGAGCCGGAAATGAACGGGGCATGCGAGGCCGCGGCCACATGTGACATCTGGTCGATGAAGTACATGTCCTCGGGCTGCCGGCCGATCTCGAAGTCTCCGATCAGCGCTCCGAAAGGCGCACCGCCGAAGGTGCCGAACTCTTCTTCATAAACCTTCTTGAAGAGCACGCTCTGATCGAAGTCGATGGCCGACTTGAAATCCTTGACCAGATCCTTCTTGTTGGAGTTGAAGACCTTGATCTTCAGTGTCGTGCTGGTCGAGGTCTGTTTGCACAGATACTCGAGACCTCGCCAGGTGGATTCCAGCTTCTGGAATTCCGGGGCGTGCATGATGGCCGATAGCTGACCCGAAATGATTTCGTCGAGTTCCGCGATGCGCGCATCGAGCGTTGCGGAGAGATTCTCCGAAATGACAACGGCCCCTTCCATCACCTGCGAAACGAGTTCGCTGATGAGGTCACGCGCGCGGCTGTGTTCAGCCTGGGATTTGGCGACCTTGCTGTCTGCAACGATGCGATCCAGCAGCGAAACCTGTTCAGTGGTCTGCGACGCAGCCTGAACGGCGGAGAGATCTGCGTTCATCGCTTATTCCTTCCCCGTCGATTCCTGGCTGAGCGCAGCCAGCTGGTCGGTACTGGTGAGTACCTGTTGCAGGATGTCGTCGAGTTTTTCGTTGCCGGCGAGCTTGCCGCGCAGATCTGCCAGCTTGCTGCGCGCTTCGAGCAGCTTCTTGAGCGGCTCGACCTGCTGAACGATGGACTCGGGCCGGAAATCCTCCATGGACTCGAACTTGAGTTCGACGCCGAGTTCGCCACCCTTTTCCGAAAGGGTGTTCTTCGCACGGAAAACCGTCCGGGGTGCCATGCCTTTCATGACATCGTCAAAGTTGTCACCGTCGATGCTGACGAACTTACGGTCGCGCAGGCGCGGCAGCGGGTTTTCCGGATTGCCGGAAAAATCGCCCAGGACGCCAACCACGAAGGGAAGTTCCTTCGCTTCGATGGCATCGCCGATTTCTACGTCGTAGGAGAGCTGAACGCGCGGCGGACGCACGCGCTGCAGCTTTTTCTGGATGCTTTCCGACTTGGCCACTTTTTCCTCCGATAGATAGTGGTGTGATGTCAGGGATCAGCGCAGCGCGCCGAAGGGATTGCCTGAGCTGCTGCCCGAGGATTTGGCCGGTGCTGCCGCTGCCGGAGCTGCCGTGACCGGGGCTGACGCGGGCGTTTCGCTGCTGCCCGTTTTGGCTGGAGCGCTGGCTGCCGGGCGGCGTGCCGGGGCGCGTTTGCCGGCAGATTGCTTGGGATCACTGATCGGGACGAGCTGGTCCTGAGCCAGTGTTTCGCGAAGTGCGCGAGCCAAGCGCTCGGCTTCCGATCGGCTCGAGCCACGCAGCAGGCTGTCCTGGTTCATATCCGAGAGTGCGCGGATCGCGACGCGAAGGCTGGCGACAACGGCGATGGCCTTTGCGTCCTTGTTGAGCGGATCGCGCTTCATGGCTTCATCGGAAGCCTGGATGGCTGCGGGGTAATTGTCGGCGTCGAAATAAACCTGGGCCTGTTTCAGCCAGGGCGCTGCATCCGACGGATTGGCCTTGGACGCGGTTTCAAGCAGTGAAACCGCGGTTTCAATTTTCCCGCTGTCGAGAGCAGCCTGGGATTCTTTCATGAGCTCGGCAGTGGTCTTGGGGGCCTGCTGAGGTGCGGTCACACAAGCAGAGAGAAGGGAAGCAGAAATGAATGCGGAAATAATCAGATTTGCGGTTTTCATGCGAGTTTTGCCTGTTTCTTTGAATTCAACAAAATCGACAGGATTTTGAAGACTGTGTGTTTTTGTTTTGTCAGCGGGGCGGATGTTATCACCAAATTTTTTTTGAAATTATGGATCAATGGGCATTGAATTATCCGTGCGGTTTGCGTGTATAGTCCGGTGCCGCTGAAAAGAATTTTTCCGTCTTGCGTAATTGATGATTCCGGAACGGGGTGATTCTGGTTATCTGTTTGATTTTAAAGGACGGCGTCCCTTTGTAAGTAATTGCTAATGGCGTGTTTGGTGTTTTTGTTGTTTTGATTTCTCGTTTTTCTGATTGACGATGATTTGGTCCGTATTGATGAGTGGTTTGTTTTTATCGACGAGCGTTTTTGATGATTTGATCGATTTGAAATAGAGAGACGGGATGAATCGTATTTGTGGTGTTTTTCTGATGATTTTGGTGTTTCTCTCCGGCTGTGCCAGTGAGGGACTTTCGAAAATCAAGGACGGCGCGTTGGGGCTGGTAGGAGCTTCGTCTGTGAATGAAAAGAAACTTCAGCCGGTCAGCCGCCAGGTGGAGCTGAAACTGTTCGCCGGGCGCAGCCTGAATGCCGATGATCGGGGCCGTGGCATGGCTGTCGTCGTTCGCTTTTATCGTCTGAAGGATCCCGCGGCATTCATGCAGGCTTCCTATGAAGTGCTTGCTGATCCGGCAAGGGAAAAGGCCGCGCTGGCGGCGGATCTGGTGGATGTAAAGGAAGTGGCGGTGAAGCCGGGCGAAGAACTTTCCCGGGTGGAGACACTTTCTGCCGAGGCGCCCTATGTGGGGGTTGTTGCGCTGTTCCGGACACCTGCTCCCGATCGCTGGCGTCTGGTGTTTGCCGGCGAGGACAAGGGGAATGCCAAGGGCATTGTGCTGGGGGCGCATGCGTGTGCGTTGACGGTTTCTCAGGGGGTTCCCTACAACGCGCAACTGGTCAATCCCGGCTCGCTGGGTGGTGTGACCTGCCGATGAATCAATGAGAAGGTTCTAGCGAACGTGAAGACCGTGCAGAAACTGATGTGGGGCGAAGGCCTGTTCCTCAAGCCCCAGCATTTCCAGAGACAGGATCTCTATCACGAGCAGCGCCTGGCGTCTGGCCTGAGGGCTGCGCATGCCTGCCTGTGGGGCGTGTCATCAATGAAGGTCGATCGCGAGGCGCTTGAAAGCGGCTTGCTGAGGCTGCTCGAGATACGGGCCATCATGCAGGACGGCGAGCAGATCGATGCGCCCTATGCCGATCCGCTGCCCGAGGCGCGTGCGCTTGCGGACCTCGATATTCCGGCGGACGGGCTGGTCTTTCATCTGGCGTTGCCGCTGTTGCGTCCCGAGGGTGGCAACTCCGCGGGCGCCGGTACGCGTCAGGTGGCGGCCAGTCGTTATGTGCTGGATAGCGAGCCGGCGGGCGACCTCTACACGAACGCCGTAGAGGGGGAGCTGACCGTGCTGCGCAAGCAGCTGCGTGTGCTCGCTGACTACGAGCCTCGAGAGCAATATCTTTCCTTTGCGCTGCTCAGGATTCGCAAGACTGCGAGCGGAGGATTCGAGGCTGACGCCTCTTTTCTGCCGCCTTGCATCAGCATCGCATCCTCTCCGGTCCTGACCGGTCTGTTGCGCAGGCTGATGGACATGCTGGAGGCAAAGTGCGAGGCGCTATACGGACATCATCGCGAACCTTCGCGCAATGTCATCGAGTTCCGTTCGGGCGATGTCGCCTCCTTCTGGCTGCTGCATACCGCCAGCTCAGGCTTCGCTGAGCTCTCTCACTACTTCCATCAGCCGGCGCTTCATCCGGAGCGTCTGTTCCAGAGTCTGCTGCGGCTTGCGGGGCAGCTGCTGACGTTTTCCAAGGCCTATTCCCTGTCGGATCTGCCTGCTTACCGCCACCAGGATCCACTGGCGGGGTTCATGGCGCTGGATCGCATCATCCGCGAACTCATCGATACGGTGATTTCCGCACGCTACGTGGGCGTAGCCCTGTCCGAACTCAAGCCCGGACTTTTCAACGGTCGCCTGGAGTCCGAAAAGCTTGGCGCCAACGCGCGTTTCTATCTTTCTGTGGGGTCAGACATGCCTCCGGCCGAGCTGGTCGAGGCCGTGCCGATGCGCCTCAAGCTCGGTGCTCCGGAAGATGTCGACAAGCTGGTGCTCTCTTCGATGCCGGGCATCAAGCTGATGGCTGCTCCGCAGGTGCCGGCAGCCATTCCGGTTCGCCCTGGCTGCTATTACTTCTCGGTTGAACCGCACGGGCCGATCTACGAACGCATGCTCCAGGCACAGAGCATTGCGATCTACGTCCCTTCCGGCTTCAAGGATCTCAAACTCGAACTCATGGCGGTGATTGAATGAGCCTCTCTGCTCCGACCCTTTTCGGCAACACTCCTGCACAGCCCCGGCAGGAAGCGCCTCGCGTTCCGCGCAGCCTGGCGGATCTCATGCATGACGGCTTCTACCTGCTCTTCATGTTGCGCAATCGCGCTGCGCCTGCAGACGCCAGTGTTTTTCGCGAGCGCATCCGTCGTTTTCTCGACGAGTTCGAGCGCAATGCGAAGCGGCAGAATGCCCTGCCTGACGACATCTACGACGTGAAGTACGCTTTCTGCGCCGCGGTGGATGAAGCGGTACTGGGCTCGCGCTTCTCGGTTCGGGACGAATGGGAGCGCCAGCCCTTGCAGCTGATGCTGTTCGGTGAGCAGTTGGCCGGCGAAGTGTTCTTCGAGAAGCTCGAGGCGCTCCGGGCGCAGGGTGCCCGCCGTGTGCAGGCACTCGAAGTTTTCCACCACTGCCTGCTGCACGGCTTTCGTGGCAAGTATCTGCTGGAGGGGCCGGAGAAGATCAACTACCTCATCGGCCGTGTGGGCGATGAGGTCGCGCATCACAAGGGCAAGCGCGCCGCCTTTGCTCCGCACTGGGCGGTTCCGGATCGCGTGAAACATGCACTGCGTACCGAGATTCCGGTCTGGGTGGTGGCGAGTGTCATGGCGGTCATGGCCGTGCTCGGCTTCATCGGCATGCGGGCCTATCTTGATCGGCACACCCAGGGAATGCTGGGTGCTTACTCCGAGCTTTTCAAACTCGCCCCGAAACAGGCGCGCGTCACCATCACGCTGCCTTGATCCTGCTCCCGGTCCCTGCTTATGGAAACACTGTTTTCGGGCGCCTCGCTGGCGTCCGGCATCGGAAGCCTGCTGCCTGACCGGGCGGACTTTCTGAAGTCCCTCTCGCAGCACGCGCGTCTTGTTACGCTGACGTCTCCTCTGCCCGATGCAGCTTTGCTGGTCGAGCAGATGAAAGGCCGGGAAGCCGTTTCGGAAGACTTCTGTTTCGACATTCAGTGCGTATCGTCTTCTGCGCATATCGAGCTGAAGAGCCTGATCGGGGAGGAGCTCACGCTCAGGGTACTGCTTGCAGACGGGCGCAGTACGCGCAGTTGGCATGGGGTGGTTATGGCCGCATCGCTTCTGGGAAGCGATGGTTCGCTGGCGAGATATGCAATACGCATTCAGTCATGGACGGCGCTCATGGCGATGCGTCGAACCAGCCGGATCTTTCAGGACAAGACCGTCGAAGATATCGCACGCGAGGTCCTGGCTGAATACCCGACAGGGAGGTGGAAGTTCGAGCTCTCGGAAGCCTTGCAGCGAGTTCCGCTCTGCATTCAGTATCGGGAGACGGATCGCGAGTTCCTGGATCGTATCCTGAGTGCAGAAGGCCTCTCGTACCGCTTCGAACATGAGCAGGAGGCGGGGCCTGTCGAGGCAGGGGCTCATTCCCGGCACGGGCTCGTGATCTTCGATGCAGCGGCGGAAAGCCCCGAGTGCAGGCAGACGACCATCCGGTTTCACGGCAGCAGCGCCACGGAATCGAGCGATACGATTCAGAGCGTGCAGTGCGAAGCGCGCGTTGCCAGCACGCACTACGTTCGGTCGAGCTGGGATTACCGCCAGCTGCTGGCGCCAGGCGGCAGCGCCGCGACGGCCAACGCGGCTTCAGGGCTCCCGGAGCTTGAGGATTATGACGCCCTGGCAGCGGCCTCGTTTCAGGATCCGGCAGCGGCTGAACGCTTTGCCGAACTTTGTGCTCGTCATGCGGCATTGTCTTCCGCCGCATTCAGGATCGCAGGTACGGTTCGGCAACTGGAAGCAGGCGCGGCCTTCACGCTGACCCAGCATGAAGCGTTCAGCGGTGAAGCTGCCCGGTTCAAGGTCTTGATCGTGGAGCATGAGGCCAGCAACAATCTGGACTCAGGCGCGCGGGACCCTGGTGCGCTGCTTTCACAGGCACGGCTGGAGCGGGGCATTTACCGCAACAGGGCCGTGTGTGCGGCGGCATCCGTGCCCCTCGTACCGCGTCCGATTGCGAAGCCTGCCGCTCCTGGGTTGCAGACAGCGCTTGTTGTCGGGCCGGTTGAAGCCGGAGCTGACCTGGCCACGGCAAGCGAGCGCAATGGGCGCGTACGCATCCAGTTTCACTGGCAGCGCGGAGGACGGCCCAATCCGGGCGGACTGGCGCACGAAACCGAGCGTGCCACCGGAGACAACTCCAATGGCATATGGGTTCGCGTGGCTGAAGCGCTGGCCGGCCCGAACTGGGGCAGCAGCTTCACGCCCAGGGTGGGCAGCGAGGTGCTGGTCGATTTCGATGCCGGGGATCTGGATCATCCCGTCATCGTGGGCGCGTTGTATAACGGTCAGGACACTCCACCTTGGCCAGCGGGTGAGGAAAGCGCCGCCAATCATGCCGGTGTCGTCGCAGGGTTTCATGCGAGCACGCTCGATGGCAGCGGCTGGAGCCAGTGGCAGATTGACGACGCCAGTGGCCAGTTGCGCACCAGGCTGGCGAGCAGCGCACACGCCAGTCAGCTCAACCTGGGCTATCTGATTCAGCATCAGCCCCTCGGTGGTCAGCGCGGTGCATGGCGAGGGCAGGGCTTCGAACTGCATACTGATGGCTGGCAGATCCAGCGCGCGGCCAAGGGCATGCTGCTCTCGGCAACGGCCCGGCAGAACGGCGCCTCGACCCAGCTCGACACCGCGGAAGCGGCTGCCCAACTCAAGGCTGCTGCCGACACCGCGCAGCGTTTGTCCGACGCCGCCGCACAGTCGGAGGCTGACGCCCTGGCGCAGCTTGCCGGCGTCGAACGCTTCCGTGACGTGATCCATCCGGAAGCGGCACCCGCAGACGGTACCGGCAGCCCGGAACGCGAACTGAAGTCGTTCTCCGCGCCGGCCATGCTGGCCGAAACCCCTTCCAGCCTGGTCTTTGCCACACCAGCCAGCACGACGCTCTTCGCCGGCGAGCAGCTCGCAGTGGTTGCGCAACATGACACCCAGCTCAGCGCGCAGCACACGGCCAGCCTTGTCAGTGGAGAAGCTACCAGTCTCTATACGCATGCCGGCGGCATCAAGGCGATCGCCGCCAATGCCCCACTCTCGATTCAGGCCCACGACGGCCCCCTTGAAGTGCTGGCCGACCAGAACGTCACCATCACCTCCAGCAACGACGAAATCCATGTTCTCGCCAACGAGAAAATCGTGCTGCAAGCGGGGCAGAGCTCCATCACGCTGGAGGGCGCAAACATTACCTTTGCATGCCCGGGGAAGTTCGAGGTGAAGGCTGCGCAGAAGGCGTTGATGGGTGGAGGGTGCAGCGCAGCGGAGCTCGAGATCTTGCCCGCCGGTTCGATGGGCGTTGCAAAACTCGATCCTCTTGGCCTGCCAAAATTCGATCAATTCTTCGTTTTGCGCTGGGCCAACTCCGGCAAGCCCGTAAGCAACAGGCGCTTCAAGATTCGCCGCCAGAGCGGTGCCATTCAGACAGGAAGCACAGATGCCGATGGGCGCAGTCCTGTCCTCGATACCGCCACTGCTGAGGAACGCTTGCGCGTACAGGTCCTGCGCGACGATCTTGCCTGAGCAACACCTGTTTTCCAATTTTTTCTCTCGGCCATGACTGATTCTCAAATCCTTGTCACAGAAATCAGCGACGACGGCAGTCAGATTGCACATGCCCTCAGCACGCCGTCGAGCGACCAGAGTGGTTGCGAGATGCATGTTCTGCCGGCTCGCACGATTCCCGTGGTATTCCTGCCTGGCATCATGGGATCGCACCTGAAGCTCAGCCAGGCGCGGCAGGACGAACTCAAGAAAAGCACGAATGTTTCATGGCGTCCGGAGGCCACGATGGAGACCATCGCCATGATCTTCAAGGATCCGCATCAGCGCCAGATGATCCTGGATCCGGAGGCTACCGAAGTTGATCGCTACGAGCCAGGCAATGAAACCTCGGACAAGCGCCACAGCAACGTCTCTAAGGTGGCCTACCTGAGCGGCGCCGGGTCGGCCACGCTGACCCAGGAGCAGCGTGACCAGCATGCACGCATTCGTGGCTGGAGCGAAGTATTCTTCGAGAGCTATGGCACCCTCCTGCAAACGCTGGAGAGCCAGCTTAATCAGATGTGCCGGGAGGGCAAGGCCAACACGTCATGGACTGAGGGTGCGCGCAAAGCGCTTGATGTATCACCCGCCGAATGGGGTGGGGACGGAGGCGACAAACTGACCGCAGACGAACTGGCAACGATCAGCGATGCGTGGTATCCCGTGCATGCCATCGGCTACAACTGGTTGCGCTCCAACGGAGACTCGGCCAAGGACGTGGCCAAGCGAATCCGCGAAATCATTCAGTATTACAAGGACCGGAAGTTCCAGTGTGAGAAAGTCATCGTGGTCACCCACTCCATGGGTGGGCTCGTCGGTCGAGCGCTCATTCATCCGGAATATGGCAATGCAATGGATGTGGTAGCAGGCATCGTGCATGGCGCCATGCCCGCAGTGGGCGCGGGGGCTGCGTACAAACGCATCCGCGTGGGCTTCGAAGGCAGCGGCCTGATGGGCTACATCTTCAGAAAAGTGGTGGGGGACACCGGCCCCAAGGTCACCGCGGTGCTCGCCAATGCCCCCGGCGGTCTGCAGCTTCTGCCTTCCGAACGCTACGGCGCGGACTGGCTCAAGGCCGAACTCAATGGTGAAGAAGTGCTCTCCCTGCCTAAGTCCGACCCCTACACCGAGATCTACACAGTGCAGGACAAGTGGTATCGATTGATTACGCCGGAGTGGGTGAATCCAGCGAACTCTGAGTCGTCGGGGTTGAAAAAGAGTTTTAATAAAATCAAACAATCCCGGGATTTTCACCAAGATATTGCAACGCACTATCATCCGCTAACTTATTTGAGTTACTGCGCCGACGATAAACAAAAAGCTTGGGGGGCGGTTGTCTGGCGCACGACCAAGGCGCCGTTGTTCGAGGGTGGTGCAGGCCAACGCCTCTGGCTCGAAAAGCTGAACGTCTCCCCACTGGCTTCGCAGTGGGCCACGCAGAGTGACGACGGCGAAGGGACTGCCATCATGACTGATGGCGTAGATAGCCAGCGCTTCGGTGTGCAGATTGCCTCGCCGGCGGATTTGGGCGATGGCACGGTGCCGGCTGAGCGCTCGGCACAAGACCCTGTGCGACAAGGGAAAGCACGTATCAGCTACAAGCAGACGGGCTACGAGCACCAAGGCAGCTACCAGGACAACAAAGTCATTGCGAGCACGCTGCACGGCATTTGCAAGATTGCACACGAAGCATTCACGTGGTGGGAGAAATGACTGAACGATTGTTCGCTGCACTGCTTTTGATAATCCTCTGTAACGCATGCCAGACTGAGGCAAGAACAATGAATACTTCTCCAAAAATTGATGCGTTGTTTTCGAAGACCAAGTCCGTTTGTTTCGGGCGGTTTGTGATGGATGTGCCGGCCAATGCTGATTTTATTTTTGGAGGGCAAGCGTTTGGGCCAAATATTGAAACGATCGAAGGCGGATCAAAAACGGTTCAAGATTTAGCAAAAAAAAAGAAGACAACGCTTGAGGCTGTTAAGCACAGAGAAGAGCCGGGCTCCTTGTTGCGGACTTTTTCCGACGGACCAACCAAAGGAAGTAGTGTCCTGACGTTTCGGGAAGACAAAAGCGCAACGTACACCATGGAGGTTTGGGGGTATCTAAATGCTTATCCTCACGCGTTTGTATATAAGGGAACAACTGGAGATAACAGAACGGTTGAGACTGAAGCAGAGCGCCTAACCTACGTCGCCAACAATCTCCGCGCTCGCCAATCCGACGAAGTTCCCACCGAGCCCGGCGTGTGTCTCGATCTGGGCTTCATCAAGGATGACAGTGGCAAATTCCAGGAGATATTCAACATTGGCTTGCGCTTCCCGAGTTTGCCGGATGTGAGCTTCTCGATCTCCTCCAACAAGGATGCGCGACGCGATACTTCATTCGAAGACCGGCGCAATGAGGCGAAGAAAGCGGCCTTGATGCATGCCCCGCTGGCTACGCTCTTCGGCAAGGTCAAGACACTGCGCGAGGGTAAGCATGACGTGTTCAGGTGGGAGGGCGACGAAGCGCTGTTCCGTCGTCCGCTGGATGATGAGCGGACAGGCGTGTGGCATGAGTTCCAATTCGAGTATCCCGGCATCCGCTACGACCACCACAATCCTGGTTGGGAAGCTGCGCTCTTTACGGGAGTCAAGGGCAATACCGCGGGCGCGCAAGCTTCGAGTCTTACCGACGACGAGGCTATCGCGCTTTGGGACAGGCTGCTAGCCACCGTGCGGCTACGTGTGCCCAACTGACGTTGGCTACAGAGAGTGACGACGGCGATGGGGCTGTCATCATGACTGATGGCGTAGATAGTCAGCGCTTCGGTGTGCAGATTGCCTCGCCGGCGGATCTGGGCGATGGCACAGTGCCGGCTGAGTGCTCTGCGCAAGACCCTGTGCGACAAGGCAAAGCACGTATCAGCTACAAGCAGACGGGCTATGAGCATCAGGGCAGTTACCAGAACGACAAAGTCATAGCCAGTACGGTGCATGGCATCTGCAAGATTGCACACGAAGCATTCACGTGGTGGGAAAAATGATTGGACGACTGCTCATCGCACTGCTCCTGATCCCCCTCTGTAACGCATGCCAGACTGAGGCAAGAGCAATGAATACCTCTCCAAAAATTGATGCGCTGTTTGCGAAGACCAGGCCCGTGTGTTTCGGGCGGTTTGTGATGGATGTGCCGGCTAATGCTGATTTGATTTTTGGGGGGCAAGCGTTTGGGCCGAATATTGAGACGTTTGAAAACGGATCCAAAGATTTGAAAAAACTAGCTTCTTCAAAAAAGACTGAGCTTGAGGCGATAAAGCATAGAGAAGAGGTAGGATCTTTATTCAGATCTGAAGTTGATGGACCCACAGAGGGAAGCTGGACTCTCCTGTTTTGGAGTTCTAGAAACTCGACTTACACCACCGACGTATGGGGTTATCTAAGTGCCCCTCCGCACGGATTTCTTTACAAAGGGTTAGCGTCTCCGATTGATGGCAGACCGTTGGAAGGGGAAGTGAAGAAACTGACCTATGTTGCCAACAACCTCCGCGCCCGCCAACCCGACGAAGTTCCCACCGAGCCCGGCGTGTGTCTCGATCTGGGCTTCATCAAGGATGACGGTGGAAAATTCCAGGAGATATTCAACATTGGCTTGCGCTTCCCGAGTTTGCCGGATGTGAGCTTCTCGATCTCCTCCAACAAGGATGCGCGACGCGATACTTCATTCGAAGAGCGGCGCAATGAGGCCAAGAAAGCGGCCTTGATGCATGCCCCGCTGGCTACGCTCTTCGGCAAGGTCAAGACACTGCGCGAGGGCAAGCATGACGTGTTCAGGTGGAAGGGCGACGAAGCGCTGTTCCGTCGTCCGCTGGATGATGAGCGGAAAGGCGTTTGGCATGAGTTCCAGTTCGAATATCCCGGTATCCGCTACGACCACCACAATCCTGGTTGGGAAGCTGCGCTCTTTACGGGAGTCAAGGGCAATACCGCAGGCGCGCAAGCTTCGAGTCTTACCGACGACGAGGCTATCGCGCTTTGGGACAGGCTGCTAGCCACCGTGCGGCTACGTGTGCCCAACTGACGTTGGCTACAGAGAGTGACGACGGCGATGGGGCTGTCATCATGACTGAAGGCGTAGATAGTCAGCGCTTCGGTGTGCAGATTGCCTCGCCGGCGGATTTGGGCGATGGCACGGTGCCGGCTGAGCGCTCGGCACAAGACCCTGTGCGACAAGGGAAAGCACGTATCAGCTACAAGCAGACGGGCTACGAGCACCAAGGCAGTTACCAGAATGACAAAGTCATTGCGAGCACGCTGCACGGCATTTGCAAGATTGCACACGAAGCTTTTACATGGTGGGAAAAATGAGTGGACGATTGCTAGCAGCACTGCTCCTGATCATCCTCTGTAACGCAAGCCAGACTGAGGCAAGAACAATGAACACTTCTCAGAAAATTGATGACCTGTTTGCGAAGACAAAACCCGTGTGCTTTGGACGCTTTGTGATGGATGTGCCGGCTAACGCTGATCTGATTTTTTGGGGGCAGGCATTTGGGCCGAATATTGAAACGATCCCAAATGGATCAAAGGCGATCAAAGGGCTTTCGGAAGAAGAGAAGACTGAGCTTGAGGCTGTTAAGCACCAAGAAGAGCCTGGCTCGCTGCTTCGCTCAGCAACTGACGGTCCAACGCCAGGCAGCAAAGTTTTGCAATTTAGAGAAAATGACACAGCAACTCGTGTTATGCGTATCTGGGGTTACTTCAATGTACCTCCACACGGTTTTGTTTACAAAGGTGCAACAGCCCCCAGTGAAGGCAGAACTGTTGAAACAGAAATGCAGACACTGACCTACGTTGCCACCAACCTCCGCGCCCGCAAACTCGACGAAGTCCCCACCGAGCCCGGTGTCTGCCTGGACCTAGGTTTCATCAAAGATGACATTGGCAAGTTCCAGGAAATCTTCAACATCGGCCTGTGTTTTCCGAGTCTGCCGGATGTGAGTTTTTCGATCTCCACCAACAAGGATGCGCGGCGCGACACTTCGTTCGAAGCGCGCCGCAATGAGGCGAAGAAAGCGGCCCTGTTGTCTGCGCCGCTTGCCACGCTCTTTGGCAAGGTGAAGTCCCTGCGCGAAGGCAAGCACGACGTCTACAAGTGGAAGGGGGACGAAGCGCTGTTCCGTCGCCCACTTGACGACGATCAGAAAGGTGCGTGGCACGAATTCCAGTTTGAATACGCGGGGGTGCGCTACGACCACCACAATCCTGGTTGGGAAGCTGCGCTCTTTACGGGAGTCAAGGGCAATACAGCAGGCGCGCAAGCTTCGAGTCTTACCGACGACGAGGCTATCGCGCTTTGGGACAGGCTGCTCTCTACCCTTCGCCTGCGCGTACCGGACTGATTCGAGGCGGCTGGCATCTACAGGCAAGGTTTGGTTGCGGATTTATGCACATCTTGTTTGCGCGAATATTGGCATGCGATTGAGCCTGTTTCCTGAACGTTTTGGTACCTGAATAAATCGGTGCCGGAATCTGAATGAATGTGTTGCTAGAGAGGATGTCATGAGTGTGCGGTGTTTTCTGTTGGGCTTGGGGATGCTTGTTGTGACGGGCTGTTCAGGCCTCGGGCCCTCCGGGCAGGACAGGGGGCGGGTGGAGATGCCGGAGCCTTTGCTGGGGATGAATGTGTTTGTGGCGACGGACCCGATGGCGATTCCTGCGACGGGGGTGGCGGCGCAGGGCGTGCCCAATCCTCGCAAGCCGATTCCGTTTGACGACAAGGCCGATCCGGCTGTGCAGCAGATGGTGTTCGGCTTCTCGATGGATCTTCGCGAAAGTGTGGAGCCTGTGTTTCGCAAGCAGTTTGAGCAGACCTGGAGTTATGTGGCGGGTGCCAGTTATCCCTGGGACGAACTCAGGCGTGACCAGCGCAATTACTCTTTGATTGTCTGGCCGACGCGCAGCAGTGCGCAGAGTCAGCAGATCGATGTCTACGCGGTGCTTGTTCACGAGGCGACGGGGCGCCGGGTCTGGCAGCAGATGTTTGCTGACCCGTATGGCACACGCAAGGCCCTGGCGGGCAGCTACTCGCGTGCCGAACGCCTGGCGATCGTCCGGGCCATGGCCGAGAAGATGATCGACGACATGAAGCGCAAGGGCGTGCTGGCGGGCTCCGGCGCGGCGCGTACCGACCTGGCCGTGTTCTGAGCAGGCTTACATGCAGCGGAAACGATATGCGAAATGAATTGAAATCAGGGCGCGCCGTTCAGCGTGCATCCTTGCGGCTTCTCCTCAGCCTGGTGCTTGCCTGCGGGGCCGGCGCGGTGCTGGCCGCTCCTGGCGGCGAGGCGGCGGAGCCAGCACAGGGCGAGCGTGAGGCCTGGCCTTTCCGTTACGTGCTGAAGATCGATACGCCTTACTTCTTCAATATCCGGGCGATGCGTGGACGCAAGAAACTCGCGAATCCGGTGTCCGGGCAAACGCAGGAGATCGAGGCCATTTCAGACCGGGTCAGGACCTATGTCGTCGAGACCCGGCAGCTTGAGCGTGAGGAGGTCATTTCCACGCTGCTGCTTGAGTTTGACCGTGAAGGCAAGTTGCTGACACCGGTGGACTGGCCGCGCAAGCTTGGTGGCCGGCTCGATGATGAGGACGAGCTGGTGCTGGAGGACGGCAGCGCGCGATCTCCGGTCTTCGCGCTCGGTTCATGGCTGACCGCCACCGACAAGGCCTCCAGTCGTTACGCTCCGGCACTTTGCTCCAGCGAAGACGAACAACGTTATGCGCCAGGGTTTGTGCCGAGCACGGTGAGTGGAGGTTTCGGTTGTCGGGAGTGGAGTTTCTATCAGCAGAATGCGCGTCTGCCCTACATCGACGTCACGACCTACCAGCTGGAAACCGATCGCACCGCGAAACCGGATCGCCGGGGGCGGCTGCCGCAACGCGTGCTGGCCACGATCAAGCCTTCACTGGGCTGGGGGCGATTCGACCAGCCCCCCAAGCCCGTCATCGGCAAGCATGGTGACAGCTGGTTCTGTCTGCATGATTGTCCGGACGGCGATCTGCCGGGCTACATTCCGAACATGAAATCCTGGCTGGCACGGCACAAGTGGCCCGCGCCCGCCGTGCCGAAGTCGATGCCGGTTTTTCCTGACAAAGCCTGAGCCCGCCTGCTTGCCGGAAGCTTTCGCATTCGTGGTGCGGCCGCGAACGGAATGCCGGGGCAGGGGGGCGAACAGGTCAGTCTCGTTTTCAAGCTTCAGGCGTCTGCGGGAAGGGGCTTCTGCAAGGCTCCGCAACGAGTCTCCAGCGATGAATGCACGCGCATTCCAGGGTATGCATATCGCATGGTCTCGCTGGCGTGCGGCCTTGCTTCTTCGCGACTTGCCGGCTGGCGCCCGGGTGTGGCTTGAGCTGCAACATGAGGTGGGCCGGTGCGCTCGGGCACGTTGCTTGCCCCCTCCGCCGGGCGTTTCCGCAAGGCTTCCGATGGAGGTTCGCGATGCCGCCATTCCAGTGCCCACGGTGTGGTCAGACCGTTTTCTTTGACAATACCCTCTGCGGCGGCTGTGGCGCAGCGCTGGGCTATTTGCCCCGAATGCGGCGGATGAGCGAGGCCTCCGTCGACGGCGGCTTGAGGCGCTGCGCGAATCACGCACTTCATGGATTCTGCAACTGGCTGCTCGAAGAGCCGGAGCACTCCTGGCTTTGCCTGAGTTGCCGGCTGACCCGGGTGTCACCCGATCTTTCCATGGCGGGCAAGCTTGAGGCCTGGCAGAAGCTCGAAGCAGCGAAGAAGCGCGTGGTGGTGACTCTGATGCAACTCGGGCTGACGCCCGAACCCAAGCACAGTGCCGAAGATCCGCTTGGCCTGAGTTTCGAGTTCCTCGACAGCCAGCCGGATGCTTCCCCCGTTCTGACCGGACATGCCGATGGCGTCATCACGCTCAACATGGCCGAGGCAGACGATGTCTATCGCGAGAAGGCGCGGGTGGATTTCGGTGAGCCGGTGCGCAATCTGCTCGGTCATTTCCGGCATGAGGTGGCGCATTACCTGCAGTATCGCTGGCTGGCCGGAAACGAGCGGGCCATGGATCGCTGCCGGGCCGTCTTTGGTGACGAGCGTGCCGACTACGCCAGTGCGCTGGCCGCGTATCACCAGAGCGGTCCGCCGGCTGACTGGCAGACCCGTTTCATCTCAGCGTATGCAAGTGCGCATCCTTGGGAAGACTGGGCGGAAACATGTGCGCATGTGCTGCTGGTTCTGGATGCAGTGGAGACTGCCGCCGCCTGGGGGCTGCGGCTTGAAGGGCCTGCCGCGACGGCCGAACCGGCGCGCGCGGGCTTTCGCCCCGAGGTCGAGCATCTGGTGGTGGAGCAATGGCTGCCGGTCGCGCGGTTTCTGAATGCCATGAGCCGGAGCATGGGGGAGCGGGATCCCTATCCCTTCCTGATTCCGGACGAAGTCTTGTGCAAGATGAATACCGTGCAGAAACTGCTGCGCGAGGCGGCAACGCAGTACTTGCCGGGCTCCGCCTGATGTCTTCGTCATGACGGTTGGGGGCCGGCCGGAGTCCGGAGCGCCGGGCTGACCGCGTGTGACGGGCCTCGCAAAAAAAAGGGAGAGCGTAAGCTCTCCCCAAAGCGCGGGGGACGCGTTTCAGATTCGGTGCCGGCTCATCGCTGCCTGCGCGCGGACAGGCGTTCCACCAGCAGCCCGAGGCAGCCGCCTGCGATCGAGAACAGGCCAGCGGAGATCATTGCGACGAACTCCGGCAGCGCCGCGGCAGGCGGCCAGCCCGAGGCGGCGAGCCCCGCCGCGAAGGCGGTGCCGCACAAGGCGCCCGCCATTGCGATCGTGGTGGGGGAATATACGGGTGATCCCTGGCCCGCCGCGTCGCGCCGGGCCTCGCCCCCGCTCGCTCGTACAGGGGCGACGACACCGGGCTGTGCAACGCGGCAGGTCTTGCTGGACAAAGCGTTGTTTCCGAATGCGAAGCTCGTTGTCATGTTCAGGCTCCGGAGTGTCCAAGACGGAAAGCGCCGTCCATTGCAGACAGTTTGCTGCGCGCGGGGCGCCCGTCCTATCGGTAAAGGCTGATTGCGGCTGCAGGACGTCTCCTACATCGATCAGCCGGGCGCTGCGCTGACCCGAACTGCCCGCGCCGTCTGACCGTGCGTGAGCAATCGGGCGCGGCGGATCCGCCTCGCGTTCAGCGCACGGTGCGCGGCGCTTCCCCCGGCGGCCAGAAGAAATGCGTGGGGCGGTGAATCAGTCTCCACAGCAGGTGGCGGCCCACGCCACGCGCCTGGCTCGGCCGGATCCGGCGGGATTTCAGCGCAACATGCAGAGCGAGTGAGAAGCTGACCGCGAGATTGCTCAGACCGATCAGCAGGACTCCCAGGAGTGTTATGCCCGCGGCATGCAGCGTGGTGGCGCTGGCGCCGCTCAGTCCCAACACCAGATTGGCGCTCGCAAAGGTGACATGGCGGATGTCGAGCGGCAGGCCCAGCAGAAAACCCAGGGTCCCCATGCTGCCCAGCATGAAACCGAGTGCGAGATTGCCGATCAGCGCACCGGTGTTGTGTTCGAGATAGCTTGCGAGCCGGAGATGGCGGGCGTCTCCCAGAAGGGCCCGGGGCCATCTGAGGCGCAGGATCCGCTCGCGCAGCCGATGGTAGATGGCGAGGTTGTCGCAGTAGCCGGAGATGAGCCCGGCCAGAAACAGGCAGACACCCGCGATGGCGGCATGAGCGATCGCCGGGCTGTGCCACGGATGGAGGTCCTCGAGCAGGTGGCGGGCCTGCGCGGCCCCGATCAGGGGGCTCGCGCTGCCGTGTTGCCAGACCAGTGCGATAGCGCCCGCTGCGAGCATGGCGAGCAGCATGTTGCCGAGGATCGCAATGAACTGCGAGCGGCAGACCTGCACGATCAGATCCGCGATCTCGTCGGCCGGACTGCTGCCCGGGTGATCCGGCTCCAGCGCTGCCGCAAGGGTTGCCGCTGTCATTGCGGGTTGCTTGGTGGCAATGGTGAAGCCGGACAGATGAACGAGCACGAAACCGGCGCCATAGTTGAGGCTGAGGGCGAGCGCGTTCCATACCGGGGGCAGGCCGAGGCTCGTGATGAATCCCTTGAAGAGCGCCATCACCGCGACGATCACGCCCGCACCGGCGGCCGCGCGGAACAGCGCATGAAATTCGCGCCTGTCACGGGCGATGTAGTGCTCGCCGGTCTGGCTGGCATGTTCGGTAACCCGTCGCGCCAACTGATCGGTCACGCTGCCGACCAGTTCACGCAGGCTGTTGCGCCGTGAAACGGCGCCCACCAGCAGGGCAAGCAGGCTGCTGGCCCCCGCGAGCGATTCGCTGTCAGGATGACTGATCGCGAGCAGCAGGCGCAGCCGATCCACGATCTGGCCGGCGCGGGTCAGCAGCCAGCCCAGCCGGACTGCTGCGCCCGAGTCGCGAGCCTGGCGGCGCAGTTTGAGGAGGGCGACACTGCACTGGTCCAGCAGTACCTCGACATGGGCCATGTCGGGCATCTGCCGATGGCGAGGCGATGCATTTGGCATGCTTTCAAGCATCAGTTCGAGCTCGCGCTGGAGGCCCAGAAAGGGAGATTCGTACAGGGCCAGTGCGGGCTGGTAGCGCACGATCTCGGGCTCGATGCCGGTCGCTGCAAGCCGACAGGCGAGAACCCGCATGGCCTCCCGGTGGGCGCGTCGCAACTGCGCTTCGCCCGGCGTGTCGCCGCCTCGTCCCCAGCCAACGGCTTCCAGCAGCCTCTGCCACTCGGCAAGGGAGATGGAGGCCAGCCAGCAGGCGTCGCCAGCGTCGTGGAACACCTCTTCGATGAGATCCTGCAGAAACTGCGGATTGATCGCCGGCGGCAGGATCCGGTTGATCAGGCGTTCGCGCATCGAGGTGAAGAAACCGGTGGCGCCGAGGACGCCCCCTTCGGCGAGCAGAAAGCTGTGATTGCGGGCCGCGAGCAGGTCCGAAAGATAGCCGCGCAGCGCGCCCGCAAGCTCGGGGCGAGCCTCGAGCAGCATGATGAAAACGGCCAGCGGCCTGCTCGCGTCGGACCCTTTGCCGGCGAGTGCTCGTGGCCTCAGCAGCGCGACTAGCCGTACCAGCGGGCCGGGGTCGTTGCCGGGGCTGACGGGCAAGAGGGCCTCAAGCAAGGCCTCGAGTGCCTCGCGCAGCGGCGCCTCACTGTCGCTCAGGCCGGCGCGGCTGCCTGTTCCGCCCATGCCGTGCTTTCCGTGCGACGCGAAGATGGCTTGAGCCCCTGCGGAGGCCGGGCTCAGTAGCGCGAGAGCAGATCGCGGATCTCTTCGTCTGCTTCCCGGCAGCGGATCGCGTGATTCATCGCGCCATGATCGGCACCCTCGCTCCGGCGCCCGCCCGGGCTGCCACCACGCTCTGCATGACGCGGGCGGCGCCCATTGGTGGCTTCCGCGCGGCGTGGTCTGGTCGGGCTGGTGTGCAGTTTCATGACGGCCTCCTGGAGGTTCAACCGGGAGCGGGACGGCGGGATGACGTCCTGCGCGAAGCCAGTGTCCCTGAAAGGCCGGAGCTCACTTGTAGGAAGGCGTGGAGGGCGCGCCGGACCCGCTGCCGCAAAACCGTGTAGGACAGCGCCGCATCAAGCCATGGGGCCTGAAAACCCGCCGGCCTGCGAGACCGGGCGATGGCTGCCGCAGCCGGGCCGGACTGGCGCGCCATGCGGCGGAGAGGCGTTTCAGCGGCGTTTGCCCGGGCGCTTGCCGGAGTGTGCGAGCAGCATGCCCAAGCCGCCACCTGCCAGCGAGAAAAGCCCCGCGCTGAGCATGGCACTGAAGCCGGGCGCCTGGACAACCGGCGTCCAGCCGAGGAGGACCAGCCAGAGCGCGAACGCTGTGCCGAAGGCCATGCCCATGATGGCGGTGGTCGTGGGGTCGGGGATGCGGTGAACCCGGGCGCGCGGGCCGATCTGGCGCAGGGGAGGCGTATCGCGCCGGATGTAGCGGTGATGGCTGGCGGTCATGGTGAGGCTCCCGTCTGAGTGTCCGTGATGCCGGCACAGTGTTGCGCTTTGGCGAAGCGGAGCCAATCGGGGCAAGCCTCATGAGGGAAACACAGATCCGGGCGCGCCCGGATGGCCGGGCCACCCGGCGCATGCCCGAATGAAAAGCCCCCTTGCGGGGGCTTCGGGCGGGGCCTGCTGCGGGTCAGGATTACTCCGCTGCGACCCAGCTGCCGTCCTTGTAGGAGTAGAAGGTCACGCCGCCGTTCTTGATGTCGCCCTTCGCGTCAAACGAGATCGTGCCGGTCACGCCCTTGATGTTGAGGGCCTTGAGCGCCGGCAGGTACTTGGCCGGTTCGACCGAGTTGGCGGCCTTCATGGCTTCGATCAGCGCAGTGGCGGCATCGTAGTTGTAGGGCGCGTAGAGCTGCACGTCGGCCTTGAAGGTTTCCTTGAAGCGCTCCTTGAACTTCAGACCGCCGGGCATCTTTTCCATCGGCAGGCCGGCTTGCGTGCAGAACACGCGATTGTCCAGCTCCTTGGCGGAGAGCTTGAGCATCTGCGCGGTGCACAGGCCGTCGCCGGAGAGGAAGGTAGCCGTCATGCCGAGCTGGCGGATCTGGCGCAGCATCGGGCTGCCCTGGGCGTCCATGCCACCATAGAAGATGGCGTCCGGATTCATGCCCTTGAGCTTGGTCAGGATGGACATGAAGTCCGTGGCCTTGTCATTGGTGAATTCGCGGGCCACCACCTGCACACCTGCCTTGCGCAGCGAGGCGGCCAGCGCGTCTGCCAGACCCTGACCATAGGCGGTACGGTCGTCGATGATCGCGATCTTCTTCAGGTGCAGTTTCTTCGTGGCGTAGTTCGCCATCGCCTCGGCCTGCTGGTTGTCGTTCGCGATCACGCGGAAGCTGGTCTTGAAGCCCTGGGTGGTGAGCTGCGGGCTGGTGGCCGAGGGGGTGATGACCGGGATGCCGGCCTGCTCATAGACGCGCGAAGCAGGGATCGAAGCGCCCGAGGTGACGTGACCGATCACGCCCTTGACGCCGGCATCAGCCAGGCGCTGAGCCACGGTGGTGGCCATGCGCGGGTCGGCCTGATCATCTTCCGACACCAGCTCGAACTTCACTTTCTGGCCGCCGATGGTGACGCCCTTGGCGTTGGCGTCGTCGATGGCGAGGCGGATGCCGTTCTCGCCGTCCTTGCCGATGTGGGAGATCGGGCCGGTCAGCGGGCCGGCAGCACCCAGCTTGACGGTCAGGTCGGCACTGGCAGTGCCGGCAGCGGCGATAAGGGCGACGGCAAGGGAAATCGTGGTCAGTTTCAAGGTGGGCTCCGTGTGGATTCAGTGCCAGGGCATCGGTCAGCAGACCGGGCAAGGCGGCGGGAAAGATTCCGATTATAGGAACAGCCCGGGAAAGCGACAAAACCTGCATGCTGATCTGGATCAGTGATTGACCGATCTGTCCGCCAGAGCGGGCGAGCGCAGGTCGGCTTGCAGCACGGCCGTGGCGGTGTAGGCTGCCGACTGGTGCAGCCTTGAACAGGGAGCAGCAGGATGAGCGAAACAAAGCGGCCGATCCGGATCGGCATTGTCGGAGCCGGCGCCAACACATGCAGCCGTCACATTCCCGGGCTGCGCGCCCAGCCGGGGGTGGAAATCGTCTGCGTGGTCAACAGCACGGCGGCGTCTTCGCAGCGAGTGGCCGCCGAGCAGGGCATTGCCGAAACCGCGCCAGACTGGCGGGCGCTGGTGGCGAGGCCCGATCTCGATGCAATCGTGATCGGAACCTGGCCGGTGCTGCATTGCCCGGTCAGCCTGGCCGCCCTGGCGACCGGCAAGCATGTGCTGACCGAGGCCCGGATGGCGATGAACGCTGCCGAGGCCCGCCTGATGCTGGAGGCCTCGCGGCAGCGGCCCGATCTTGTCGCCCAGATCGTGCCTTCTCCTTTCACCTTCGAGGTGGATCGCACGGTTCAGCGGCTGCTGCGCGAGGGTTATCTCGGTCGCCTGCTGACCTTGGACCTGCGGGTGGCGGACGGCGGCTTCGTCGATCCTGCCGCGCCGCTGACCTGGCGTCAGGATGCCGACCGCTCCGGGCTGAACGTGATGACGCTGGGCATCTGGTACGAGAGCCTGATGCGCTGGGTCGGTGAAGCCTCAAGCGTGATGGCGCGCGGCAGGACCTTCGTCAGTCAGCGTCAGGACGAGACCGGTCGCCTGCGCAGTGTCCGCGTGCCGGACCATCTTTCCATCCTGGCGGATCTTGCCTGCGGCGCCCAGGCCACGCTGACGCTCACGGCGGTGGCCGGTGCGGTGAAGCAGGCTGAAGTGCTGCTGTGCGGCACAGAGGGCACGCTGCGCTTTGCCGACGGCCAGCTGTGGGGAGCGCGTCGGGGCGACGATGCGCTCAGGCTGCTGGAGATCCCCGCGGCGGAGCGCGGCGCGTGGCGTGTGGAGGAGGAGTTCATCAGCGCGATCCGGGGTCGGGAATGCATAACGCATACGCGCTTCGAGGACGGGTTAAAGTACATGCTGTTTACCGAAGCCGTCGCCCTCAGCATGGCCGAGCGACGCGAGGTGGTCATTCCCATGTGCTAGTTGATGCTGAAACTCCTGGAGGAGCGGGCAGATGAGTCACGGCGATCCGGATGGACCGCGTTTCGTACGCATTCCCCTGCATGTGCTGGCCGCAGCCGGAACGACGCTGCTGCTGATCCTGGTGGCCGTCGTGCTGGCCTGGAGTTCCTACCGGAATACGCGCGAGGTCGTCTCGAGCACGGTGGACGAATCCATCCGTCATGCCTCGGTGGCCTTGCGCGGCAAGGTTCGCGGCATTCTCCAGCCGGCTGAAAACCAGCTCGACCTGCTTGTTTTCAGCGCCATCGTCAAGGCTGCGACGGTTGAACAACGGCTGGCTTCCGTGCCGATGGCACTGGCTGTTCTGGCAGCCAACCCCTTGCTGGACACCTGGTATGTCGGCTATCCGGACGGCGCTTTCGTGCTCTTCCGCGCCCTGCGGGACCGTGCGCTGCGCAGCGTCTATCACGCGCCGGACGACGCGGTGCTGATGGTGCAATCCATCGGCATGGGGCGTGGGGGCGTTCCGGAAGGCGAGTATTTCTATTTCGACAGCCAGGGTCGAGTGCTGCAGCATCGCCCCCGTCCGACCTATCGTTTCGATCCGCGTACGCGAAACTGGTACCGGATGGCGCTGGGCCACCGTCAGAACGTGCTGACGGAGCCCTATCTTTTCTACACCAACCGCGAAGTCGGCATCACGCTCGCCCGCGAGGCTTCGCCCGGCGTGGTCGTCGGGCTGGACGCCACCATCAACGACATCGGCAGCGAACTCTCGGAGCTGCGGATCACGCCCGGAACGCGGGTGGCCGTGATCGACCGGGGCGGGCAACTGATTGCCGTCGATGAACCCCGCGTCACCGGCGATCGCTACGACGACAATGGCGAGCTGCGCATGGCCTGGCTCGAGGAAACCAACGTGCCGGCGCTGACCGAGGCGCAGTACCTGCCGGCCGACAGCGTGCAGCGGCAGTATGTGACGATCGGCAAGCGCGATTGGGAGCTGATCTCGCTGCCCGTGCCCCTACAGACCAGCAACCAGGCCTACCGGGTACTCATGGCCGTGCCGGGAGACGAGCTGTTCGAGAAGGCGCAAAGCCTGCTGATGCGGCAATGGTGGCTGATCCTGGGCCTGATCGTTCTCAGTGTGCCGGTGGGGTACTGGCTCACCCAGCGGATCGTGCGGCCGCTGCGCCTGCTGGCCGAGGAAACGCACCGGGTGGCCCGCTTCGATTTCAGCGCCTTGCCCTTGCGGCGCTCGCGCATCGCGGAGGTCGACATGCTGACCACGGCCACCGTGCAGATGCGCTCGACCATCGCACGCTTTCTCGATGTGAGTGCCGCGCTCAACTCGGATCTCCGCCTGGAGCACCTGCTGGAGGTCGTGCTCGGCGATCTGGTCGAAACCACCGCCTCACGCAACGGCGCGATCTATCTCTTCGACCCCGATACCAATCTGCTGCACCGCTCTCAGGCACAAGGCACGGGCGCTGATGAAGCCTATGAGCGCGTCATGGAATTGGAGCCTGCCGGTGAGGGGCCGGTGATGCGTGCGGCCGTGCTGCGACGCAGCGTGGCGGGCGACCAGTCGGGGCGTGACGCAGGCGTTTTCGCGGTGCCGCTCGAAACCCTGGGCAAGGAGTTCGTGGGCGTGCTGGTGCTCGATCTGGGCAAGCCGCTGGGGCCTGAGAGCATCGCGCGGCGCGATCCGGTCGTGGCATTCATCGAGGCGCTCTCCTCGACGGCAGCCGTGGCCATCGAGACCCGGCGTCTGGTGGAAAGCCAGAAGGCCCTGCTCGAAGCCATGATCCAGCTGCTCGCTGGCGCCATCGACGCGAAGAGCCCCTATACCGGCGGCCATTGCCAGCGTGTGCCGGAGCTCACGCGCATGCTGGCCGAAGCTGCCCATGCGGAAGAGCAGGGCAGTTTCTCCGGTTTCCGGCTCACTCCCGAGCTGCGCGAAGCCGTGCACGTTGCGGCCTGGCTTCATGACTGCGGCAAGATCACGACACCCGAATACGTCGTGGACAAGGCGACCAAGCTCGAAACCCTGTTCAACCGGATCCATGAAATCCGGATGCGTTTCGAGGTGCTCAAGCGTGATGCCGAGATCCGCTTCTGGAAGGGCGCAGCGGCGAGTGTGCCCGATGCGGCTGCGCGAGCCGTGCTGGAAGCCGAGTGGGCGCAGCTTGATGAGGAGTTCGCTTTTGTTGCCGCCTGCAATCATGGCGGCGAGAGCATGGATGACGAGAGCATCCGCAGGCTGCAGCAGATTGCGGCGAGGCAGTGGGTGCGCACGATCGACGATCGACTTGGGCTCTCGAACGACGAAATGCTGCGTTGCCGGAACACGCCTTCAGCGCCTCTGCCGGCCGTGGAATGCCTGCTGGCCGACAAGCCGGAGCATATCGAGCATCGCGCCGCGAAGGAGCTGATGCCCGCCAATAATCCCTGGGGATTCCGGATCGAAGTGCCGGCCCGCAAGTTCAACCGCGGCGAGCTCTACAACCTCGCGGTCCGGCGCGGCACGCTGACGCCGGAGGAGCGCTACATCATCAATGACCACATCGTGCAGACCATCATGATGCTCGATCGCCTGCCGTTCCCGCGGCATCTGCGCAGCGTGCCCGAAATCGCCGGCGGGCATCATGAAAAGATGGATGGAACGGGTTATCCGAAGCGCCTGCGGGGCGAGCAGATGAGCGTGCCGGCCCGCATCATGGCGATCGCAGATGTATTCGAGGCGCTCACCGCGGCCGACCGACCCTACAAGTCGCCCAAGACCCTGTCGGAATCGCTGCACATCATGGCCCGCATGGCGCGCGAGCAGCATCTCGATGGCGAGCTCTTCGCGCTCTTCGTGCGCTCGGGCGTCTATCGCGAGTATGCCGGCCGCTTCCTCCAGCCGGCGCAGATGGATGCGGTGGACGAGGCCGCGCTGCTGGTCTGAGCCGGGCATGCCCGCTCAGGCGAGGCTCATCTCCTTGCGCAGCCATTCGGTGAGCGTGCCGGCCGGCCGGGGCGGGCTGATCAGATAGCCCTGGCAGAGCGTGCATTTGCGTTGCAGCAGCCACTCGCGCTGCGCCTCGTTTTCCACGCCCTCGGCGGTCACCATCATGCCCAGATCGCGTGCCATCGAGAGGGTGGCTGACGCGATGGCCGCGTCCTCGGTGTCACCCGGCAGGTCTTTCACGAAGGAGCGATCGATCTTCAGGCGCTCGATGGGCAGGCGCTTGAGGTAGGCGAGGCAGGAGTAGCCGGTGCCGAAGTCATCCAGCGCCAGGCTCAGACCCAGCGCGCGTAATTGGTTGAGGCGCCCGATCAGGGTTTCGGTGGAGGCCAGCAGCGCGCTCTCGGTGATCTCGAGTTCGATGTCGGCCGCCACCGCGCCGGTTTCCGCCAGGATGCCGGCGACACGCTCGACGAAGTCCGCCTGCTGGAACTGCAGCGCGGCAATGTTGATGGCCATGGTGAGGTGGATGCCCTGGTTCTTCCAGATCACCTGCTGCCGGCAGGCTTCGCGCAGCACCCATTCGCCCAGCGGCAGGATCAGGCCCGAGTCTTCCGCCATCGGAATGAACTGGATCGGCGGCACCATGCCCAGCTCCGGATGCTGCCAGCGCACCAGCGCTTCGCAGGCGATGATCCGGCCGCTTTCCATGTGTTGCTGCGGCTGAAAGTGCAGCACCAGCTCGCCGCGGTCGATGCCCAGCCTGAGCGCGCTTTCGAGCTGCAGCCGCTGCATGGCGCGGGCGTTCATCTCGGGCACGAAGAACTGGTAGTTGTTGCGCCCGTTCTGTTTCGCGCTGTACATCGCGAGGTCGGCGTGTTTCAGGAGCGTGTCGACGTCCTGTGCGTCGCCCGGATAGTGGGCGATCCCGATGCTGACGGAGACCGCCAGCTCGTGCCCCTCGAGACTGAAGGGCGCGGCGAGACTCTGCACGAGTTTGGCCGCCACCCGGCTGACGTCGGTGCTGTCGCTCACCCGGGGCAGCATCAGCACGAACTCGTCACCGCCCTGGCGGGCCAGCAGATCCTCGGCGCGCAGGCAGTCGCGCAGGCGGCGCGCCACCGAAGTCAGCAGCAGGTCCCCTGTCTGGTGCCCGAGGGAATCGTTGATGGTCTTGAAGTGGTCGAGGTCGAGGAAGAGGACGGCGGCCTGATCGCCATGACGCTCGGCGCTCTTGAGCGTGATGCGGGCCTGTTCCAGCCAGTAGGTGCGGTTGGGCAGGCCGGTGAGCGAATCGAAACGGGCGAGATGCTGGATGTGGGCTTCGGCCGCGCGTGCGCTGGTGACGTTCTGCACCGTGCCGAACAGCCGGACCAGCCCTTCCAGCTGCCACTCGCTTTCCACATGGAAGTGCAGCACCTGCTCGGTCTCCTCACGGTCGAGCATGCGGCAATCAAGCGTGCGGCTGCCTTCGTGCATCCGCACCTCGGCAAAGGCGGCCGCCAGCGCGGGACGGTCTTCGGCGATGACCCGCGCGATGAACTCGGCCTCGCCGATGGCTTTGCCGGGCGGGAGTTCGAGCAGGTTCCTCAGCTCTTCCGACATGTGCAGATGTTCGACGTCGGCAGCGATTTCCCAGCTTCCCATGTGCGCAATGCGCTGGGCCTGGGTCAGCAGCGACTGCTGGTCGCGCAGGCGGGCCGTGGCTTTGGCAAGCTCGCGCGTGCGGCGCGCCACGAGCTCGTCGGTGCGCAGCGCACGGCCGGAGTTCAGAAGCAGGAAGTTGCTGATCATGCCGCAGAACAGCAGCATCATGCCGAGCAGCGTGCCGGCAGCCCAGCTGCGGCTGGCGGTATCGCGCGGCGCGTCCACGCGGAGTTGCAATGTCCAGTCGCGGCCGGCAAAGCGGATCTGGCGCGACACCGGCATCACGCTGCCGGCTTGCGGGGAGGCCGCGCAGTCCGGCGGGCCGTAGAGCGCGATGACTTCCTGCGGATGCGTGTGGTCGGTCAGGCACAGCACGATGCGTGCGCGATCCACCTCACGGCTCGCGTCCCGGACCAGGTCGCCGATGCGCATGGCGCTGGAGACGACGCCCCGGGGCTGGTCCGCCGCCGTGGCGTCTTTCAGCTTGCGGACGGCCTGATAGACGACGATGCCCGGCTCGGCGTGCAGGCCCTGCACGAGGGGAAACGGGCGGCTGGCTGCGGGCAGGCCGGACTGCCGCGTAAGAGCGATGGCCGCCTCGCTGGCCGGGCTGCTCGCGGGATTCATGCCGACCGCTTTTTCGTTGCCCCGCAGCGGTTCGACATAGGTGATCGGAAAGAACTCGGCCTGCGGACCCGGCGGACCCAGATTTCCTTGCGCGTCGCGATCGCGCAGGGTGAAGCCCGGTCTGCCTTCCTGGCGCTGGCGGGCTTCGAACTCGGCCAGTTGCGAGCGCTCGAGGCGCGGATTCCAGGTCAGGTTGATGATGTTGCCGTAGCGCTCGAGCCAGGGCTGGGTGAGCTGGGTCCAGTCTTCCGCACTAAGATCCGGGTCAAGTGCCACATGGCGCTCGAGCGCCAGGAGCACATCGAGCCGGTTGCGCAGGCTGTTGCGCAGATTGCTTTCCACATGCTCGGTGCTGCGCATGAAGTCGTCGTAGATGCGGACTTCCTCGCGCTGTCGCACCAGCATCAGTGCCGCCGCGCAGACCAGGGTTGCGAGCACCAGGGGTACGCCCAGCATGGTGCGCCGCCCGACCCACTGGTTGGCCGGGCGCGTCATCATCGCCAGGTAGATCGGGGTGGCGAGCATGACGCCCAGGATGTCGCCCGCCCACCAGTTCATCCAGTTGAACAGGTCCGCGCCGGCTTCGGTGGCCGGAGACAGGGCCTGGATCAGGCTCGCGGCCGTCGCGCCGATCAGGCAGCTCGCCGGCGCCACGACTCCCAGAAACAGTGCGACGGGGCGCGTTTCGTCCAGGGCGCCGGGCCAGATGCGCAGCTTGCGAGCAAGCATCGCACCGCAGGCCGCCTGTGCGCAGGCGCCGACGGGGATGGCGAGTACGAGCAGCGGTGTGACGGGCAGCCCGGCATGAAGGCAGGCCGCCGTCTGAAGCAGCGCAGAGCCGAGATAGATGCCCGGCAGGATGCGCAGGCCCCAGACCATGACCGCGCCCAAGGCCACGCCCGCCGCCGGTGAGAGCGGCATCGTGAAGCCCGGTGAAATCGCGGTCACGAGCCCGAGTGTGCCCAGCGCCGCATACAGCGCGGCGAGAACAAGGCTTTGCCAGAGCAGGTTTTCAGCGCGACGAAGCATCAGGTTTCCGGATGGATTCGAACCAGAGCCGGCAGAGTGTCCGAGGTCAGACAGCTATTACGGCAGCGCTTTCCGGATCTTTTGCGACCTGCCCGCTTGCTCAGTTTCCCCGTTCGCCCAGCGCGCGCCACAGGCGGGTCAGGGCTTCCGCCGCGCCACTGCGCCAGCGCAGGTCGGCATGCCGGCTGACCGCGGTATCGCCCGGATTGACCTCGATCGCGAGCGCGCCGGTTTCCCCGGCGATCGCGAAAGGCTGCGCAATATAGGGAAAGACACTGGTGGTGCCGATCGAGAACACCACGTCATATCCTTCCTGCATGACCGCCTCCAGGCGCTGGATCGCTGCGCGCGGCAGCGCTTCGCCGAAGAGCACGACACGTGGGCGCAGGTGGCCCAGACAATGCGGGCAAGGGGGCGGCAGCACGGTGAGCTGGCTGTAGTCGGCCACCGTTTCATGATGGCCGCAGTGCGTGCAGTCGAGTTCGAACAGGTCGCCGTGGATCTCGATGAGGTCCCGGCTGCCGGCCCGGCGATGGAAACCGTCGATGTTCTGCGTCAGCACGGTCGTGGGAACCCGCTCCTGCAGGGCCGCGATCACTTCATGCGCCGCATTCGGGCGGGCACCGCGGCAGGTGGCCTCGATGCGGGCAAGATGCTTCCAGGTGATGGCCGGGTCGCGCCGCATCACTTCACCCGAGAGCGCCACTTCGATGGGCATGCCGTCTTCGGTCAGTTCGTCGTTATAGAGACCGCCGAAGCCGCGGTAGGTGGGCAGGCCGGAGTCGGCCGAAATACCGGCGCCGGTGATGACCAGTACGCGGCGGGCTTCGAGGATTCGTGCGGCGGTTTCTTCAAGTCCGGGCAGAGTATCCATGTGCGGCTCCTTTCCTTGTTTCATTCAGCCTCGACCAGAGCATGCTGCCGAACAGGATGCTGGCCAGGAGAGATGAGCCCACTGCGGCAATCCAGAAGCCTGCCAGCCCGAGCGGCGCGCTCCAGCCGTGATAGCAAAGCCACCAGCCGCCGGCCAGGCCTACGCCCCAGAAACTGACGATGTGGCCGATCATCGGCCCGGTGGTGATCTTGAGGCCGCGCAGCGCCTGGGCCGAAATGGTCTGGATGGCATCGAAGAGCTGGTAGAACGCGATCAGCGCGACCAGGCTCAGCGCAACCTTCTGCACGCCGGTGTCCGGCACGAAGCTTCGCACCAGCGGACCGGACAACAGGTAGAACACGATGCCCACGATCGTCGCGATCGTGCCGCCCAGACACAGACCGGTAAGGGCGGCTCGCCGCACCCGGGCCCAGTCTCCGGCGCCGGCGGCCTGGCCGACCAGCGTGAGAGTGGCGATCGACACCGATAGCGGCAGCATGTAACAGGCGCCGGCAAAGTTGCCGAGCAGACGGTTGGCGCCGACCGCCTCGGCGCCCAGCGAGGCGACCAGCAGGCCGATCAGCGCGAAGCTGCTCATCTCGACGAACATCGACATGCCGATCGGCAGGCCCAGCTTCAGGTGCTCGCGCAGCAGCGACCACTTCGGACCCCGCCAGCCGCGCAGCAGGTGCAGATGGGCACTGGCGCCGGAGCGCTGCAGATAAGCCAGGCCGAGCAGGGCCAGCATCGTCGTGTTGATCGCGGAGGAGGCGGCGCAACCCACCGCACCCAGTGCCGGCAGACCGAGCCAGCCGAAAGCCAGCGCGGGGGCCAGCAGTGCATGGCTGGCGGCATTGGTCAGGCCGAGAAACATCAGCGCACGGGGCCGGCCCAGTGCGTTCAGCATGCCGCCGCTGGCGCGATAGACCAGCATGCCGGGCAGGCCGAGAGCCTGTACTGCCAGATAGATCCGGGTGCGGGCGGCCACTTCGGGCGCGACCGAATTGGCTTCCAGCATCCAGCCCGGCGTCAGCAGGATCAGCATCGCGATGGCCGAAAGGAAGAGGCACAGCCAGGCCCCTTGCTGAAAAGTGGCCGGCAGGCGATCGAACTGCTTCGCGCCGACCTGGTGGGCCGCGATGGGCGTGAGCCCCTGCACCACGCCGGCGGCGGCCAGTGCCACCGAAATGTATAGCCCGGCCCCGATACCGACGGCCGCGAGGTCGACCGTGCTCACACGGGCCGAAATCACGGTGTCGACGATGGTCGTGCTCATCGAGGCCAGCTGGGCGATCAGGATCGGACCGGCATGCGCGAACAGGGCCCGTGTCAGGCCCGGTTGCGGGGCGGTCGGACTCATGCGGGTTGCGGCGCTTTGCGGCTCAGCCACTTCGCGCGCCAATACACCCCGGCCAGGATCGCAAGCGTTGCCGCGCCCATGAACCAGAACGCCACGGCTTGCCAGAATCCGTAGGGGTCGCTGGCCAGTGGATACTGCTGGCCCAGCCCCCGGAAGCCGATGAAGCCGGTCAGCATGGCGCGGATGGGCGGATAGAGCGCCACGAGGGCGGGCAGGAAGCTGATGAAGAGGCCGGCCGCGATGGCGGCTCGGTCAGCAGCCGGGCGAGGCTGGCTGCGCGGCGCAAAGCCGGCTTCCACACGCAGGAAGAGCGCGCACAGGCCTGCCACCAGGAACAGGATCGGGCCGGCGGCCATCACCAGGCCCCAGAGTGCTGCGATGATCATGAAACTGCCGGTGCCGAGCGTGACGAGCCAGGCCCAGAGGGGCTGGATGAACACGACGCAGGGCACGGTAAGGAGCAGGGCGGCAAGGGCGATCAGGGCCCAGCGGCGGGATTTGCGCAGAAGCAGGTCGCCGCGGGGGAGCTGCAGGGCATTGGGTGCATTCATGGCTTGGCAGTGTACGGGGCCGTCGGGCAAATGGAAACCTTCGCGCTTTGCCGCAGGTCAGACCTTGCGTGGCGGCCGGCATGGCGTCTGGCTATCCGATCTTTATGATTTTGTAATTGGATCAAAAACCTTTTCTGCGATAGTGTCATCTTATCGGCAGCGACGTTTTTGCGGCGCCTGCACCCCCGAATCAATCACTGTGGAGACTGATCATGAAAGCGAAGAAAGCAGCAGCATCGAGCAAGATCGATATCGGCATCTCGGAAAAGGATCGCGTCGCGATCGCGGCCGGCCTCTCCGGCCTGTTGGCCGACAGCTTTACCCTCTATCTGATGACGCACAACTTCCACTGGAACGTGACCGGCCCGATGTTCAACAGCCTGCACACCATGTTCATGGCGCAATACACCGAGCAATGGAACGCGCTGGACATCATCGCCGAGCGCATCCGCGCGCTGGGCGTGAAGGCGCCGGGCAGCTATGCCGAATACGAAAAGCTGACCACGATTCCGCCGGTCAAGGGCGAGCCGAAGGCCATGGAAATGGTCGCCCTGCTGGTGGCCGCCCAGGAAGCCACGGCCCGCACCGCTCGCGGCCTGCTCGAACTGGCCGACAAGGCCAATGACCAGCCGACCATGGATCTGCTGACCCAGCGCCTGGACCTGCACGAGAAAACCGCCTGGATGCTGCGCGTACTGCTCGAAGAGTAAGCCCGAGGGGCCGGAAGCATCCGGCCCTGCTGCGTGCGTTTGCCCGCCGGCAATCGAAAAAACCGCATCTTCCGGATGCGGTTTTTTCGTGGACGACGGGAAGGCAGCCTTCAGTAGCCGACCGAGCTGGCGTAGCTCAGCAGCGTGGCCGCATAGGCGCCGCCCCAGGAATAGCCGTAACGGCGTTCCGCCTCGATGTCCATGATGTTGTACTGCTTGCCCTTGCCACCCTCGGCTGCGGTGCGTCCGCTGAAGAAGCCGGTGTCCTTGTCGAGATCATAGAAGCGGTACCACATCACGCTGCCGGTCTTTGCCTGGATCGGATTCCAGGTGTCGTCCGTGTTGCCCGAGGGACGATTCACATAAGCGGTGTCGGCGACCTGCACCGCGCTGCTGCGGAACCAGGCCAGCGCGGCCTGCACGGCAGCCTTCACTTCCGGCGTCTGCGGCTGGCTCATCAGGAAGCCCACGATGCCGACCGACTCCTTGCCGCTCTTGGAGGGCCATTCATAGGAGCGGGCTTCTTTTGCCTCGTAAGTCACCGGGTCATGCTGGGCGCACCACACCGTTTTCACGCCGCTCTGCACGATCTGCGACTTGAGGATGAAGTCGATGCCTTTCGCGATGGCTGCCGAAAGCTTCGAGTACTGCTCTGCGGTAAAGAGGTCCTGAGTGTCGACCGGCGCGCTCTTCTTCGCCACCTGATCGAGCACCAGCATCACGCGCGCCATGGCATCGTCATTGAAGGTGACGTAGTTCGAGTAGCTGGTGCCCGCGCGTGCCGGATAGACCTGCGGGAAACCGCCCGAGGGATATTGCATCAGCAGCAGGAAGTCGAGCGTCCTGCGGGCGGCGTCGCGGTACTTCG
Organism: Uliginosibacterium paludis; assembly: GCF_039631355.1. Taxonomy (NCBI): domain Bacteria; kingdom Pseudomonadati; phylum Pseudomonadota; class Betaproteobacteria; order Rhodocyclales; family Zoogloeaceae; genus Uliginosibacterium; species Uliginosibacterium paludis. Next base: position 211,174 of record NZ_JBDIVF010000001.1, on the reverse strand, counting down.
TGTCACCGCTGCGCTTGTACACATCGGCCAGGAAGAAGAGCTCCGAGGTCGTGGCGTCGTTGTCGATGGTGCCCAGATCCACACCATTCTCGCCCAGCCAGGTCGAGGACTTGCTGCCGGAGGACCACGCCACGCTGTAGAGCGTGCCGGCGCCGGCCTTGCTGTCGGTGATGTGCTTGTAGAAACCGCCTTCCCTGGTCTGCCAGGTCAGGATGATGTCGGCCTTGGCCTTGTCGGCTGCGAGTCTGGCGGCAGCGTCTCCCGCGCTGCTGAGCAGTACGGTGTAGGTATTCAGCTCGCCGGAGGCCGGATTGCCGCTCTGGCTGAGCACCGGCGCGCTGCTTGCCGAAGAAGTCGCCACGCTTGAAGACGAGGCGCTGCTGGCGGGCTTGCTGCTTGCGCTGCTGCTGGACCCCGCTGCCGGCGCACTGCTGGCAGCCTGGCTGCTGCTGGATGAAGTGGCGGTCGGCGTGCTGCTGTCATTGCTGCTTCCGCCCCCACCACAGGCCGCGAGCGCGGCGCAGAGCAGCAGGCTGATGAGATGTCTTTCTGGCGTTGTCATGTCTGGTCTCCCCGATTCTTGTCTGATCCGGTCAGCACGCCCGGACCCGGGCCGGCTGCCTCGCGCATTGTCAGGTGATGACCCCTTGTCAGGGTTTGCGAAATCTGGCGGATCCGCTTGCGATCTGTGCGCATCGCGATGCTTTGCCGAGGGCCGCAGCCTGTTGGCCGGTTGTCGGATGCACGAGCGGCGTCAAGGTCCGGCTACTCCGGCTTTGCGCATTGCGGATGAGGCAGGGCTTGAGGCATAGTCGTGCCCCGGTTTTCAGTTCCAGACTCATCCAGATGCTTCCCTCGATCGAACTCCGCATTGCCTCCGAACTTGCCGCCCAGCCGCGTCAGGTGATTGCCGCCATCGAACTGCTGGACGGCGGGGCCACCGTGCCCTTCATCGCCCGCTACCGCAAGGAAGTGACCGGTGGGCTGGACGACACCCAGCTGCGCACGCTGGAAGAGCGCCTGGGCTATCTGCGCGAGCTCGAAGAGCGCCGCAGCGCGGTGCTCGCCAGCATCGAGGAGCAGGGCAAGCTGACGCCGCAACTGCGCGCTGACGTGGAGAACGCCGAATCCAAGCAGCGCCTCGAAGATTTGTACCTGCCCTACAAGCAGAAGCGCCGCACCAAGGCCCAGATCGCCCGCGAGGCCGGCATCGAGCCGCTGGCCGACGCGCTCTTGGCGGACCCGACTCAGAAACCGGAAGAAGTCGCCGCGCAATACCTGAACGTGGACGCCGGTTTTGCCGATGCCAAGGCGGTGCTCGACGGCGCGCGCCAGATCCTGATGGAGCGTTTCGCCGAAAACGCCGAGCTGGTCGGCAGCCTGCGCGAGTATGTGAGTGAGCACGGCCAGGTGCGCGTGACGGTGGCCGAGGGCAAGGAGAATGACCCCGAGGCGGCCAAGTTCCGCGACTACTTCGCCTACTCCGAGAAGCTCGGCAACATCCCCTCGCACCGCGCGCTGGCCCTGTTCCGGGGCCGCAACGAAGACGTGCTGCGGGTGAAACTGGCACTCGACTCCGACCCCGAAGATGGCTCGCGCTCGGCTGAGCCGAATCCCTGCGAGCGCAAGATCATGGTTGCCGCGGGCATCCGTGATCAGGGGCGCGCGGCGGACAAGTGGCTGGTCGACACCGCACGCTGGACCTGGAGCGTGAAACTCGCACTCTCCATGGATCTGGACCTGATGGGCAAGCTGCGCGAACGCGCCGAGGAAGAGGCGATCCGCGTCTTTGCCCAGAACCTGAAAGCCTTGCTGCTCGCCGCACCGGCGGGTGCCAAGACCACCATGGGCCTCGACCCCGGCATCCGCACCGGTGTGAAAGTGGCGGTGGTGGATGCCACCGGCAAGCTGCTGGAGACGGTCACGGTCTATCCGCACGAACCGCGCCGCGACTGGGACGGTGCCTTGCATACGCTCGCGAAGCTGGTCGAGAAGCATGGCGTGCAACTCATCGCCATCGGTAACGGCACGGCCAGCCGCGAGACCGACAAGCTGGCCGGCGAGGTGATCAAGCGCGTCGCTCCCGCAAAGGTCACCAGCATCGTCGTGTCGGAAGCTGGTGCATCGGTGTACTCGGCTTCCGAACTGGCGGCCAAGGAATTCCCGGAGCTGGACGTGAGCCTGCGTGGCGCGGTGTCCATCGCTCGGCGTCTGCAGGATCCGCTCGCCGAGCTGGTGAAGATCGAGCCCAAGGCCATCGGCGTCGGTCAGTACCAGCACGACCTGAACCAGAGCAAGCTCGCCAAATCGCTCGACGCGGTGGTGGAAGACTGCGTGAACGCGGTGGGCGTGGATGTGAATACCGCTTCCGCGGCGCTGCTCACGCGCATCTCCGGCCTCAACTCCACGCTGGCGCAGAACATCGTCGCCCATCGCGATGCCAATGGTGCCTTCGCCAGCCGTGCCGCACTCAAGAAGGTGCCGCGTCTGGGCGACAAGACCTTCGAGCAGTGCGCGGGCTTCCTGCGCATCACGGATGGCAGCAACCCGCTGGACGCTTCGGCCGTCCACCCGGAAGCCTATCCGCTGGTCGAGAAGATGCTCAATGACATTGGCAAGAAAGCGCGCGAGCTGATTGGCGATTCGGCCACGCTGAAGCAACTGGATGCGAAGAAATACACCGACGAGCGCTTCGGCCTGCCGACGGTGCAAGACATTTTGCGCGAGCTGGACAAGCCCGGCCGCGACCCGCGCCCAGAGTTCAAGACCGCGTCATTCCGCGAAGGCGTGGAAGAGCTGAAGGATCTCGAAGCCGGCATGCTGCTCGAAGGCGTGGTGACCAACGTGACCGCCTTCGGCGCTTTCGTCGACATCGGCGTGCATCAGGACGGGCTGGTGCACATCTCGGCGCTCTCCAACCGCTTCGTGAAGGATCCGGCCGAGGTCGTGAAGGCGGGTGACATCGTCAAGGTGAAGGTGATCGAGGTGGATCTGGCGCGCAAGCGCATCGCGCTCTCGATGCGTCTCTCGGACGAGGTGGTGCGCAAGCCGGCCGGTGAGGCAGCACGTCGTGATGTGCCGCGTGGCGGCAAACCGCAGCAGGCCGCGCGCCCGGAAAAAGCGCCTGCGAACAATGCCTTCGCGGCGGCCTTTGCCAAGGCGAAGCATCGCTGAAGCATGCTGGATCGCGCATGAAAAAGGGCGGCTTGCCGGAAGGCAAGCCGCCCTGTTCATTGTGTGACCCTTGTTCAGGACTTTGCGCGATAGCCCGGACGGATGCGGAGCAGGGTGTCGTCTTTCAGCACGATGTGGTGCCACAGCGAGGCCAGCACATGGATGCCGACCAGCCAGTAGACGGCATTGCCGATGAATTCGTGGAATTCCTTCACTACGCTTCGCAGATCGGGATTCTGCGCAATCATCTGTGGCAGCGCGATGCCGAAGAAGGCGACTTCACGGCCGCCAGCCTGCGAGAAGACCACGCCGCTGATGGGCAAGGCGAACATGATGAGGTAGAGCGCCCAGTGCAGGAGGTGCGCGCTCGCGCGCTGCCATGGCGCATCACCGAGGATGGCCGGCGCGCCGGCAGTCAGGCGGATACCCAGGCGCACGAAGGCCAGCAGGAAAACCAGCAGACCAGCGCTGATATGCACCGCACGCAGGGTGTTGCGCAGGGCCTGTTCGTCTTTTGGCACGCCTTCACGCCATTCGATCGCGACCAGGGCGACGGCGAAAAGGATGAACATCAGCCAGTGAAGGAGGATCTGGCTGCGGCGGTATTCTGCGGGGCTGGACATGGACGGGCTCCATTGTGGAAGGAATGCCCATGATTGTAGGGGGGACTCATCGCGTCGGGGGCTTTCATTCGTCATGGCTCGTGCCGGATTTGAGCCTGATGAATCCGGCTCAAGTGTCAGATTCGCTTTGGGCGAGCGTATACAGCGCCTCGGTGTGAGGGATGGCGGCTTCATGCGCGCAGGTTTCGAGCAGCGCGAGCTGCTCGGCGTCGATCAGCACGCGCCCCGTGGCCAGCGTGCGGTGGGTGTCTCCCGCCTGCAGCACGAAGTCCCGCGGGCGCCCCTGTTCGGTCAGCCATATCCGGCCACTCAGGACCTTCAGTTGCTGCCCGGCTGCCATCTCCAGTATGCAGAGCCTGCCGCGCCTGGCGCAGAGGATTCCGGCTTCCATGTTGTGCTCCTTCACGCGTGCAAACGCTCTGTCGATGGATTGATTCTGTATGCACGCGGCGTATGCTTCAAACGAGCATTTCTCTACGACATGTGAAAGGAATTCATTGATGGAGTCACCGGGCCGCCTGCCTCCGCTGGGCATGCTGAGAGTGTTCGAATCAGCTGCGAGGCTGGGCAGCTTTGGCGCTGCAGCCAGGGAGCTCAGCGTGACGCACAGCGCGGTGAGCCATCAGATCCGTGCGCTGGAGGAGTTGCTGGGTTTCCCCCTTTTCCTGCGTGCAGGGCGAGGCGTTCAGCTCACGCCGCTGGGGCAGGAGCTGTCAGTGCAGGTGAATGAGGCCTTGTGCGGGATCGGCAGTGCGCTGGCACGGGTGCGTCAGCGTGCCAACCCGCTGCGCCTCACCGTCACGACCATGCCTTCGTTTGCAGCCCGCTGGCTGGGCCCGCGTATCGGTCGCTTCATCGAACAGGAACCCGATATCGAGCTCAACATCGTGAGCACTGCTGGTGTGCTGGATTTCGTGCGCGACGGTGTCGATGTCGCGATCCGCTTCGGTTTCGGAGACTATGCCGACCAGCAGGCCGAGCTTCTGATGCGGGACGAAATGCTGGTGGTGGCGAGCCCCGCGCTGGTCCGTGAAAAAGGCATCACCCGGGCCGCCGATCTGCAGAGCTGCCCCTTGCTGCGCTCGGATGGGGAGTTCTGGCGCGCATGGTTCCAGCGCGTCGGACTGGACTGGCCGGAGCCTCAGGGAGGACTGTTCTTCAACGACTCCGCGCTGGTGCTGCAGGCCGCGCTGGATGGGCGCGGCGTGGCCTTGTCGCGGCGGAGTCTGTGTCAGCAGGATCTGGACTCAGGCAAGCTGGTGCAACTGTTCCCCGAGACCTTGCCGAACGGCAGGGCCTACTGGTTCGTGACTCCTGAAGGCGTGCCGCTGACACCGCTGGCCCGGCGCTTCCGGGACTGGATTTTCTGCGAGGCCGGAAACTGCCCGCCGGTGGCGGATGCGCCTGTCATCGACGATCTCGGGCTCGAGCGCTGCGTGCATTGAAGGCGGGGGCGACCGCGCCGAGCCCGCTCCTCAGGGCATTTGAAGCGTGCTCTGGATGTCGCCCGCCGCTTCGCCGAAAAGGTCGGTACGCGCACGCTGAATGATGGCTTCGGTGCAGGGGTGGGTGATCTTGCGCTGCACGGTGATCGCGTAATAGGCCTGTTCGATGTCGGGCGTGCTGCCGATCTGCTCCACGCCATAGTTGCGGCAGATCTCGTCGCTGATCGTCGCCGGCGCCATGAAAATGCCCCAGCCGGCGCGGCCGAAGGCCTTCATGAGACCGGTGTCATCGAACTCCGCCACGATCCGCGCGCGGATGTGGCGTGCTCGCGCCCACTGCTCGAACTGCCCGCGCACGGCGGAGTCTTCGCCGAGCAGGAGCAGCGGCTTGCCATTCAGGCAGGCCGGAAATGACTGATCCTGACAGCGTGCCGCCAGCGCCGGGGTGGCAAAGAAGGCCATCGGTGAGGCGCCCAGGCGGTGGCTCCAGGCTTTCACGCTGAAGCCCGGCGGGATCGGGCTGTCGGCAATCACGAGGTCCAGGCGATGTGCCGCGAGTTCAGCCAGCAGGCGGTCGATCCGCCACTCATGGCAGCTCAGGCTGACCGGCATGTCCAGACGCAGCGCGGGTTCCAGCAGAAACTGCGCGATCGATTTGGGCAGCGCATCAGCCATGCCGACGCGAAAGCGCATCGGCAGCCCGGCGGTTTCATCGCTGCGCAGCATGTCCTCGAGCTCGGTGCCAAGCGAAAAGATTTCCTCCGCGTAGCTCATCGCCAGCTCGCCCGCCTCGGTCAGCACGAGATTGCGGCCTTCCTTTCGGAACAGGGCCTTGCCCATCCGATCTTCCAGCAGCTTGATCTGTCCGGAGAGTGTCTGCGGCGTGGTGTGGAGCGCCTCGGCTGCGCGCGTCACGCCTCCGCAACTGGCGACTTTCCAGAAGTAGAACAGGTGCTTGAAGTTCATGCTGCGCCTCCTTCTGTTCGTAAAAACCGAAGTGAATATGAATTTATTGCGAATATACATGAAGTATATGGCGGCATAAATTGATGTTGTGAGGCCGGCCGGAAGTGCCGGTTGTGCTGGAAGGAGACCAGACATGAAGCTGTCCATCAGAAACATTCCGGGTACGCCGCTCGATGTTGCGCTCATAGGTCATATCGAGCGCCGGGCCGAGTTCGCGCTGGCCGGCGTCCGCGCCCATGTGCGCCAGGTGCAGGTCGGTCTGCAAGAAGTGCCGGGTCTGCGCGGCGCGGCGGATACGCGCTGTCAGGTCCAGCTGGTGCTCGGCGACGAGGCCCCCCTGGTGGTTACCGAGACGAGTTCCGACGAGTTGGCTGCGGTCAATCGCGCCTTGTCGGTCGCCGGCCATCTCGCGACCCGGCGTGTGGCGCATCGCAGTCGCCATCAGATCACCAAGGTCGCCAGCGGGCATGCCTCCGCGCATGCCGTCTGATCCCCCTGAGCAATGGAGCAAATCATGATGACCCGATATGAAACCGACAGCCCCGAAGCCGTGGCCCGCTTGCTGGCACTTGCAGTGACCGTCGATGGTGTTCCGGCCGAGTCTGAACTCTCGATGCTGGAGCGACGCGGCGTCTTTGCCCGGCTGGGGCTGGACCGTGACGGCTTCAATGCGGTGATCGAGCAGCTGTGTGCAGACCTGCGTGAGCTGGGGACGGTCGCCGATGCGGGAGATTTCAGCGTGCTGCGTCCGTCGCAGCTGGAGATGATGCTCGATGAGGTGCAGTCGCTCGCGCTGCAGCGCGATCTGATTGCGCTGTTCATCGAGATCTTCAGTGCCGACAACCGCTATGAGCCCGCCGAGTCGATTTTCCTGCGCAGCGTGCTGCGTTGCTGGGGTGCGGATCAGTCATTGCCCGCCATGGATATGCCGGCCATGGCCTGAGCATGCCCCTGCTGTGGGCGGAGGCCGCTGGCCGTGGGGGATTGTTCCGCAAACGGGACGATGAAACCCGCGAGGCGGGCTTTGTCCGATCCGCCGACGGGACTAGAGTGGCACTCCCGGGGATGAGGCCGTCAGGCCTCATCCCGTTTTTGCGGAGTCCAGCGTGCTTCATCTTGTCGCCCTCTTCGAGCAGCATGGGCCCTTGCTCGTTTTCCTGAATGTGCTGGTCGAACAGCTCGGCGTGCCGGTACCCGCCGTGCCGACGCTGATGGTGGCGGGCGCGCTGTCGGTTGAAGGCCGGCTGGTCTGGCAGCAGATCCTGCTGCTTGCCGTGCTCGGCTCAGGCATGGCGAATTTTGCCTGGTATCTGGCCGGCAAGCGCTTCGGGATGCAGATCCTGGGTCTGATGTGCCGCATCTCGCTCTCGCCGGATGCCTGCGTCCGCCGTACCGAAAACGTGTTTGCACGCTGGGGCGTTACGGCACTGCTGGTCGCCCGTTTCGTGCCCGGGCTTTCCGCCGTGGCCTCTCCGCTCTCGGGGGCCATGGGCTTTTCAGCCGGCCGCTTCGTGTTGTTCGACACGCTCGGTACGACTCTGTGGGCCGGCGCCGCGATGCTGGCTGGCCGGGTCCTGCACCGGCAGGTGGATGGGGTCATCCATGCGCTGGCCTCCATCGGCAGCATCGCGCTTGCGGTGCTGGCCGGGCTGCTGGCCCTCTACGTGCTGTGGCGATGGATCGAGCGGCAACGTCTGCTGGGCTTTGTGCGCGAGCACCGGATCGACGTCGCGGAACTGCGTCAGCGCATGGAGGCGGGCGAAGCGCCGGTGATTGTCGATGTGCGTTCGGCCGTGTCACGCGGGAGTGATCCTCGCCGCATTCCCGGTGCGCTGGAAGCGGAGCTCGAAGAAGTCCGCCAACTGCTTGCGGACGTGTCCCCCGAACGCGAAATCGTCTTCTACTGCAATTGTCCCAACGAAGCCTCGGCAGCCAATGCCGCCCGCATCCTGCAGCGTGCAGGCTATCGTCATGTGCGGCCCCTGCGGGGCGGGCTGGATGCCTGGATGGCAGAAGGCGGCGGTTTGCCTTCCGGCTGATTGACGGAAAAAACGGCGACCCGAGGGTCGCCGTTTCAGTTGGTTGCGTGTTTCGCTCAGAGGCAGCTGAGGCTCACGCTGTTGATGTAGATCACCGTATTCGATTCGGTCCGGAGCTGAATGAACGATCCGGCGGTGTAGCTTGGATTGTTCAGGGTCCAGGTGAAGATGTTGTCGCCGACCACGAGACCCGAAGCGACCATGCTGACGACAGTTGAGCCTGTAGTCGAACTGGTGCCGGTGCTCGTGAGCGCTGAGGTCGCATGCGGAGAGTTCGAGCTGGAGGTTGTGTTGTTATCCACCGAAACAGTGAACTTCCCGGTACTTGCCGCACTGCCGGTTGCGGGGGCATTGATGTTCACGTTGAGTGTGCAGGTCTTGCCGACGATGCTGAAGACGCCACCGGGTGACGAGGTGCTCGTCGTGGCTGTCGATGCCAGTGCACCGATGGTGAAACGTCCGCCACTCAGGGTGACCACTCCAGCGGTATCCACCGTGACGGTTCCCCCTGTCTTGACATACATCGCCTTGGTGGAGTCCGTCGGAAGCGCGGCGTAGCCAGCAGTGAAGAGCGTGGTGGTGGTGGCGACAGTGAAGTCGTCAGACCAGGGATAGGTCACGCCTGTCGTGCCGCCGGAAGCACTGCTTGAGGAGGCCGTGCTGCTTGTGCTGGCGGCGCTGCTCGAGGCCGTACTTGCGCTGCTTGACGCAGCGGCGCTGCTGCTCGCTGCCGACGATGAACTGCTGCTCGACACCATCGTGTTGAGCGCGGCACAGGTCATGGCTGCCGGCATGTAGCTGCGGCCCGCGCCCGAGCCGGCGCCGGCGTTGCTGCGGACCCAGGTACAGGCCGCGTCAGGCGCGAGCGGCGCGTAGGCGTAGGGCGGCGTCCAGTTGGTCTGGAAGGGAAGCGCCGGGTCGGCCAGCAGTGCTGCGGTGATGTCGATGGCGCCGTTGTAGCTGGTGGCCCAGGCCTTGCTGTTGTCATCCTTGTCGTTTATGAACCACTCGTTGTAGGCACGGTAGCTGATCGCGCTCTTGCCGCTGGAGACCTTGCCACCGACTTCCTTCGGCTTGAGATTGGTGAATTGGTAGTAGTTGTTCTCCGAGAGGACGTCGGCCTGGTAACGCACATCCAGACCACTGCCGAACTTGCGGTTGGGGTCACTCGGATTGGTGTCAGCCTCGACCAGGTTGTTGAAGGTGTGCAGCTGGCCGAAGCGAACCAGCGGCAGGCGCGATTCGGTTCCGCTCCACCACATGCCGGTGAAGGTCGTATGCAGGCGGCCGGCATCGCTCCAGGCACGACCCGAGTCGCCGTTACCGAGCAGCGTGGTCTTGTGATGCTTCTCGATGAAGGTGTTGGCGAGCGTGACGTAGTCCGACCCGCGCACGATGTCGATGGCCGCGTCATGCCGCGTGTCACTGCCGAGCGAATCAGGCGTGTCGCCATCGCTCATCGAGATATTGGCGAGATAGATGTTCTGCGCACGGGAAATCGTCATGCCGTCCGCATAGGCGTTGGCGCTGTCTTCCGGATCGACGTCCCACGGCGTGTCGATGCGCAGATTACGCAGGATGATGTTGCGCGTCCAGGTCGGGAACAGGTCGCCGTCCTTGCCGGCGCTGATCCACTTGCCGAAGTCGTTTTGCGGATCGCCGTTGGCGCCGGCAATGACTGCCGTGGTGGTGCCCAGTTCGCCACCGATCAGCAGCGTTGTACCGGTAATGCGTGCCGGGTTGCCGTTGGCATCATTGATGCCGACGATGGTGGTGTTTGACGGAATGTTGATCGAGCCGCCGTATTTCTGGTCGGTATAGCTGATGTACTCGGTGAAGGTCGTGTTGTTGTTGCTCCAGCGCAGGTCGATATGGCCCACGACGCGGATGATCTTGGGCTTGAGGCCTGCTTCATTCAATGCGGCAATGAACTGCTGGCCGTTGTAGACGGTGTAGATGTTTTCCTTGGCGGCATTGCGGCCGCCAGTCACGACCACCTTCTGGTGGGTGATGGGCGTCGAGGTGCCGCTGCTGCGGGCATAGCTGTGCCAGCCGAGATCGGGCGCCACATCGCACTCAAGGGCGCTCAGTACGCCGCCGCTCGGGTCACTGACTGCGAACTGCCAGGTAACCAGATCCTTCGATTGCGCCTGGTACTTGTAACCGTGATTGCCGTCGATGACCTGGAAGGGAAGGATTTTCGGGTTGAGCGTACCGTTGCCGTCATAGCGGTAGTAACTGGCGGTTTGCAGCGGTGTGCTGTCGCCGGTGAAGCTGGCGGCATCCGGGGCACTGAACGTTACGCTCGGACAGCTCGTGCTTGATCGAGTGAGCACGATCGTGCTTTGCGCGGAGGAGCTGGCTGCGCTGCTCGATGTTGCCGCGCTGCTGGAGGCGGCGGCACTGGCCGTGCTGCTTGATGCGACGCTGGTCGCAGAGGATGCAGCGGCTGTGGCCGTACTGCTTGCGGCAGCCGCGGAGCTGCTTGCTGCCGTGGTGCTGGACGCCGCGGCGCCTGCAGAGGAGGCCTTGCTCGAAGCTGCCGCGCTGCTGGTGCTGCTGGCACTTGAAGCCGTGCTGCCACCGGAGGGGGCCGCGCTGGCGGCTGAACTGCTGGCGGATTCCACGCCGCCCCCGCCGCCACATGCTCCCAGAACGCCGGCAACCGTCATGATGGCTGCCAGGCTTCGCACTTGTGATGCTGCTGCCATTGCTCGTCTCCTCCCCGCATGCTCGCGGTGTTTGTCATTCGCGTGTTCCGGTGTCTTCCCGGATTTGAGGGAGGAATGTAGGTATTTTTCTGACGCGCGGCGTTTTATAAATTCATGAATATTTTTTATTCGCCATTGCAGCAAATTAGCTTTCTTGTCAGTGAAAAAACACAAAAGCCAGCAGGAGAAAGGGCTTTTGGCGACTGTGCGGCTGAAAAAAAGCCCCTCTTCCGAGGGGCGGGTGAAAAAAATGCTGCGATGCAGTGTGTTCTGAAAGCAACGTTATCCCGCTTGGCGGGAACCTTCCATCCTGGCGTTATCCGCAGTGCATATCAAAGCGGTCCATCCTGATCGTTGTGTTCGATTCGGTACGAATCTGGATGAATGAGCCCTGAACCGCCTGGCTGACGGGGAGGCTCCAGCTGAAGCTGTGCTCTCCCGCAGCAAGGTCCGCTGCGAGCTTGTTCACGACGACTGCGCTTGCCCCGTGAGGCGAGCTGCCGCCGGTCGTGGTGTTGTTATCGACCAGTATCATGAAGCGTCCGCTACCCGAAGCTGCTTCGGTCAGTGCCATCGTGAAGCGGCAGTTGCGCCCCGCAATGTCGAATGCTCCCAGGAAACCGCTGCTGGCAGTGCTCGTTGTAGTGTTGCCGAGGGCGCCCGCCGTGAAGCGGGTGCCGGTCAGGGTCAAAACTCCCTCGGTGATCGCGATGCTGCCGCCGGTGCGCACATACATCGGCAAGGCGTTGCCGCTGGCGTCCAGGATGGATGCGTAGGCCGCCGTCACGAAGGACGACGAAGTAGCCGAGCTGAAGTCATCCGACCAGCTGCTGAGCAGTGTCACCGTTCCCGTGCTCGACGAACTGGAGCTGCTGTTGCCGGTGCTGGACGACGAGCTGCTTGACGAGGATGCGCTGCTGTCCGAGCCACTGCTGCTGGATGACGAGCTGGCTGCAGACGAGCTGCTGGACGCGCTCCCGTTGGTGTTTCCCAGCTCATTGCCCTCATAACAGCTGTCGTTCGACAAGCCGTCGTCATGAGTGCCGGTCGTCGCGGCCAGCCCGATGCGTCCGGCGCCTGCCTGCATCTGGGCGTTGCGGCGCGCTTGCGGTGCGCACACGGCCTGATACTGATAGGGCGGCTCCCATGCGATGTCGGCCGCTGGCAGCGTGGCCTTGGCGCAATTCGCGGCCTGCAGGGCGCTGTCGACATTGATCGGTCCGTTGTAGGCGAGCGCCCAGTCCTTGCCCGCTTCCTTGTCGCTGATGAAGTAGTTGCCCCGGGTGCGGAAACCGACCCCGTCCTTGCCATCGATGAGCTTGCCGCACACTTCAGTGGTTTTCAGGCCGGAGAAGAGGTGGAAGTTGTTCTCGGCAAACACGGAAGCGCCGTAGCGCACATCCAGACCATTCTCGAACTTCTGTCCCACGGCGGCGCTGCCGGTCGTGCCTTCAACGAGGTTGTTGAAGCTGTGCAGCTGGCTGAAACGGGTGAGCGGGTGGCGCGATTGCAGGCCTTGCCAGCGGTTGTTCGCGAGTGTCACGTGCAGGCGATCCTGATCGCTCCAGGCGCGGCCCGAGTCACCATTGCCGACCAGCATGGTCTTGCCATGGCTGTGCAGGTGGGTGTTGGTGACGGTCACGTAGTCCGAGCCGCGCACGATATCGAGCAGGCCGTCGTGGCGCGTCTTTGATGCATTGGTACCGCTGCCGTAAGGCGTATCGCCGTCACTCATGGTGAGGTGGTCGATCCACACGTTCTGCGCGCGGGTCAATGTCATGCCATCGGCATAGGCATCCGCCGTGCCTTCCGGATTCACGTCCCAAGGGTGATCGATCGCGAGGTTGCGGATGATGATGTTGCGCGTCCAGGTCGGAAAATCCTCGCCGTTCTTGCCCGCAGCGATCCACTTCTTGAAATCGTCTTCGGCCGAGCTGCCGCCGTTCGAAAGCTCGGAGCCGATGAGAATCGTCGTGCCGGTGATGCGCGCCGGGCGCCCCTGCGCATCGTTGATGCCGACCAGGGTGGTGTTCGACGGGATCATGATGGAGCCGCCGAACTTCTGATCGTAGTAGCCCGTGTATTCCTCGAACTTGCTGTTGTTCTCGCTCATGCGCAGGTCGATGTGGCCGACGACGCGGATGATCTTCGGCTTGTTCTGGGCCTCGTTGATGGCTGCCACGAGCTGCTGGCCGTTGAACACGGTGTAGATGTTCTCCTTCGCGGCGTTGCGCCCGCCGGTGACGGTGACCGGCTTGTGCGTGATGTCCGCCGCCGTGCTGCCGGAAGCGCGTGCAAAACTGTGCCAGCCGTTGTAGGGCGCTACATCGCATTCGAGCCCGGAGAGCTCTCCCTGCGTGGGGTCGATGCTGGCAAATTGCCAGTCCGGAAGTTTGGGTGCAGCTTCGTAGTTGCTGGCGGGATGCTTCGAACCTCCCTCCGGGCCGGGACCGGGAGCGTAGTAGTTGCGGACGCCATAGCGAGCGCTCTGAAAGGGGGTGCTGGCGCCGGTCAATTCGGCGGCGTCCGGTATGTCCAGCGTCAGGGCCGGGCAGCTCATGCTGCCGGGCGGGACGGGAACCGAGGGATTGGGCGGGGCAGAAGACGAGCTGCTCGACGACGAGTTACCCTGGCTGCTGGAGCTGCTCGAGTCATTCGAGTCGCTGGAGCCTGAACTGCTCGAGCTGGAACTGATCGGTGGTGCGACATCCGGCTCCCAGGCGCCGCCCGGGTCTCCTCCCGAGGCTACACCGCCTCCGCCACCACAGGCCGCCAGGGCGCTCAGTGCGGCGGCTGCCGCGACCATGCTCATGTTCCGTGTTGCTGACATCTTTTGCTCCTCGTTCCCGCTTGATTCGGTTGTTATCCGTCAGATCAATCCGTGGATTTGCCGGATTGATCGCTTGCCGGATCTTGCAGGGCAGGCGGGAGCACGTCGTTTTCGTATTTTTTTTACAACGCCGCTTCACGCGGGCTTCGGGTAAATACGTAGTCTGAAAAAATCTAAATAATTCAGTTGCATGGAAGAGAGTTCCCGTGCGTTAAACGGAATCGCTCAGGGTTTGATATGCCTCAATGTTGTTTTTGAGTGACAAAGGAGGGGCTGCTGGCCTTTCTGGCGGGCCGCGCGCTTCTTCCAGGCAGCGTGCAGGAGCAGAGGGCGGCGCGACCGGCGCACGGACGCGTCGGGAGCCTCGGCGAGGAGGGGGGGGCGAGCCTGGCCCCGGACGCGGGCCGAGTGGCCGTGCAGGTCCGGCGCCGGCGTGATGAATCGGGGCCAGACCTGCGCGGGGCTTACTTGGCGAGCTTGTACTCAATTGCGTCGACGAGCGCGCGCCAGGAGGCATCGATCACGTCGGTCGAGACGCCGATGGTGGTCCAGGAGCTGGTGCGGTCGGCGGATTCGATCAGCACGCGCACCTTTGCCGCGGAGGCCATCTGGGAGTCGAGTACGCGCACCTTGTAGTCGGTGAGCTTCATCTCGCGGAGCTGCGGATAGAAACGCTCCAGCGCGCGGCGCAGCGCCTTGTCGAGCGCGTTGACCGGCCCATCGCCTTCGGCTGCGGAGATTTCGTCCTCGCCGTCGACATGGATCTTGATCATGGCGGAGGAGTTGAACACGCCTTCGAGTGCGGGCTCGGCCACCATCGCGCGGAACTGCTTGAGCTCGAAGGATGGGGTGAACTTGCCCAGCATCTTGCGCACCAGCAGTTCGAAGGAGCTTTCGGCGCTTTCGAACTGGTAGCCCTCGTGCTCCAGCTCTTTGAGCCGTTCGATGATGGCACGGGTTTCAGGGGAGTCCTTGTCCAGCGTGGGGTCGATTTCGCGGATCTTGCCGAGGATGGTGGCGCGGCCGGCCACTTCGCTCATCAGCACGCGGCGGCTGTTGCCGACCGAATCGGGCGTGACGTGCTCGTAGCTGACCGGGTTCTTGTTGACCGCATCGACGTGCATGCCACCCTTGTGCGCGAAGGCGTCGGCACCGACATAGGCCGCTTTCTCGTTGTGCTCGACGTTGGCGACTTCGGATACGAAACGGGCCGTGCTGGTGAGCATCTGCATGTTCTCGGGGGGGATCACCTCGAAGCCCAGCTTCAGCTGCAGATTCGGCACGATGGCGCAGAGATTGGCATTGCCGCAGCGCTCGCCGATGCCGTTGATCGTGCCCTGCACATGGGTGGCACCGGCCTGCACCGCAGCCACCGAATTGGCCACCGCCAGCTCGCAGTCATTGTGGCAGTGGATGCCGACCGCCACGCCCGGGAAGCGTTCGACAACGCGGTGGGTGATCTTGTAGATCGCGTCCGGGAAGCTGCCGCCATTGGTATCGCACAGGGCCAGACAATCGGCGCCACCTTCCACGGCGGCGGCCAGCGCTTCCATGGCGTAGTTGGCGTTGGCCTTGTAGCCGTCGAAGAAATGCTCGGCATCGAACACGACTTCCTTGCCCTGCGCTTTCAGCCAGGCAATGGTTTCGCGGATCATGCGCAGGTTTTCTTCCAGCGTGGTGCGCAGGATCGCGGTGGCGTGGTAATCCCAGGTCTTGCCGAAGATCGCGACGGCCGGGGTGCCGGCTGACACCAGCGAGGCGAGCTGGCTGTCTTCTGCCGGATTGGCGCCGACCTTGCAGGTGCTGCCGAAAGCGATGATCTTCGAGTGATGCAGCGTCAGTTCGTCGAGGCGACGGAAGAATTCGAGGTCTTTCGGGTTGGAGCCCGGGTTGCCGGCTTCAATGTAGGCAATGCCCAGCTCGTCGAGCTTGCGCACGATACGGAGCTTGTCTTCCACTGAGAATGAGATTCCCTGGGCCTGCGCACCGTCGCGCAGGGTGGTGTCGTAGGCAAAAACCTTTGCATTCATGATTCTGGAGCCGTTTCGGGTTGATCAGCCGCCGTGTCTGGCGGGTTGTCGAAACTATCACAAAAGGTCGCTTTTCCGAAGGCAGGCGCCCGGTATCGGGCTGATAGTCCGCCGGAGCCTGCGCTAAACTCGCGCCATGCATGCCGACTTGCCCGACACCGGGGCGCGCGAGGCGAGGCAGGTCCTGCTCAACCGGGCGGCGGCCGTGCTGTGCTCGGTGCTGGTCCATCTGTGTCTCTTTTCCCTGTTTGACTGGCCGCGCTCACCCGCTCCGGCCGCGACACGCCTGCGCGTGAGCCTGCGCGCGCCCGAGGCCGCGGTGCGCCTGCCAAGCCGCGCACCGGACGCGACGCGTGCAGCACCTTCGCCGCATCCGCTCCCTGTTGCCGAGAGCCCCGCTCCCGCCGCTGCGCCGGCTGCTCCGGCCGAGACCCTGGCTGCGCCGGGCGAGGCTGATCAGGCGGGGCTGCCTTATCTGCCGGCCGATCTGCTCGATGTGCGGCCCGAATTCCCGCCCGATCTGGAAGAACGGGTCAGCGCCGGCCTGGCGGAGACAGAATCCGGCCGGGTGGTGCTGCAGCTTCTGATCGGTGAGGATGGCCGGGTCAATGATGTGCTGCTCGAGGAGTCGGAGCTCAGCGAGCAGGCCTCGCTCAAGCTGATGGAGAACTTCTCCAGCCTGCAGCTCGTGCCCGGGCAGCGTGGCGGCAAGCCGGTGAGAACGCGCTGGCATCTCGAATTCACCTTTTCGGTGGCGCCATGAGCTGGCGCCTGTTGATTTGTGCCTGTTGTCTGTTGGCCGGTTGCGCGAGCCTGGACCCCTGGAATCTGGTCGGCCGTCATGTGGTGATCGGCGAGACACCTGTCGGCCCGCTGGATGTGCCGGCGCGCGAAAAGGCCTTCGATTTCGTCTGGCAGACCATCGATCAGCGCTGGCTGGATCCGGCCATGAAAGGCCTCGACTGGCAGGCTGTTGCGGAGCGCTACCGGCCGCGTGCCCTGGCCGCGCCGGACGACGAAACCTTCTGGCGCGAGCTGGATCTGATGGCGGCCGAACTGGCGGACTCTCATACCCGGGTCGAGTCGCCGCGGCAGTACCGCGAGATTCGTGAATTCTCCGGCGTAAGCCTGGGCGTGCGGCTTTTCGAGCGCGCGGGCGAAGTCCGTGTCGGCGGCGTGTCGGTCGGCTCGGAAGCCTGGATGGCAGGCTTGAGGCCTGGCGCGCGCATGCTGCGCATCGAGGGTGACGAGGCGCTTGACTGGTGGCGGCGGGCACTCGATCAGGCGCGCCCCGGCTCGACTCCGCAGACCCGGATCGGTCATGTCAATCGCCTCTTCAATGCAGGCAAGCCGGGCGACAGGGTGGCGATCAGCTTCGAGCGCAGCGACGGCAGTCGCTTCGAGACCTGGCTCATGCGGCGGCGTTTCAGCAGCCCGCCCGGGGTGCGGGCGATGAAGCTGGGTTCGGGCATCGGCTATCTGCGTTTTTCAGGTTTCGAGGAGACGATCCGGTCGCGCACGCTGGCTGAACTCGAAGACTTGCGCGACGCGCGCGGGCTGATCCTCGATCTGCGTGACAACGGTGGTGGGTCGGTGTTCTTCGCTCGTGCGCTGATCGAGCAGTTCGTCAGTGGCGAGCACCGGCTGGCGCATGTCGATACGCGCAATGGCAAACCGGTCAGCCTGCTGTTCGGCCTGATTGATGTCCTGCCGTCCGAGCTCGTCATTCAGGGCCGGCGCGATCCCCTGCGCCAGCCGCTGGTGATCCTCGTCAATGCCGGCAGTGCCAGCGCCGCCGAACTGGTGGCGGCTTCACTGCAGGGGCTGGGGCGCGCGCATCTGGTGGGAGAAACCTCCTGCGGCTGCCTGCTCGGCTATCTGGGGTATGCGCAGATTCCCGGAGGCGGTGCGCTGGCCGTGAGCGAGTTCGGCTATCGGCTGGCGAGCGGACAGCAGATCGAGGGGCATGGCCTGACGCCGGACGAAGTGATTCAGCCCTCGCTTGCCGATCTTGTCAGCGGCCGGGATCCTCAATATGAGGCGGCCTTGCGCTGGCTTGAGGAATCTTTAACTCTCGCGCGCTGAATAATCCCGGCCGGAGGACGTTAAGCCACAAGGCTTGCAGCTTTCTGCCCCGCAGCCAGGGCTGGCCGCCTCCGGTCAGCTTGCCGGTGCAGGCCGGGGCAAGCCGTGCTGCACTGCCGGCCGCCGGCCTGAGTTGCCGGTGATTTCATCCGACGGAGAATCGAATCAGCATGCTCAAGATGATCGCTGCCATGACGGCAGCATTGGCTGTCAGCGGTGTGGCCGCGGCAGATCTCAAGAACCTCGGCAGCCTGACGCAGGACGAGTTCAAGCTTTTCGCCGCAGACAGCACTTCTGCACTCAGCTACAAATCCGTCTCGCCCGGCGATCCGCTGGGCCTGCTCGGCATTGATCTGGGGGTTGAAGTCAGTGCCACGCGCCTGAGTCACCCCGAGCTGCTGCAGAGCGCAACCGGTGTGGCGCGCGAGTTCCTGCTGAGCCCGCGGCTTCATGCGCACAAGGGGCTGCCGCTTGATCTCGACATTGGTGCGTTCTATGCCGCGGTGCCGGCCTATGACGCTTCGCTCTATGGCGCGGAGCTGCGCTGGTCGCCGATTGCGGGCAATGCGGTGATTCCGGCAGTGTCCTTGCGTGGCGGTTTCACCATGCTCAGCGGTCCGTCGAATCTGGATTTCCGCACGACCAGTGCCGAAGTCGTGATCTCGAAAGGCTTTCTGTTCATCAAGCCTTATGTGGGCGCCGGCCTGGTCTATGGCAGCGCCACGCCGAGCGTGGCCGGGCTGTCTGCCGTCACGCTGTGGCAGCGCAAGGTGTTTGGCGGCGTGAACGTTAATCTCGGCCTGGTAAACATGGCGGTCGAGGCTGATCGCACCGGGCACGACAGCTCCTATAGCGCCAAGCTGGGCTTCCGCTTCTGAGCCCGGCGGCGGCCTGCCGCCGGGAGGCCGCCTAGAGGATACGGGCCCGGATTGCGCGCCCCTTGAGCCGGCCGGTCGTGAGCTTGCGCAGGATCTCGCGCGCCCGCTCGCGCGGCACGGCGACATAGCTCTGCTGCTCGGTCACGTTGATCCGGCCGGTTTCCTCACGGTTCAGTCCGGTGGTGGCGGCCAGCGTGCCCATGATGTCGCCGGGGCGGATCTTGTCGCGCTTGCCGGCGAGGATCTGGATCGTGCTCATCGCGGGCAGCAGCGGCTGCTCGTCTGTGGCGTCGAGCGCATCCAGCGCATGCCATTCCGGCGTGAAACCATTGGTGCGGGCGATCTCGTCGACACGGCGCCGGTCGGCGCTGCTCGCAAGGCTCAATGCCCAGCCATGCTGATCAGCCCGGCCGGTGCGGCCGACGCGGTGGGTGTGAACTTCGGGGTCTGGCGTCACATCCACATTGATCACGCATTCGAGTTGCGCGATATCCAGACCGCGGGCGGCCACATCGGTGGCCACCAGTACTGACACGCTGCGGTTGGCAAAGCGGATCAGGACCTGATCGCGTTCGTGCTGATCAAGTTCGCCATGCAGCGTCAGCGCGTGAATGCCTTCGTCATGAAGCTGGTCGAGCAGGGCCTTGCATTGCTGCCGGGTGTTGCAGAAGGCCAGTGTGCTTTCCGGGCGGTAGTGCCGGAGCAGGGCACCCACCGCCTTGAGTCGCGCTTCGTGCGCCACTTCATAGAAGCGCTGGCGGATCTGGTCAGGCTCATGCGTATCGGTCAGCATCACTTCGCGGGGCTCGCGCAGAAAGCGTGAGGCCAGCGAGGCGATGCCATCCGGATAGGTGGCGGAAAACAGCAGGGTTTGCCGGCCTGCCGGGCAGCGCTCGGCAACCCAGGCGATGTCGTCATGAAAACCCATGTCGAGCATGCGGTCCGCTTCGTCCAGCACCAGCGTGGCGAGCGCATCGAGCCGCAGCGTTTCGCGCTGCAGATGGTCCATGATCCGGCCCGGCGTGCCGACCACCACATGCGCGCCGTGCACCAGGCTCTCGATCTGGCCGCGCACCGGACTGCCGCCGCAGAGCGTGAGGACCTTGATGTTTTCCTGCGCGCGGGCGAGGCGCCGTATTTCCTGCGCGACCTGCTCGGCCAGTTCGCGTGTCGGGCAGAGCACGAGCGCCTGCACGGCGAAGTGCTTCGGTTTGAGCCGGGCGAGCAGCGGCAGGGCGAAGGCGGCGGTCTTGCCGCTGCCCGTCCTGGCGCGCGCGATGAGGTCGTGGCCCGCCAGCGCCAGGGGCAGGCTCGCGGCCTGGATGGGCGTCATCTCGAAGTACTCGAGTTGCTCGAGTACGGCGAGCTGGGTCGGGGCGAGCCCGAGTTCGGCAAAGCGGGCCATGTTCAGAAGCGCTTGCGGCGTGCCGGGCCACGCGGCGTATTGCCACGCGCGGCGGGCTGACCGGTGCGCTTGGCGAAGCGCTCGCTCTTGGTCAGCGGCGGCAGGCTGGCCTGCCAGGCTTTCAGCGCGTCAGCGGCTTCGGCGGTGGTCAGCGTGATGGCCGGCAGATCGCCCGCCGACTCGTGTGCCGCCAGGGCCTGTTTCAGCTCGAAGATCCGCTCGGCCAGGTCGCCCTTTTTCGGCAGCCGGGCGAGCAGGGTCTGGGCTGCTTCGGTGAGGGTGTAGCCGCCATCCCGTGCCAGCATCAGGCCGTGGGCGGAGAGGTGCGCAAAAGCGTCGCGCAGACGGACGGCTCCGGGCAGCTCGGGGCGCACTTCCGCCAGAGCGATGATGACTTCGGCCAGGCTGGCCGGGCGGCGCTTGGAGGCCGGCACGAGTGCCAGCAGGAGGAGTGCGTCGGCGTCAAAAACAGGTTGCATGGCGTGTCCTTCAGGAAGAGGCGCGAGGGTAACCGAACAAGCCGGCCGTCGCGGACTTATTTTCCGCCAGGCCGCGGCGGCCGGGGCAAGACTGCGCCAGAGGTCAGAACTTGTAAAACAGCTTAAGAACGGATTATCGGCGCCGTCATGACGTTTAAGATCCTTGCGATCCTCTTCCACCTGTCATGCCGGAGCCGGTTTGTCGCGCGAAATCATCTGTTTGCTGAGTCTGCTGCTGGGAGGCTGTGTCGTCATGACGCCGAGTGCTTCGGTCACTGCGCTGGAAATGGCCAGCGTGGCCGTGACGCATGCCGCCAGCCTGACCTCGTCGAGCCCGTCGAACACCGTGCAGCACCCCCATGATGCGTTTTCGGGGGCCTGCATCGAACTCAACCGGAACGGCAGTGTCGCTGATTTCGTGCCGGCCCTGCAGGCCGAACTCTCGAAGAACGGCGTGGAAAGTCGCGTCTATGGCGAAGCGATGCCGGCTTCATGCCGCTTCACGATTCACTACAGCTCGGCCATCGCCTGGGGCAAGCGGATGTTCGAGGACGACTTCAGTCCCTACATGAGCGAGGCACGGCTGGAGTTGCGCGAGCGCGGAAAGATCCTTGCCGCGTCGAGTTACAAGCCCAGCGTGCTGGGCACGGACAAATGGTCTGCGACCGCGGACAAGCTCGCGCCGGCCGTGCGGGTGCTCGTGAAGGCAGCAGGCCCGGGCGCCCAGGCCACCGCGAAGCCCGCCGCGGCACCGGCCACGACCGTACAGGAAGAAACACAGGTTTTTGCCGTACCGGAGAACAGATTGAGATGATCAGGGGAGGGCCGCCATGCCGGTGATTCGCACGCAAGCGCCACCGAATTATGTTCAGCAGCTGACCAACACCATCGAGAAAGACATCGGCCGGATAGGCTCCGCGCTCGCCAACACCGTGACCACCACTGCCGATGTGGCCGTCAATACGGTGACGGGTGCGGCGAAGGTCGGGGTCAAGATGATCGGCTCGATCATCGATACCTGGGCCTGACGCTTACCAGACCGTCAGCTTGTCGGTCAGGAAGCGCTGCAGCCAGGTCCGCTGATTGGATGCCGAGACCAGGCCGTCGCCGACCTGTTCGAGTTTGGCGTCGAGCACATCGCTGGAGCTGACCGTACGTGCCGTCTTGATGTCGGCAGGATCCACCACGCCTGAAAAGCGCAGGGTGCTGAGCTGGCCGTTGAACGAGATGCTCTTCTCGCCGGCCACCACCAGGTTGCCGTTGGGCAGCACATTGATCACCGAGGCGGCGAGCTTGCCCTGCAGCTTGGCGGTGTTTTCGGACTTGCCCGAGCCGTCGAAGCTGTCTTCGCCGCTCGCGCTCGCGTCCGCATTGATGATTTCGTTGATCAGACTGCTCATCGTGTTCGCGCCGCCCGGTCCCTTGGTCGACACCGCATTGGCGCGGCTCGTCTTGGTGGCGGTCTTGCTGCTGGCGGTCAGCGACTCGGAAATGTCGATCTTGAGCGTGTCGCCGATGCGGCGCGGCTTGCTCTCGGTCTGGAACATCGCCATGCCATTCGGATCGCCGGGCTGGAAGATCGCGCCCGGATTCACGTTGCGCTCCACATTCGCCAGCTGTGGCTGGGGCATGTTGCGGGTCGGTCCCTGAACCAGCGGCGGCGTACTCGAGCAGGCCTGGAGCAGCAAGCCGGAAACGAGCAGGGCAGGCCCGGCGGACTGCAGGTTGCCGAGGCTGGAGAAGCAGGGGAAAGGGTGCTGCATGCGGATGATGATGATGGCATCTGGAGTACGTGCCCGATTATCCGGCTTGCAGACGTTAAAAGATGTTGTTCCCTGAAAGACCGGATAAAACAGTCTGTGCCGATCGGCTCAATGCGAGGCGGGCGGTCTGATGCGAAGCGGGCTGTCCGGCGGCAGGTCATGCGTGACCTCGAAGCGCGCCGGCCTCGCTGATTCGGGAATGAGCCTGCGCAGGGTTTCGAGCCAGGCCGCCAGCCCCGCCGGGGGCGGCAAAGGCGCCCGCACATGCCAGACGCTGCCGGCAGCTCGTGCCGGCAGACGGGTGACGACTTCGGCAAGCGGCTCGTCGATCCGCGCTTCGATGTCGGTGATCTCTGTCGAATGCGCGGCGGAGGTGCGTTCTGCTTCCGGCGTGCGGGCGAGGCTCGCCATCGGCGCCATGCGCGCAGCGGCCCGCGCTTGCGGCACCGGAGCCGCCGGAGCGGGCGGGGGCGCGTCGCTGCCCTCACTCACCGCTGCAGGCGGAGGCGGAGGAGGCGCGGCAGCGGCCAGGGCTTCTGCCAGCCTGAGCTTGCTCTCGGGTGCCGGTGCCGCGGCGACCTGGAACTCGTTTTCGCTTGCACTCATGTCGGGTTCGGGGTCCGGCTCGTGAGGCGGATTTGCCAACGTCATGATCCGCGTGCCCGGCTGCGGTCGCGGCACCGCTGGCGGCTGCGCTGGCGCGGGCGGGGTGGGCATGGCCATTGTCACGGCGGTTCTGAAACGGGTCTCGTCACGGAAGGCCTGGAGCAGGGCGACTTCCATCGGTGAAGGCATGCTCAAGAGCACCCAGCGGGTGAGGAGCGCGGCGCACACCGCGGCCAGACCGGCCAGACGGAGCTCGGGCCACCTGAAGTTGCTCAGAAAGGCCTGGCGAAGCTCGCGCCAGCGGGCTTTGCGCTGCCTGCGCAGCTTCGTTGCCTGCAGGTGGAGCCAGCGCGTGGTGGCCGGATGCATGCGATTGCGCAGGATTTCGTCGGGATGAGTGCCGGCGTCGATCTTTTTCAGGATGCGTTGGCGTTGCGCGGCGCTTTCCTGCTCGAGTTGGGCGGCGCGCATGCGGAAATTGCCGGCGAGGCGCTCCGGTGGTTCGAATTCGGGGCGCTGCAGCGGGCGCTCCTGCTGCGCGGTGTGAGCCGCCGCAGAAAACGCGGCCTCCTGGCGGGCCGAGGGCTGATAGGCCGGCACCTGTCCGAGCAGTGTCGAGAGTCTGTCGCGCCCCGCCACAAAACGGTCGAAAAGATCTTCCGTCACGACGCCTCCAGCTCTTGCCGCAGGCGGGTGAAGGCATAGCGGAGCCGGCTCTTGACGGTTTCGAAACCGGTGCCGACGGTGTGCGCGATTTCTTCCAGGCTCATGTCGCTGAAAAAGCGCAGCACCACGACTTCGCGCTGGCTGAATGGCAGCGCCATGAGCGCCTGATGCACGCGGTCGAGATTCTGGCTCAGGCCGAACTCGGCTTCTGGCGTGAGGTCGTCGGCCGGCAGTTCGGCGTGGGTCTCGTCCAGGGTCTCGCGCAAGCTCTCGGCTGCGGAGCGGTTGAGATCCAGCCAGAGGTTGCGTGCGATCTGGAACAGGAAACTGCGGAAGGCGGACTGCGGCGTATAGGCGCCGCAGCGCGTCATGAGTTTTTCCCAGGTGCGCTGGGTGATGTCTTCGGCCGCGGCGATATTGCCCTGGCATTGCCAGGCGACGAAGTTGTAGAGCGCGCGGTTATGGCGGCGGAAAAGCTCCGTGGCCGGCGCTTCGATGAAGCCTCCGGCAACCAGCAGCATCAGGTCTTCATCCGGCATTTCGGCCAGTTCCCTTGATGCGAGGGCGTTTGCGTTCGTCATGCAACGAGTATAAACGTGCCGTCCGCCTGCAGGCTCACGGCCGGGTGCGCGGGCTGTCGCTTACCCGAAAAGCCGCTCCGGGCATGCCGGATTGTTGCAGAGTGTGTCGTCCCCGTTTTCCGGGCGCCAGGACAGGATCTGACACAATTTGGGATAGGTGTTTTCCTGTAGCATTTTCCTCATCAAACAAGCCCTTCAGCACCGGTGGCGCGCGCGGTTTTGCGCCTCTGCCGGGTGATGGATCCTTCCTTCCGGGCCGGTTCGCGGCCCGACCAAGAAACCCAGGACGAAACGGGCAATTGCAATTTCGCGAGTACCTGTACGGCAGCGCGTTTGCTTTCCGGCATATCCGGGCCCGGCACACTTTTTCAGCCGGTTCCAGGCAGCAGTCTTCTGTCGGTCCGGCCATGCCGGGCTGCGTTCAATCTTTTTCAGCTTGTGGATCGGAGTCTGTCCATGGATCTCAATATCAACGCAGTCGTCGTACTCGCGTATTTCGCCTTCATGGTCGCCATCGGAATGGTGTTCCGGAAGATGGCCAGCAATTCGGCGTCCGACTATTTCAGGGGCGGCGGCAAGATGCTGTGGTGGATGGTGGGGGCTTCGGCCTTCATGACGCAGTTTTCCGCCTGGACCTTCACCGGTGCAGCCGGCAAGGCCTACAGCGACGGCCTCTCCGCGATTGCCGTGTTCATTGGCAATGTGGTGGCCTACATCGTGAGCTGGGCCTGGTTCTCGGCCCGCATGCGCCAGGTGCGCGTCGATACGCCCACCGAAGGCGTGCGCCGCCGCTTCGGCCCCACCAATGAGCAGTTCTTCACCTGGGCGATCCTGCCGCTGTCGGTGATCAACGCCGGCGTGTGGCTCAACAGCCTGTCGATCTTCGTCAGCTCGGTGTTCAACATCGACGTCGGCCACACGATCTGGGCCACCGGCATCATCGTGCTGCTGATCTCATTGCTCTCCGGCGCCTGGGGCGTGGTCGCGTCCGACTTCGTGCAGACCGTGATCGTCGCCGTGCTCTCGGTGGCTTGCGCAATCGTTGGCCTGGTGAAGGTGGGCGGCGTGCACAACATGGTGGCGAACTTCCCCGGCGGCTTCGTGATGGGGCAGAACATGAGCTTCCCTCTGCTGGTGGTGGGTACTTTCCTGTTCTTTGTCGTCAAGCAGATGCAGAGCATCAACAACCTGCAGGAGTCCTACCGCTTCCTGTGCGCCAAGGACTCGCGCCACGCCCGCAAGGGGGCCATTATGGCGCTCGGCATGATGCTGGTCGGCGCCTTCATCTGGTTCGTGCCGCCCTGGTCGGCCGCCTCGCTGCTGCCGGACGCCGCCAGCACCTACAAGGCCGCGCTGGGCGCGAAGGCGGGGGACGCGATCTACCTCGTGTTTGCTGAAACCTTCATGCCGCTGGGCACGGTGGGTCTGCTGATGGCCGGCCTTTTTGCTGCCACGATGAGCTCGATGGACTCGGCACTGAACCGCAACGCCGGCATCTTCGTGCGCAGTTTCTACAAGCCGGTGCTGGCCAAGCACCGCGATGTGTCGGACAAGGAACTGCTGCGCGTGGGCGAATGCGTGACCATCGTCAACGGCTTGCTGGTGATCCTGATGGCGCAGTTCTTCCAGTCGCTCAAGGGCTTCTCGCTGTTCGACCTGATGATGCAGGTGGCCACGCTGCTGCAGTCGCCGATCCTGGTGCCGCTGTTCTTCGGCGTGCTGATCCGCCGCACACCGAAGTGGGCGCCCTGGGCCACGGTGATCTTCGGCCTGTGCGTGTCCTGGATGCTGGTCACCTGGCTCAAGCCGCAACTCTTTGCCGACCTGCTCGGCATCACGCTCACCCGGCGCGAAGCGGGTGACTTCTCGGTGATCATCAACATCGCCGCGCACCTCGTCCTGACCGGTGGCTTCTTCTGCCTCACCACGCTCTTCTACAAGCATGAAGACAGCCCGATCCAGCGTGAGACCGACGCCTTCTTCAAGGACCTGGATACGCCGGTGATCACGGACGACACACCGACCGAATCCGACCTGCAGCAGCGCGCCAAGCTGGGCTTCATCGTGACCCTCGCCGGCGTGGGCATGCTGCTGATGATCGCGATCCCGAACCCGCTCTGGGGCCGCCTCACCTTCCTCGCCTGCGCACTCGGCGTGCTGGCCATCGGCCTTTTGCTCAAGCGCAGCGCACGCATGGCCTGAGCCTTGCGCAAGCTGCCAGCCCTTTGGAGGGCCCTCCCATTGCGGGAGGGCCTTTTTGCTTGTGTCGCCCCGTGATGCCAATGCTTCCGGCAGGAGCACGCCGGCTGTGCGGGAGATCTTCCGGCTTCGGGCGCGCTTTATCACCTTGCGGCAGGCCGGCAGGATCTGCATGGCTTTCCCGCCACGCGCCGATGGCAGACCGGCGAATCCCCCGGCGGAGATGCCCGGCGGGCTGAAGACTTCGCCGCCGATCCGGGCTGGTCCTGGCTTTTTGTGAGGCGGATGCGGATCGGCAACCCGGCGCATGGGGATAAAAAAGGGCCGCCCCTTGCGGAGCGGCCCTTCTGCTTGCGACCTGAAAAGCAGCTTCAGGCGCGCTTCATCACCATGCGGTAAGCCAGCAGGATCAGCATGGCGCCGAGCACCGAGCCGATCAGCCCGACGAAGCCGCCAGCGGAGATGCCCAGCAGCTTGAAGACCAGCCCGCCGATCCATGAGCCGGCGATGCCGAGCAGGCAGGTCATGAACCAGCCGCCCGGGTCGCGGCCGGGCATCAGGAGTTTGGCGACGACGCCGATGATGAGACCAATCACGAGGGCGATCACGATGCCGGTGACCCCGCCGACCATTGCTGCAGCAGTAGTGGATTCCATGTCAGTTTCCTTTCAGGAGCGGTTTCCCGGTTGTTCCGGGAAGCGGAGATGTATAGGAAGGTCGCCGGCACGCGTGGGCCGGCAAGCGCCTGACGGAATTCTGGACGCAGAGGCGGAATTTGACTGTGTCAGGCTGTGCCGCCCGGGGCAGGGGGGGGCGCTGCGGACTCAGTCCGCTCTGAACACGAAACTCACCCGCACGGTGCTGCCCGCTTCGGCGGCGGGCAGGCATCGCCACTGCATCGCTGCGGCGATCGCGGCGGTTTCGAAGACGCCTTCCGGCTCGGTGCTGAGAGTCTCGGCCTGGCCGACGCTTCCATCCGCTTTGAGGTGGAGCCGGAGTTCGACGCGACCGCTTGCGAGTCCGCTGCGCAGTGCGCGGCGCGGGAAGGCCGGCTCGGACTGCTGCGGGCAGCGCTGGCGCAGCGAACGCGGTGTGTCCGTGCCGGCCGTTGCGCCAGTGCTACTGCTGCCGCCGGCCTTTGCCTGGGCGGTCGCCGTGTCGGACATGTCCGGTGTGCCGGGGTGGGGCCGGCTTTCCGTCGCGGCCCCGGTTGGTACGCTGATGACAGCCGCAGCCGGGGCGGTGAGGGGCGCGGCGTCCGGCTGCTCTGAGGGCAGGGCGATTCGCGGTCTGGCCGGGCGGGTACCGCGTTGTGGACGTGCCGGGGGCTCCGGATCCGCGCTCTGCCCGACTGCTGCGGGAGGTGCTGCCCGCAGCCGCGCCTCGAGCACGAGCGGCGTGGCCGGCGTCTGCACGGCCGGGGCTGGCCAGGGCAGGGCGCACAGCACCAGTCCATGCAGGCCACCTGCCGCCAGCCAGGCCAGCCCCATGCGCTGGCGGGCCGCTTGCGCGTCATGGCGAAGCAGCCCGGTCGGGACGTTGAGGTGATCGTCGGCTTTCATGGTCTGGGCGGAGTGTAAAATCCGGGGCAGGAGAATTCCATGTCGCGGCGCAAGCAGGCTGACGACTCCTCGCAGAACAGGATCACATCCATGCAGATCATTCCCGAAATCGCCGCGCGCCGTGCGGCCCTCACCGCCATCCGTCACGACATCCATGCGCATCCCGAACTCGGTTTCGAGGAGCATCGCACGGCAGCGCTGGTCGCGACCGAGCTTGAACGCTGCGCCATCGAGGTCCACCGGAACATCGGCAAGACCGGCGTGGTTGGGGTGCTCAAACGCGGCCAGTCGAGTCGCTGCATCGGTTTGCGCGCTGACATGGATGCTTTGCCCATCAGCGAGGCCGCGGACCATGCGCATCGCTCGACGCATGCCGGATGCATGCACGCTTGCGGTCATGACGGCCACACCGCGATGCTGCTCGGGGCGGCGGCGCATCTGGCGGAACGCGGCGAATTCGATGGCACGCTGGTCTTCATCTTCCAGCCGGCCGAAGAAGGGCGAGGTGGTGCCGCAGCCATGATTGCCGATGGCTTCTTCGAGCGTTTTCCGGTGCAGCAGGTTTTCGGCATGCATAACTGGCCCGGCATGGCGCTGGGCCGCTTTGGGGTTACACCGGGGCCGGTGATGGCCAGCGCGGACCGTTTCGACATCACCATCACCGGGCATGGCGGGCATGCCGCGATGCCGCACCTGACGATCGATCCGGTCGTGGCCGGCGCGGCGCTGGTCACCGCGCTGCAAAGCGTGGTGTCCCGCAACACTGATCCGCTCGACAGCGCGGTGCTGACCGTGACCCGCTTCAATGCGGGCGATGCCTACAACGTGATTCCCCACACGGCCACGCTGTGCGGCACGACGCGCGCGCTGCGGCCGGCCGTGCGGGAAGCGACCTGGCAGCGCTTGCTGAGGGTGTGCGACGGCGTGGCGGCGGCCTATGGCGTGAAGATCGAGGCCCGGCTCAATGCTGGCGGCTATCCGCCGACCGTGAATACCGTGGCGGAAGCCCGGCTCTGCCGCGAAGTGGCGAGTGCGCTCGTCGGTGCCGCGCAGGTCGATTGGGATTTGCCGCCGAGCATGGGGGCGGAGGACTTCTCCCACTTCCTCGAGCACCGGCCGGGCTGCTACGTGTGGATCGGCAATGGTCCGGGCGAGGGGGGCTGCACGCTGCACAACCCGCGCTACGACTTCAATGATGACAATCTCGTGCTGGGCGCGAGTTACTGGGTGAAGCTCGCCGAGCATCTGTTGCCGCCCGCCTGAAGGTGCTTCCATTGCTCTGAATGACACCGGCATCGCTGTTTGCAGTGTGTGACGGAAGTGTGGGCGCGCGCGTGCGGGGCACGATGCTGCCCGGCGCCGTGCGGCCCTGTCTTTTGCGGGTCTGCCGGCCGGAGCGCGGCACGCCGGGCAACGCAAGGATTTTGCGTTCCGATGCTGCGTTGCGGAACTCCGGCGCCGGCAAACCCTCTGAGCAGGCGTAGAATTGCCGCCTTTGTTGCACACCCGAATCGGAGTACCCATGATCCAGCGCCTGCTTGTTGCAGCCCTTCTTGCCGCGCCGTTCTGTGCGCAGGCCGTTCTCCCCGTTCCGCCCGAAGTGGCTGCGCGCAGCTACATCCTGCTGGATGTCCAGAGTGGTCAGGTGCTGGCCGGTAGCCAGGCCGACACCCGTATCGAACCCGCCTCGCTGACCAAGCTGATGACGGCCTATCTGAGCTTCAAGGCGGTCAAGGAAGGCCGCCTCAAGCTCGACCAGATGCTGACGCCCTCGATCAAGGCCTGGAAGCAGGAAGGTTCGCGGATGTTCGTCGACATCAAGGTGCCGGTGAGCGTCGATGATCTGCTCAAGGGCATGATCGTGCAGTCGGGCAACGACGCCTGCGTGGTGCTGGCTGAAGCCATCGCCGGCAGCGAGGATGCCTTCGCGGTGATGATGAACGCCGAGGCCAAGCGCCTGGGTCTCGCGAACACGCACTACACCAACAGCAATGGTCTGCCCGACCCCGAGCTCTACACCACTGCGGCCGACCTCGCGAAGCTCTCCGAAGCGATCATCCGGGACTTTCCGGAGTTCTACCCGATCTATTCGATGAAGCAGTTCACCTACAACAAGATCAAGCAGGACAACCGCAACCTGCTGCTCTACCGTGACCCGGATGTCGACGGCCTGAAAACCGGCCACACCGCGAGTGCCGGCTACAACCTGGTCGCATCGAGCCACCGTGGTGGTCGTCGCCTGATTTCGGTGGTGACCGGCACCACCGGAGCGGAAGAGCGCGCGCGCGAGTCCGCCAAGCTGCTCGACTGGGGCGTGCTGAACTTCGACACCGCGAAGGTTTTCAGTGCCGGTCAGACGCTTGGCACGGTGCGGGTCTACAAGGGCCAGTCCGCCGAGGTGAGCGCCGGCTTCAAGAGCGATCTGTTCATGACCCTGCCGCGTGGCAAGGCCGCCGAGGTGAAGCAGGAAGTCACGCTGGCACCGCGCGTGATTGCACCGGTTGCCGAAGGGCAGGAAATCGGCAAGGTCCGTCTCATGCTCGATGGTCAGGCGCTGGGCGAATACCCGCTGCTGGCCGTGCAGGCCGTGGAGCAGGGCAGCTGGTGGCGTCGCCTGATCGACACCATCATGCTCTGGTTCGCCTGATCCTTTCCTTCCCATGAAGCAGGCCGGCATCGCGCCGGTCTGCCTTTCTCACGAATGCCGTTCCGGCCGGAGCCTGAATGACCCGACTGCAGCTGCGTGTCCTGAGCGCGATGGCGCTTGCCCTGATGCTGATAGCATTGTTTGCGGGCGGCGCTCAGCCCGAGGCGGCCGGACTCATTCCTGCGCCCTGGGACAAGCTTGCGCACTTTGCAGTGTTCGCGCTGTTCGCTGCACTCATGCGTCATGGGCTGGGATTTCCGGCCGTGCTGGCGGTGCTCGCCGCGGTGCTGATTGGCGCCGGGGACGAATTCCACCAGATGAGCCTGCCGGGACGCTTCCCCGGGCTCGATGACTGGCTGGCCGATCTTGCCGGCGCGCTGGCCGGTGTCTGGCTGGCCGGAAAGCTGCCCCGGTTGCGGACGGATTGACTTCCCCCAAGCGCGGCAGGCGCTGCGCGAGTGCTCCCTGATGAAGTGACGCCAAGAGGCCCGTGCAGATGAACTTGCTCAGATCCGCTCTCCAGATGCTCCGCCGCGATCTGCGTGCAGGCGAACTCGGTCTGCTCGGTGTGGCGTTGCTGCTCGCGGTGGCCAGTCTGGCGAGTGTGGGATTCCTGACCGATCGCGTCGGCCAGGCGCTGGAGCAGAACGCGACCCGTCTGCTCGGCGGTGACCTGCTCATTTCCGCCGATCACGAACTGCCGGCCTCGCTGATCGATGAACTGCGCAAGCGGGGTCTGGCCCATACGCGCAGCGTCACCTTCAACAGCATGGCGACCAGCGACGAAGCGGCCCAGATGGTGGCGGTGAAGGCCGTCGAGCAGGGCTTCCCGCTGCGCGGCGAGGTGCAGTTGTCCGATTTCTCGGGGGCTGCGCCGCGCCAGGCCGACCGGGCGCCGGCGGCCGGTGAGGCCTGGGTGGATGATGCCCTGTTGCCGGCCCTGCAGCTCAAGCCGGGTCAGAGCGTGCAGCTGGGCTACCTCCATCTGCGCATGACGCGTCAGGTGGTGTTCGAGTCGGACCGCGGTGTCGGTTTCTCGAGTTTCGCGCCGCGCCTGCTCATGAACATCGCCGATCTGCCGGCCAGCGGCCTGCTCGTCGAGGGCAGCCGGGCGCGATACCGGCTGGCCGTGGCGGGCGAGCGCGAGGCGATCAAATCCTATGAAGCCTGGGCGACGCCGCGGCTCGAGCGCGGCGAGCGCATCGAGAGCCTGGACAATGCGCGCCCCGAGATCCGAAGCAATCTGGATCGTGCCGGGCGCTTCCTGCGCATTGCGGCGATGCTCGCGGTGGTGCTCGCGGCGGTAGCGATCGGCCTTTCTGCCAGACGCTATCTGGCACGCCATCTCGACAGCTGCGCGGTCATGCGCTGCTTCGGCGCCAGCCGCTGGCAGCTGCTGGGCATGCATCTGGGGGAATTCCTGATTTTCGGACTGGTCGTGGCGGCATTGGGCTGCGCGCTGGCCTGGGGCGTGCAGGCCGCGCTGGCCGGGCTGGTCGCCACGCTCATCAAGAGCGATCTGCCGCCGCCGGGCTGGCAGCCGGTGCTGCAGGGGCTCGCGGTCGGTGTATTGCTCACGCTGGGCTTCGTTGCGCCGCAGTTGCTGCGTCTCGCCCGGGTGCCGCCGATCCGCGTGATCCGCCGTGAAATGGGCGAGCTGACGGCGGGGAGTTTTCTGGTCTGGATGGCCGGTGCGCTGTCGCTGGCCGGGCTGATGCTCTGGATTGCCGGCGAGTGGACGCTGGGCTTCGCGGTGGTAGGCGGCTTTGCGGCGGCGCCTGCGCTTTTTGCGCTCATCGCCTGGGCGGCGCTGGGCCTTGCCGGCCGTGCGCGCAGCGTGGCGCCGGGCGGACAGGGCTGGGGTTTGCGTTACGGTCTTGCGGCGCTTTCGCGCCGGCGGGCGTCCAGCGTGATTCAGGTGGTTGCGCTGGCCCTGGGGCTCACGGCGATCCTGCTGCTCACACTCATCAGCCGTGATCTGCTGGCGGGCTGGCAGGCCAAACAACCTGCCGATGCGCCGAACCGATTCGTGATCGGGATCCAGCCCGAACAGCGGGCGCCGATCGCGGAATTTCTGGCGGGTCATGGCATTCATGAAGCGCTGCAGCCGATGATCCGGGGCCGGCTGGTGGCGATCAACCAGCGCGAGGTGCGGCCTGAGGACTACACCGAGGAGCGCGCCCGCAATCTGGCCGAGCGGGAATTCAATCTGTCTTACGGCAGCACGCTGCAGCAGGGCAACCGTGTGATCGCCGGGCGCTGGCACGGCGATGCACGCGTACCCGAATTCTCGATGGAGCAGGGCATCGGCGAGCGCCTGGGCGTGAAACTTGGCGATGAGGTGACTTTCGAGGTGGGCGGTCAGCGGGTCCGCGGCAAGGTGAGCAGCGTGCGCAAGCTCGACTGGGATTCAATGCGGGTGAATTTCTTCTTCACCGGCGCGCCGGGTCTGCTCGATGCCATGCCGGCAAGCTTCATCACCAGCTTTCATCTGCCGCCGGGGCAGGCTTCGCTGGTTCGCGACATGGCGGCGCAATGGCCCAACATCACGGTGATCGACATCGGCATGCTGCTCGAGCAGGTGGCGACCATGACCGATCGACTCTCGCAATTGGTGCGTTTCGTTTTCGGTTTTTCGCTGCTGGCGGGGCTGGTCGTCTTGCTGGCCGCGCAGCGCAATACGCATGACGAGCGCGGCTACGAGATTTCCGTGCTGCGTGCGCTGGGCGCGCGCAGCCATCAGGTGCGCTCGGCCCTGCTGGCAGAGTTCGCGGTGCTGGGCGTCCTGGCCAGCCTGCTGGCCGTACTCGCGGCAACCGGCATCGGATATCTGCTTGCGCGCGTGGTGCTGGATCTCGACTTTCAGCCCTCGCTGCCCGCGCTGCTGCTGGCGGGCGCCGGGGCGAGTCTCGCCATCGTGCTCTTCGGCTGGCTGGGCGTGCGCGGCCTGACTGGGCGCACGGTCGTCGAAGGTTTGCGCGAAACCGTCTAGGAGCTGTCTCATGAGTACACTTCTGCTGGCTTGCGGGCGTGCCCTGCTGAGCCTCTTCAAACCGGGCATCCTGTGGCACCTGTTGTGGCCCACGCTGCTCTCCGCACTGGTCTGGGTCACGCTGGGTGCGATCTTCATCGGTGATCTGTCGGAGGCGGTGCGGGGCTTGTTGCCGGGCATTCCCCTCGTGGGCGGCTGGTTCGCCCAGGGAAGCTCCGTTGCCAGCCATACCGCGGGCGGTGTGTTCTACCTGCTGCTGTGGCTGCTGACCCTGCCGCTGATCTATGTGACGGCGCTGCTGCTGATCGCCACCATTGCCTTGCCGGCGATGCTTGAGCGGGTGGGCGAGCGCGAGTATCCCGAGCTGGAGCGTCGTGCCGGAGGCTCGCAGTGGGGCAGTGCGGCGACCAGCATCAAGGCGGCGCTGCTGTTCGTCGTGCCCTTCGTGCTGTGCCTGCCGCTCTGGTTCATTCCGGGGGCGGGGCTGGTCATTACCGTGCTGCTTTCGGCACGCCTGAACCGGACCTGCTTTGCCTACGACGCGCTCATGCATCATGCCGATGCCATCGAGCTTGAACGCGTGCCGCGCGAACATGCGTCGCAGCTCAACATGCTGGCATTGGGGGGCGGCCTGCTCGCGCTGGTGCCGGTGATCAATCTGCTGGCGCCCGCACTGAGCGGTCTGTGCTTCGTGCACTATCTGCTCGAAACACTCCGGCGCGAGCGCCAGCGTCCGCTGCGCGACATCAGTATCGATGCCGGTGGCATGGCTGTGCTGCCTCGTGACGGACAGTAAGAAGGAGACTGGAATGGCTTTCGGTGTGCTGATCATTGGTGACGAGATCCTGTCCGGCCGGCGGCAGGACAGGCATCTTGCCAAGGCGATCGAGCTGCTTGCCCGACGCGGGCTGCAGCTCTCCTGGGCGCGCTACTGCGGGGATGAGCGGCCGAGGCTCACTGCCATGCTGCGCGAGAGTTTCGCCAGCGATGACATCGTCTTTTCCTTCGGCGGCATCGGTGCCACGCCGGATGACCACACGCGGCAGTGCGCCGCAGCAGCGCTGGGCGTCGGAATCGCCCTGCATCCCGACGCCGAACGTGAAATCCGCGAGCGCTTCGGTACCGAGCTGACTGCCCAGCGCCTGAAGCTTGGCGAGTTTCCGGTCGGCAGCCGCATCATTCCGAACCCTTACAACCGGGTGCCGGGCTTTGCCTGCGGACGCCATCATTTCCTGCCGGGCTTTCCGGAAATGGCCTGGCCGATGATGGAATGGGTGCTCGATACCTGGTTTGCCGGGCTGCATCACGCCAGTGCGCATGCTGAGCAGTCGATCCTGGTCTTCGGCGCGCGAGAGGGGGCGCTGATTGACTTCATGGAAGCGCTGGAGCAGCGGTTCGGTGTGACCATCTTCAGCCTGCCGAGTCTCGGCAGCGCCACGCAGCGCTCATTCATCGAGCTGGGGGCCAAGGGTGCGCCGGCCGAGGTCGCACGCGCGATGGCCGCGATCCAGGCCGAAATGACGGCACGCGGCCATGAATGGCAAGCGGCCGAGGATACCCGGCCAGCTGCCTGAGAAATCGCAGGAAGGGGCAGGGCCTCAGGCTGCCTTGGGCCGGAAGATCTGCTTGCGCATTTCTTCGCGCGAGGGCAGGCGATCGACCGGCCAGCGCAGCACGCGCAGGCGATGCAGGCGCAGCAGCTGTTCGGCTCGCGCCTGCAGGGAATCCCCGGGCACGCGATCGATGAAGATCACCACGGCGGGCGTGAAGTCTTTCTTGCAGAGCACGAAATCCGCCTGCACGCGCGGCGGCGTCACGCCGCTGGTGCCGGTCAGTGCCGCCACATCCACACAGGCCAGCAACGGGATCTGCGGCATTTCAGCATGCAGGCGCAGATAGATTTCCTGGGCCGGCCCATCGAGCACCGGCAGGTGCTTGCGCGTTTCGATCTGGGCTGCATCAGGCAGCGGCGGCAGCGATTTTGCCGGTGCGGCAGCGGCAGGCTTGCGCACCGATGCAGGCAGCTTGCCGCCGGCCATCACGGCAACCGCCTGGATGGGGTCATCGGGACGATCATCGCCATCGAGCAGGCGCTGCATCTGCAGGATTTCGTAGTTGTCATCACGACTGCCGAAGCGCTCTTTCCAGACCTGCCAGGCCTTGAGCACGAAAAACAGCATTACGGCAGCGAGAATGACAAAAATCGCTGTGGTCACGCGGGTCTCCTTTCAGACTCGTGTTCCGGGGTTCAGGATTCGCCGGCCAGATCGGCGAGGATGGGGCACTCGGGGCGGGAGTCACCCGCGCAGCAGTTGGTCAGTTCATTGAGTGTATCGACAATGCTCTGAAGTTCCGCGATGCGCGTTCTGAGATCGTTCAGGTGACGTGCCGCGATTTGCCGGACTGCCGCACTGGGGCGCTTGCGATCTTGCCACAGGGTGAGGAGTTCGCTGATCTCAGGAATCGAGAAACCGAGTTTCCGGCTGCGCGCGATGAAGCGCAGCGTGTGGATCAGCGACGGACTGTAGACGCGATAGTTCGCCTCGGTGCGCGGCACTTCGCCGAGCAGGCCGAGGGTTTCGTAATGGCGGATCATCTTGATCGAGACACCGCTGGTGCGGGCGGCGTCGCCGATGTCGACGAAGCCGTTTGCGAGCGCGTTGGCGTGATCGGGTTTCATGGTTTGCCCCCTTGCAATGCGGACCGAGTTTAGCGTTTGCCGCTGCGGCCTCCCGCACCACTCGGCGGGCTCCGGGGGCCGCGAGGCCGCTCTGCCGATCAACGTGCCGGACGGGGCTTCCAGCGGCTCAGCAGCAGCGCATTGCTGACCACGCTGACGCTGGAGAAGGCCATCGCGGCACCGGCGAAAACCGGGTTGAGCAGGCCCGAGGCCGCCAGGGGAATGCCGATCAGGTTGTAGATGAAGGCCCAGAACAGGTTTTGCCGGATCTTGCGGTGCGTGCGCCGGGAGATGTCCATGGCATCAGAAACAAGGCGCGGGTCGGCACGCATCAGCGTGATGCCGGCCGCGGCCATGGCCACATCGGTGCCGCTGCCCAGCGCGATGCCGACATCGGCAGCGGCCAGTGCCGGCGCGTCATTGATGCCGTCGCCGATCATCGCGACGATGGCGCCCTCGTCACGCAGGCTGCTCACGATGCGTGCCTTGTCGCCCGGCAGCACTTCCGCGCGCACGTCGTCGATGCCCAGTTGCGCGGCGATCACGGTGGCACTCGCCAGCTGGTCGCCGGTGAGCATGACCGGGCGGATGCCCTGTGCAAGCAGCCCGCGGACGGCTGCTGCGGCTTCCGGCCTGAGGCGATCGCCAAAGGCCAGCAGGGCGAGGCGTCGAGGGGCGGCGCCGGTTTCCGCGAGCCAGGAGAGGGTGTGACCGAGCGCGCGGTGCGGCGCCGCTTCCGCTTCCAGCGTGGCGGCATCAAGGCCGAGCTCGTTCATCCAGCGCAGGCTGCCCAGCGCATAGTCCCGTCCTTCAATCCGGCCCCGCACGCCGCGCCCGGGTTCGGCTTTCAGGTGCTCTGCGGTGGGCAATGGCTGCTCCGCCGCCGCGGCAGCCAGCGCCCGGGCCAGTGGATGCTCGCTGCCGGCCTGCAGCGCCGCGGCGATGCGCAGCGCATCGGCCTCCGTGCTGTCAAAGGCGCTCAGCACCGGTTTGCCTTCGGTGAGCGTGCCGGTCTTGTCGAAGGTGACGACGCTGACCTTGTGGGCGAGCTCCAGCGCCTCGGCGTCACGGATCAGGATGCCGGCGCGCGCTGCCACGCCGGTGCCGGCCATGATGGCGGTCGGCGTGGCCAGCCCCAGCGCACACGGACAGGCAATCACCAGCACGGCCACCGCATTGAGCAGGGCGTGTTCCCAGTTGCCTGCCGCCAGTCCCCAGCCGAGCAGGGTGCCCAGTGCGATCAGCAGCACGACCGGCACGAAGACCGCGGCGATCCGGTCCACCAGGTGCTGGATCGGCGCCTTGCCGGCCTGGGCCGAGTCCACCAGTTCGATGATCCGGGCGAGCGCCGTCTGCGCCCCGACCGCCGTGACGCGCACCCGCAGCAGGCCTTCGCCGTTGACCGAGCCGCCGATCACGATCGCCCCCGGCGCGCGCGCCAGCGGCAGGCTCTCGCCGGTGATGAGCGACTCGTCGACATGGCTCTCGCCCTGCAGGATCACGCCGTCAGCCGGAATGCGCTCGCCGGGGCGGATGAGCGCCTCATCGTCCGGGCGCAGGCTGCCGATCGGGATTTCCTGTTCGCGGCCCTCACGCCAGACGCGTGCGGTATCGGGCCGCAGTGCCTGAAGGGCGCGGATCGCCGCCGTGGTCTGGCGCTTGGCGCGGGCTTCGAGCCATTTGCCGAGTTGCACCAGGGTGATGACCACTGCTGCGGCTTCGAAATAGAGATGCCCGGCATGCCCGCTCAGCATCTGCCACAGCGAGAGGCCGAAAGCCGCGCTGGTGCCCAGGGCTACGAGCAGGTCCATGTTGCCGCTGCCCGCCTTGAGCGCCGGCCAGGCCGCGCGATAGAAACGCGCGCCGAAGACGAACTGCACCGGTGCGGCGAGCAGGAGCTGCAGCCATGCGGGCAGCATCCAGTGGATGCCAAAGAGGTCCAGCAGCATGGGGGCGACCAGGGGCAGGCTCAGCAGCGCACTGCAGACCAGCGCCAGTGTCTGCCGGCGCTGGCGGTCGGTCTGCTCGCGCTCGACTTCTTCCCGCGCCGGGCCGGTCAGCAGGCTGGCGTCAAACCCCGCGCGGGCGAGGGCGGCAACCAGCGCATCGGTGTCGGCATCCAGCCTGGTCTGGACGCGGGCGCTCTCGCTCGCCAGACTGACTTCCGCCTCGCTGACGCCTTCGACCTTGCGCAGGGCTTTTTCGGCGCGTGCCACGCAGCTCGCGCAGGTCATGCCCTGCACCGAGAGCTTCAGCGTGCGCAGCGGAACCTCGAATCCGGCTCGCCTGACGGTCGCCAGTACGCTGTCGAGCGGTGCGTCGCCGCGGACGCTGGCGCGCTCGCTGGCCAGATTCACCGAGGCTTCCGCAACGCCCGGCGTGGCCCGCAGCATTCTTTCAAGCCGGCCCGAGCAGGCGGCGCAGGTCATGCCTTCGATGGCGAGGGAATAATGCTGCTGCGACATGGTCAGGCTCCGGCAAGGATCGATGCGCCGACTTTAATGTCTCCCATCATGGAAGGGTCAAGCCTGCGGGAGGATTTTTTGACGGCGCGGAGGAATGCGCCGCAGGTCGCGGCACGCAGCGGGGGTTTCTGTTGACTCTCCCCCTGTGGGAGGGATGATCATGTGCCGGCGGCGACAGGTGCCGCCTTTCATTTCAGGCCAGAAGGGAGTCCAGCATGTACGAATTCACCGTGCCCGGCATCAGCTGCGGCGGTTGCGCGAAAACCATCACCCGCATTCTCGGCGAGCTGGATGCGGCCGCGAAGGTCGATATCGATGTGGCCAGCAAGCATGTCCGCGTCGAAACCAGCCAGTCCCGCGAGGCAGTCGTGGCGCGTCTGGCGGATGCGGGTTTCGAGCCGGCCTGATCGTTCAGGCGGCCACGGCGGCCTGCAGCTTGTGCAGCAGCTCCAGCCCTTCGGGCCAGGGGCCGTGACCCGATTCGGTGTTGATGTGGCCGGCGTGGCCCAGGTCGAGGAAGCTCGCGCCGATCCGGCGGGCCAGACCGCGGGCCTTGTCGAGCGCCAGCCAGGGATCATTCCGGCTGCCGACCAGGATGGCCGGCACATCGATCGGCTGGTGGGGCAGCAGGTGATCGACGCCGAACTTGTCGGGGTCTGCCGGGGCCACGAGCAGGATGCCTTCCACGCGGCCGGGCACGCGGTCCAGCGCGTGCAGTGTGGCCAGGGTGCCGAAGCTGTGGGCCACGATCCAGACCGGCTCCGGCGAGGCTTCGATGGCGCGGATCAGGCGCTGGCTCCAGCGCGGCAGATCCGGTGTCTGATTGTCGGCCTGCTCCACCCGCTCGCTTCCCGGCAGCCGGGCATGCAGCCAGCTTTGCCAGTGCGCCGGGCCGCTGCCGCGCAAGCCGGGAACGATCAGTACCTTGTCCATGGGAAGCCCTCCTCAAATTGCCCGCCGGGGCTGCCGGGCACGTCCCGGCTCATGGACTTACTGTAGCCTTCCGTAAAAGCTTTAAAGAGAATATGAATTGATATCCATATTCTCTTTTGTGCTTCAGGCTCAGTGCATATGCTTCGAATGGTCCATGCCGCCTGCGGCCGGACCGGCAGCACCGAGCGAGCCGATGTCCATGTCGACGCTGATTTCACCCGCCTTTTCGAAGCGCAGTTTCAGCGGGAAGCGCTCCCCCTCGCGCAGCGGGGCCTTGAGCCCGATCAGCATGATGTGAAAACCGCCGGGCTTGAGCTCCACCGAAGCGCCGGCAGGAATCTCGATGCCCTTGTCGAGCTTTTCCATGCGCATGATGTTGCCGTCCATGCGCATCGAGTGGAGTTCGACTTCGTTCGAGACTCCGGCGCTGGCCGAGACCAGCCGGTCTGCCGGGCCCTTGTTCTCGATCTTGAGGAAGCCGCCGCCACTGGCGGCGCCCGGTGCGGTCGCGCGCGCCCAGACTTGCGAGATGCGCAGGTTGCCGGTGGTGTAATCGGCCGCGTGTGCCGGTGTTGCCAGCCAGAGCAGTCCGGTGAGGACGGCG
The DNA here is from genome assembly GCF_039631355.1 of Uliginosibacterium paludis. Lineage (NCBI taxonomy): Bacteria > Pseudomonadati > Pseudomonadota > Betaproteobacteria > Rhodocyclales > Zoogloeaceae > Uliginosibacterium > Uliginosibacterium paludis. The sequence continues at coordinate 170,811 of NZ_JBDIVF010000001.1, read as the reverse complement.
GGGAGAAGTTTCTTCATGTCGGTTCCTTTCTCGATTCGGGGACCCTTCCGGGCCCCCTGATACGTGTTCAGTGCTGATGGGCCGGTGTCTTGTCCGCAGGTGTCAGCTCGAGTACCGCGGCAGGGAAGGCGGGCCGGTCGCTGCCGGTCTGGATGGCTGCCCAGTCGTTGCTGCCTTCGGCACAGGTCTGCAGCACCCTGAAATAGAGCTTGCCGGTCGTGGCCGGCAGCGTGCCGCGCAGGACGAATTCATCATACTCGGCGTCGGCCAGCCTGCCGCCCTCCCAGTGGATCACTGCGGCGCGGTCGCTGACCGTGTTGCCGTGTGATGTGTAGGGAACGGTCAGCGGCTCGCGCTGGATGCCGAGTTGCCAGCCGGGCTTGGGCATGGGCTTGGCATCGGTGAAGCCGGGAGGCAGGAAGACGGTGATGCCGGTGGTTGGCGATCCGGCGCAGCCGTGGCCAACCCGGAAGACGGCCTTGTAGGGGCTGCCGGCGGTCGCGGTGGATTGTTCGAGGGTGACATGGGCCTGGGCCGGGCTGCAGAGCGCGGCCGTCAGCGCCAGCAAGGCGAAGCTGTTGCGGTAAATCATGGGTTCTCCTGGGCGGGCGGCAGGCAGGCGCGGGCGGCCCGCGGGTGGTGCGGGCGAGTGTCGTCCGGCAGCGTGCTGTCCTTGAATCGGTTGTCGGGTATGGCTGTCGATTCAGACCGGGAGAGGCGGCGCGCGGGGCTGGAAAGCCGAGGCAGGCCGGGGCAGGAAGGTGCGCCGGGCTTCACCTGAGGGCGCGACGTGCTGCAGGCCGGCGAGCAGCAGCGGTGCCGGGTTTGCCGGCGGCGTCAGGGCCAGATGGGCGCCTGCCAGGCAGAGCGGGCAGAGTGGGCGCAGCTCCTGCAGCGGGCTTTCACGCGGCTCGGTGTCGTCGATGCCTCCCAGCTGTACGAACACCGTGCGGCTGCCCTGCACGGAGCACAGCTTCATCATCATGCCGCCCGGCACCGGGGCTGCCATCAGCAGCGGCATGAGCGCGTGCACCAAGGTGGCGAAAATCGCCAGGCGCAGGATTCGGCAGGAGGGTCGTGTTGCGGTCAGCGGCATGCCGTGGGGATGATAACCGAGGCGCATCTTCCGCTGAGCGCAGGGTGAGGACTAAGCTCGTGCTTTGTCGAGACGGAAATCCGCCATGTTCGAATCTGCCGAAGCCGGGCACACCGTCAGCCAGAAGGCTTTCCGCAGGGAAGAGGCCGTGCTCCGCAACGAGTTGCTGCTGGCCCAGAACGCGCTGCGCAACGAGGCCGCCTTTCCTGTCCTGATCGTGATTGCGGGCATGGAGGGCTCGGGCCGCCGGGAAACGATCGCCTGTCTGCATGAGTGGCTCGACCCCCGGTTTCTGAGCACCGTGGCTTTCGTCGACGCGGACCGCGATGACCCCGACCATCCGCCCATGTGGCGCTACTGGCAAGCCTTGCCGCCGCGTGGCCGGATCGGCATTCTCGCCGACTCCTGGTATGCCGCGCCGATGGCGCAACGCCTGGCGGGCGAACTGAAGCGGATGCAGCTGGACGCACGACTCGAGCGCATCCGGCGGCTCGAGACGCTTCTCGTCAACGAGGGTGCGCTGCTGCTGAAATTCTGGTTTCACCTCGGCAAGGCCGCTCAGATGGCGCGCTACCGGCAACTCCGCGATCACCCGGAGACCGCCTGGCGAGTGAGCGCAGCCAGCCGGATGCGGCTCGGGCAGTACGACGCCGTGCGGAAAGTGGCCGCGCACGTCCTGCGCCTGAGCAGTACTGCCGAAGCGCCCTGGATCATTCTCGATGGCAGCGACGACAACTATCGCAAGCTCGCGGTGGGGCGGGCCTTGCGTGACGCGCTGGCGCAGCGCGCCGGACATCCGCCTCCCCGCATCCCGCACGCTGCGCCCCTGCAGACCGGGCGCGACCGGCGCAACGTGCTCTCCACCCTGGATCTGAGCCTGGCGTTGAGCGACCGGAAGTACGAGCGTGAGCTCGCGCGCCTGCAGGGGCGGCTGGCCGGGCTGATGCGGCACCGGCGCTTCGCCCGCCATTCACTGGTGCTCGCTTTCGAGGGCATGGACGCAGCCGGCAAGGGCGGCGCGATCCGGCGCGTGAGCGCCGCGCTCGATCCGCGCATCTTCCAGATCGTGCCGGTTGCCGCCCCTTCCGATGAAGAGCGCGCCCAGCCCTGGCTCTGGCGCTTCTGGCGGCGCGTGCCGGGCAAGGGGCGGGTCACGATCTTCGACCGGTCCTGGTATGGCCGCGTGCTGGTCGAGCGGATCGAGGGCTTCTGCAGCGAGGCGGACTGGCTGCGCGCCTATGCCGAGATCTGCGATTTCGAGCATGAGCTGGTGGAGGCTGGCGCCATCGTGCTGAAGTTCTGGCTGCAGATCGACAAGGCCGAGCAGCTGAGGCGCTTCAGGGAGCGCGAGCAGACCAGCTGGAAGCAGTTCAAGATCACGCAGGAAGACTGGCGCAACCGCGGAAAATGGGCGCAATACCAAGAGGCCGCGGTCGACATGATCGACCGGACCGGCACTGGCCGGGCACCCTGGATCACGATCGAGGCCAACGACAAGCGGCATGCCCGCATCAAGATCCTGCGCAGCATCTGCGAAGCCGTCGAGCATGCCATGGGCATTGACTGAGCCGGGGCCGGGCAGGCGCTGATCGGCCCGATAGCCGCATTGCCCGGGTCTGGCAGACTGATCCGGGCTAGAATGGCGCCTCGTCTGTAGTCCGACCCCAGATCATGAGTGCTTCCAACCTGCTGCATATCGACGACGTCCGCATCCGTGAAATCAAGGAGCTCGTCCCCCCGGCGCATGTGCTGCGCGAATTCCCCGCGACCGACAAGGCGGCCCGTTGCGCATTCGAGGCGCGTCAGGCCATCCACCGCATCCTCTGCGGCGCGGACGACCGCCTGCTCGCCATCATCGGCCCCTGTTCGATCCACGACACCGCCGCCGCGCTCGAATATGCCGCGCGCCTGAAGGAACAGGCCGCACGCCTCAAGGATGACCTGCTGGTGGTGATGCGCGTCTATTTCGAGAAGCCGCGCACCACGGTAGGCTGGAAGGGGCTGATCAATGACCCTGGCATGGACAACAGCTTCCGCATCAATGATGGCCTGCGCATTGCGCGCAAGCTGCTGTGGGAAGTGAACGAGCTCGGGCTGCCGGCTGCCACCGAGTTCCTCGACATGATCACGCCGCAATACATTGCGGATCTGATCGCCTGGGGCGCCATCGGCGCGCGCACGACCGAATCCCAGGTGCATCGTGAGCTGGCGTCGGGCCTGTCTTCTCCTGTCGGCTTCAAGAACGGCACGGATGGCAATGTGAAGATCGCCATCGATGCGATCAAGGCCGCAGCCGCGCCCCATCATTTCCTCTCGGTGACCAAGGCTGGCCATTCCGCCATCGTGTCGACCGGCGGCAACGAGGATTGCCACCTGATCCTGCGTGGCGGCAAGGAGCCCAACTACGACGCGGCCAGTGTCGACAAGGCCTGCAACGAGCTCGCCGCGAATGGCGTGGCGGCCCGCGTGATGGTTGATTTCTCGCATGCCAACAGCAGCAAGAAGTACGAGCGCCAGATGGTCGTTGCCGAGGACGTTGCCGCCCAGCTCGCCGCGGGGGACAGCCGCATCTTCGGCATCATGTGCGAATCCCACCTGGTCGCGGGCCGGCAGGATCTGGTGCCGGGCAAGGCGCTCGAGTATGGCAAGAGCGTGACAGACGCCTGCCTGGGCTGGGAAGACTCCGTGCGCATGCTCGACGTGCTCGCCGAAGGCGTGCGTCAGCGCAGGGTGGTTCGCGCCACCGCCGAATAAGGTCTGCAGCAGTCCGGAAGCAAGGCGGTTCGCGTGAGGGCGCGGCCGCCTTTTTTCATGGCGGCGGCCCGCTTGCCCCGGCGGCTGCCGGCGGCGGACAATCCTGCAGTCCCCATTTTCTTTCAGACGATCTCATCGCCATGGATGCCCTGCAGCAAGCCCGGAACCTTTTCATGGAAGCGCTCGAGGCGCAGGCCGCGGGCCAGCTCGAACTGGCCGAGACCCGTCTGAGGTCCGCGCTGATGCTCGCGCCCGGGCGGGAGTCCTTGCTCGTCAACCTGGCAGGCGTGCTGATCGAGGCGGGCAAGATCGACGCGGCCGTGCCCTGCTGCGAGCAGGTGCTGGCGGCCAACCCGGCGCATGCGCAGGCATGGATGAATCTGGCGCTGTGCCACTACCGCGCGGACCGCTCCGGGCCGGCACTGGAGGCCATCCGCCGCAGTCTGGCGCTGGAAGCCAGCGCAGCGGCTTTCGGCAATCTCGGCAACATCCTGATCGAGAGCGGCCAGACGGCAGAGGCGCTGGCGGCGTTTGATGAAGCCGTCCGGCTCGAGCCGGAGGACGCCGCCTGGCATACCGCACGCGGTACCGCGCTGCGCATGCTGGAGCGTCTGCCCGAAGCGGCGGCGGCTCATCACACGGCGCTGCGGATCGATCCGGACTGCGCCGATGCCCATTGGAATCTGGCCGGGGTGGATCTGACCGAGGGGCGCTACGAAGCGGGCTGGCGCGGTTTCGAATGGCGCTGGCGCACGACGGATCCGGTGCGTGCCGGCTATCACGGAACGGCGCCCCGCTGGCAGGGTCAGCCGCTCGCTGCCGGCGAAAATCTGCTGCTGTGGGCCGAGCAGGGGCTGGGGGACACGCTGCAGTTCTGCCGTTATGCCAGTGTGCTGGCGGGGCGGGGCTGGCGGGTGATCCTGCAGGTGCAGCCTCCGCTGCTGCGTCTGCTGCAGCGGATGGACCCGCGCGTCGAGGTGGTCTCCAGCGCGGTGCTCCCCCCGCGCCATGACTGGCAATGTCCGCTCATGAGCGTGGCGGGTCTCTGTGCCACACGAGCAGACAGCATTCCCGCCGCCGAGGCCTATCTGGCCGTTCCGGAGGCGAGCCTCGCCCTCTGGCAGGCAAGACTGGGCCCCGCCACGCGCCCGCGCATCGGGCTCATGTGGCAGGGCAATCTGCAGAACCGTACCGGCCGCGGTCGTTCCCTGCCCGCGGCGGCGCTGGCGCCGCTGATGGCGCTGCCCTGCGACTTCTTCTTCGTCGGCAAGGAGGCGGCCGCGCAGGATCTTGCCGAGCTGCGCCGGCATGGCACGCTGGCGGATCATTCGGCAGCGATCGCCGATTTTGCCGATACCGCTGCGCAGATCGCGCTGATGGATCGGGTCATCACGATCGATACCTCGGTGGCGCATCTCGCGGCGGGCCTGGGCCGGCCGACGCTGATCCTGCTCGGCGCGGGCGCGGACTGGCGCTGGGGCACGCCGGGCGCGCGTTCGACGCCCTGGTACCCGCGTCATGCCACGCTCTACCGGCAGCAGCCGGGTGCTGACTGGGCGCCTGCCGTGGCCGCGCTGACGGCGGATCTGGCCGCGTGGCTGTCGAGTTGAGGGGGCTCAGCAGCGCAGGCGGAAGGCTTCGTCGGTGAGCTGTCTGAGCTGCCGGTTGAGCGCGTCACCGCTTGCGGCCTCATGAGGCTGGCGCAGCGCTGATTTCACCCTGTCCTGCTCGCGCGCATTGAACGCACAGCGATCCGGTCTGCCGGTCTCGGGGCGCTCCGGTGCGGTGAAGGCCGCGCGATCCGGCGGCGGAGGCCGGCGAGCCTCGAGTTCCGCCAGCTGCGTCTGGAAGGGTCGGTCAGGACTCAGTCCGGCGGTTGGCGGCGGGCCTTCGAGCGGGCGGGCCCGGGCGTCCGCACAGTGTTCGTCGGGGTGGTCGGTATAGACCGTTCGGCCGTCTCGCTCGCATCTGAACAGACGGCCCTTGCCCAGGTCTGCCATGAGGGGCGGCTGGTCAGCGGTGAGCTTGGACTCCGGGCTTGGCGCCGGCTCGGCAGCGATCACCGGGCGGACCGGTTGTGCCGAAGGATCGGGCTCCCGACCGTATTCGAGTCCGATCCAGGCGGCCAGTGGCAGTGCGAAAGCGAGTCCGATGGCGAGCAACCGGCCGCTGTCAGCGCTGTCCTGACCGCCAGGTCTCATTGCGCGATGTACTTGAGCAAGGCTTCGGTCGAGCCGTCATAGGCCGGCCCGGTTTCGCCCTGCAGGCGCTTTTCGAGTCCGCTGGCCAGTTGCTTGCCCAGCTCCACGCCCCACTGGTCGAAGGAGTTCAGCCCCCAGATCGAGCCCTGCACGAAGACCTTGTGCTCATAGAGCGCGAGCAGGGCGCCAAGGATGCGGGGCGAGAGTTCGTCGAGCAGCAGGGTGTTGCTGGGCCTGTTCCCCGGGAAGACGCGGTGCGGCAGCAGCGCCTCGATCTCGGCCTCGCTGGCGCCGCGTGCGCTCATCTCGGCGCGGACTTCACCTTCCGTCTTGCCCTGCATCAGCGCGGCAGACTGGGCGAGGCAGTTCGCGATCTGGCTGGTCCGGTGCGGCTCGACCTGGCCCGGCTGGGAGAGCGCGAGGATGAAGTCGACCGGAATCGTGGCCGTGCCCTGGTGCAGCAGCTGGAAGAACGCGTGCTGGCCATTGGTGCCCGGTTCGCCCCAGATGACGGGCCCGGTGGCGTATTCCACCGGCTCTCCATCGGCACGCACACGTTTGCCATTCGATTCCATGTCGAGCTGCTGCAGAAAGGCGGGCAGGCGGTGCAGGGTCTGGTTGTAGGGCGCAACCACCTGGGAGCCGCAGCCCATGAAATCGACATACCAGATGCCCAGCAGCGCGAGCAGCACCGGCAGGTTTTCGGCCAGCGGTGCGGTGCGGAAGTGCTGATCCATCTCGGCCGCGCCGGCGAGCAGTTCCTCGAAACGCTGCGGCCCCACGCTCAGTGCGATCGGCAGGCCGATGGCGCTCCAGAGCGAGTAGCGACCGCCTACCCAGTCCCAGAAGCCGAACATGTTGGCGGTGTCGATGCCGAAGGCGGAGACCTTTTCGGCGTTGGTCGATACGGCCACGAAATGCCGCGCGACCGCGTTTTCGCCACCGGCAGCTACCAGCCAGCTGCGGGCACTGCGGGCGTTGGTCAGCGTTTCGAGCGTGGTGAAGGTTTTCGACGCGACCACGAACAGCGTGCGGGCCGGGTTCAGACCGGCCAGGGTCTGACCCAGGTGCAGGCTGTCGACGTTGGAGACGAAATGCACGCGTGGGCCATCGGCGTAGGGCTTGAGGGCTTCGCAGACCATCAGCGGGCCAAGGTCCGAGCCGCCGATGCCGATGTTCACCACATCGGTGATGGATTCGCCCGAAAAGCCTTTCCACTCGCCGCTGCGCACGCGCTCGGCAAAGGCGGCGCAGCGCTCACGGACTTCGCGGATGGCCGGAATCACGTTTTCGCCATTCACGAAGGTGTGCGCATCGCCCCGAGCGCGCAGCGCGGTGTGCAGCACGGCGCGGTGCTCGGTGTTGTTGATCGCTTCACCTTCGAACATGGCGAGGATGTGGCTGCGCAGGTCGCATTCGTCCGCGAGCGAGAGCAGGTGCCGCACGGTGTCGTCGGTGATGCGGTTTTTCGAGTAGTCGAGCAGGATGCCGCAGGCCTGGAGACTGAAGTGGGCCGCACGGGCAGGGTCGGCCGCGAAGAGGTCACGCATGTGGCGGGGGGCCAGGGACTGGGCATGGTCGCCCAGTTGTTGCCAGGCGGTGGTAAGGCTCGGATTCATGATGGTCTCGCTCTTATGGTTTTCGTCTGTGCCGGCCGCAGCGGGTGGCGCGCCGCCAATATGGCTGTCACGCCAGCAATTCGCATGCCGGAAAGCATGTCAGGCCGCTTCCTGCCGGAAAAGTTTCCTCGATGATAAGCCGGCTTCCGGCCCGGAGGGGCATTGCGCCCCCCGAAAGCCGCCGGTGCGCGACGCTTGCGCTGTCAGTATGATGTGCTCCGACTGTTACCTGAATCCTGTTGCCGGATGAATCCACCAAGCCAGACGATTGCTGCCGTCTCACCGCCTGCTTCGGCGCTGGCCCTGCCTGCGGAGCGCCAGGTGGCGCTGCTCATGCAGGATGAGGCCGGGTTTGTTGCACGCGGGCTGGCGATGCTCTGGCGCGAGCGCCTGTCGGGCGACCTGGCGGAGGAATATGCCGAAGCCTGCCGCTTGATCGCGGCGGGGGAAGCTGTCGCGCTTGCGTCATGCTTGCGGGATCAGCCGGAACTGGTCGAATACCGCAGTGTGCAGGACGGGCGCCAGCTTCTTCATGAAGCAGCCTGTCATGGCACGCCGGCCGTGATCCGTGTGCTGCTGGAGCAGGGCGCACCGGTTGATTCGCCCAGCGGGCGTTTGCTGAGCGGCACCGCCGGGCGTTTCGATCCGGGTGCAAGCCCCTTGCTGCTGGCCTGCGAGGCCGGCCGCTCGCAGCTGGCTCTGGCGCTCATGGAAGGCGGCGCCGATGTCTGCGCTGCATTGCCCGCCGGGCGCGAGACGCCGCTGCACTTCGCGGCGGCGCTCGGCATGGAAGGCCTGGCAGATGCGCTGATTGCGTCGGGCGCCGATGTCGACGCCCTGGCCAGCGCGCAATCCTATGACGATCAACTGGCCGACTACGCATTCAACACACCGCTGCATCTGGCTGCGCTCAACAATCAGGCCGAGCTCGTGAGCCTGTTGCTGAAGAGTGGCGCGCAGCGTGACCTGAGTGGCGTTGATGCACGCAGCGCCCTGCATTACGCCGCCGCACGTGGCTCGGTGGCTGCGCTGGAAGTGCTGCTCGCCGCGGGTGCGGATCCGGATGCCTGCGAGCACTGCACCGTGGGCAATGCGGTGACCCGGCTGAGCCCCTTGCACTATGCCGCGCTCAACGGCCACCAGGCGGCGGTTGCCATGCTGCTCTGCTATGGTGCCGACCCGCTCCGGATCGAGGCAGCCAGTGGCGAGGATGCCATCCGGATGGCCGAGCGCAGCGAAGACCCCGGATTGCTTGCCATGCTCGGCCGCGCCGCTAAAGGTGAGGCGCCCGAAGCCGTATTCAGCTATCTGGATGATCAGTACTTCAGCTGGCTGCCGGGGCAGTACGCCGAGATGCGTGCTTTCCTCGATCATCTGCTGTCCGAATTTCCGCTCGGCCAGCGCAGCCTGCTGACACTCAGTGACTGGTTGTCCGAAGTGCTGGGGCCTGAAAACCGGCCTTATCTCGCCCGGGCCTACCGGGCCAGGCAGAATCCATGAGGAGAGCGGGCCGACATGTTCAAGTGGCTCAACAGCAGCAAACCTGCGCCCGAAGCGCTGGAGCTGGAAACCAAGCTCGCGCAGCTTGAAGCGCTCGAAGAGCGCTATGCGGAAGTCCAGACCGAGTATGTGACCCTTCAGAACGCCCTGGCGGCGTTCAAGTTGCGTTACTGGCGGCGTGTGGGCGGGCTCTACGCCCGGCTTGACGCCCTGCGTGCCGAGGTGGCGGTGCTGCGCGCCCGCAATGCGCCGCAGGACGCGATGCGCCGGGCGGCCGTGCAGGCCACATCCAGCCAGGCGCGAGCCAGTGCGGAAGCCGCCCGCGAAATCGAGGCCGATCCGGGGCAGGAGGATTTTTCGCCGAGTGACGAGCTGCGCAAGTACTACCGCATGGCGGCGCGCATCGTGCACCCGGATCGTGCCGGCGACGAAGCGGACCGCAGCCTGCGTGACGAAATCATGGCGCGGGTGAATGTCGCCTATCGCGATGGGCATGTTCACACCATCCAGACCCTGATCGACGAATACCAGATGCGCAGCCAGCCGGGCGACGAGGATGCCGCCACCCGCCTGATCCGTACCATCCGGCTGATGTCACGGATACGCGAGCAGATCGCCGAGATCTCCCAGGCGAGTGCGAGCCTGCGCGAATCGGGGCTGTACCGGCTCTACAGAGCGGTGGAAGACGCCGAAGCGCGTGGCGAAGACCGGCTGCGTTCCATCGAAGCCGGCATCGAGCGCGATATTCAGCGCACCGAAGCCGAACTCAAGCGCTTGAGCCAGGTCGAGCCCACGCCGCCTGCAGTCGCCGCCGGGACGAAGCCGGAGGCCACGGAAGCGGCGGAGACAGATGCCGGCACAGCTGCGGAAACCCCCTCGCCACGAGCGACGGGAGCTCTTGTCTGCAGCCAGGCCGAGCTGGAGATTGCACGCCTGCTCGACGAGCTGGGGCTTGATTTTTCCTATCGCGAGCCGATTGCGGGCGTCGATCACTCCGAGGAGCGCGAGCCGGCCTTCACGATCCGAAACAGCCGCAAGGAGGCGATGTTCTGGGAGCATCTGCCGGTGCTCGACAATCCGGAAGCACGCGAGCGCTGGCAGGCGCGGCAGGGCTGGTTTGCCGCGCGCGGTTTCGAGACGGGCTTCAACCTGGTTGTGACGCGGGACGAGTCCGACGGCAGCTTCGATGCCCTGCGCCTGAAGCGGATGGCCGAGTATGTGCGCAGCCAGTGGTCCTGAGTGCTCGGCGCGGTTTTGCGCCGACCCGCCTCAGTAACAGTGCTCGGGTGCCGGGAAGCTGCCGTCCTTCACCGCGGCAGCATAGGCGGCCACCGCTTCGTCGATGCTCGCCGCGCCCTGCATGAAGTTCTTCACGAAGCGGGCTTTCCTGCCGGGGAAAACACCCAGCAGGTCATGAAGCACCAGCACCTGGCCGTCGCAATCCTTGCCGGCGCCGATGCCGATGGTCGCCATGCTGCGCAGCGAGGCGGTGATGCCGGCGGCCACGGTGGCCGGCACCATCTCCATCACGATCATGGCCGCGCCGGCCGCTTCGAGGGCCAGCGCATCGGCCTTGAGCTGGGCCGCCCCTTCTTCACTGCGCCCCTGGACGCGATAGCCGCCCAGCTGGTGCACCGATTGCGGCGTGAGGCCGATGTGTGCGCAGACCGGCACGCCCCGCTCGACCAGGAAGCGGACGGTATCGGCCAGCCAGGCGCCGCCTTCGATCTTGACCATCTGGGCGCCCGCCGCCATCAGGCGCGCGGCGTTGCGCAGGGCCTGTTCGCGGCTTTCCTGGTAGCTTGCGAAGGGGAGGTCGGCAATGATCCAGGCCCGCTGGCTGCCGCGCGCCACGCATTCAGTGTGATAGACCATCTGCTCGACGGTGACCGGCAGCGTGGTTTTCTGTCCCTGCACCACGTTGCCCAGCGAATCGCCCACCAGCAGCACATCGACGCCGTTGCGTTCGCAGAGTGTGGCAAAGCTGGCGTCGTAGGCGGTCAGCATGGCGATCTTCTCTCCGGCGGCGCGCATCCGGGCCAGTTCGGTGAGGGTGACGGGTTTGCTGTTTTCGAGGTAGCTCATGTCGGAATCCTGGAAGCGGAGATCGGTGACCGGGGCAGGTCTTGCAGGGACAATCCGGCGGTCGCGGGGTTCCCTAGTGCTGCCGCAGCGGTCAGGCGTAGCTGAAATATTCGCGATAACCGCGCATGGCCTGCAGGCGCTGGAGGATCAGCTCGAAGTCGTCCTCTTCCTCGACCGGATTGAGGACTTCGGCATTGATCACGAACAGCGGTGCAGCGGTGAAATCATGAAAGAAGCGCGCATAGCGCTCGGAAACGGTGGCGAGATAGCTTTCGGTGATGCGGCGTTCGGCGTCCATGCCGCGCCGGCGCACGCGCTCGATCAGCGTCTCGGGCTGAGCCTGCAGGTAGATGACCAGGTCCGGTGCACGAGGTGTCGGCCGCAATTGCGTGAAGAGCTTTTCGTAGAGCCGGGTTTCATCTTCGGAAAGATTCATCGAGGCGAAGAGCGGATCCTTCTCGAGCAGGAAGTCGCTGACCACGCGCTGGCCGCTTTCGAGCAGGCTGCCGGCCTCCTGCAGCAGGCCGGCGCGCTGGAACAGAAACTCGATCTGAGTGGCCAGCGCCCAACGCTCGCGTTCGGCATAGAAGCGGGACAGGAAGGGGTTGAGCTCGGGTTGCTCGAGGACCGGCCGGGCCTCGAGACGCTCGGCGAGCCGTCGGGCCAGGCTGGTCTTGCCGGCACCGATCGGCCCTTCGACGACGATGTACTGCGCTTTCTCGATCATGTTCCAGACTCTCCGGAAGCGTGAGGGGTGGCCGTGCTCAGCTGCGGAAGATGAAATACACCGCGCCGGCCAGACAGAGTCCGGCCCACAGGTAATCAAGCTTGAGCGGCTGGTTCATGTACCAGACCGAAAAGGGGATGAAAACGGCCAGGGTGATCACTTCCTGCATGATCTTGAGCTGACCGAGCGTGAGGGCCTGCGCACCGATCCGGTTGGCGGGGACCTGCAGCAGGTATTCGAACAGCGCGATGCTCCAGGCAATCAGCGCTGCGACGAACCAGGGCTTGCTGCCCAGGTGCTTGAGGTGGCCGTACCAGGCAAACGTCATGAAGACGTTCGAGGCGATGAGCAGGCCGGCAGTCTGGACCCAGATCGGCATGGCGGAAATCAGTCGCGGATGCGCTCGATGCGCTGGTCGGGCAGGGCGTCGAGCAGTTCCATGACCGGCCCGCGCCCCGGGATGTGTGCTTCCGGTGCCAGCTCGGAGAGCGGAATCAACACGAAGGCACGCTCATGCATGCGCGGGTGCGGCACATGCAGGCCGGGCATGTCGAGCACTTCGTGCGAGTAGAGCAGCAGATCGAGATCCAGCGTGCGTGCGGCATTGCGCTTGCTGCGCTGGCGGCCGAACCGCTGCTCGATGCCGAACAGGGCTTCGAGCAGCTCGGGCGCGGCCAGCTTGGTGTCGACCGCAGCGACCGCGTTGACGTAATCCGGCTGGCCATCGACATCCGGCCCCTGGGGCGCGGTGCGGTAAAGACTGGAGCGCGCGATCAGCTTGCAGCCCGGCAGCGCCGTGATGGCTTCGAACGCCTCATTGAGGGTTTTGACCGGGTCGCCGAGATTGGCGCCCAGTCCGATCCAGGCAAGAACGGCCACAGCTCAGTCTCCAGCGGGGGTTTCGGGAGCGCTTCCGGCAGGTTTGCGGCGGCGCGGCCGGCGCTTGCGTGTCGTGGCGTCTTTCTTGCCTGAAATGAGCAGAGCTTCGCGTTCCGGCGTGTCGGCTGAGGCGAAGGCATCCCACCAGTCGGGCAGCTCCATGTCGAGCTCGCCAGACTCGGCACGCAGCCGGAGGAAGTCGTAGCCCGCACGGAAGCGCGGCTGCTCGAGCAGGCGGAAAGGCGCTTTGCCGGAGCGCTTTTCGAAGCGTGGCTGCAGGGCCCAGATTTCGGTGATGTCTGCCGCAATGCGGCGGGTAATGGCGAGTTTTTCGGCTTGCGAAGCCAGCACTTCGTCCATGGCGTCAAACAGTGCCGGCTGGGCGTGCTCGCCGGCTTCCTTGCGCGCATTCCAGTTGGCCAGCACTTCATGCCAGAGCAGGGTGGCAAACATGAAGCCGGGTGAAATCGGCTTGCCGGCGCGCACGCGGGCATCGGTGTTTTCAAGCGCCAGCCAGATGAAACGCTCACCCATCGGCTGGGCCAGGATCGAGTCGAGCAGCGGCAGCAGGCCGTGGTGCAGGCCCTCGTCGCGCAGTCGCTTGAGGCTCACCACCGAGTAACCGGAGGAGAGCAGCTTGATGATCTCGTCGAAGAGGCGGGCAGCCGGCACATTGGCCAGCAGCTCGCACATTTCGCGGATCGGCTTGCGTGCTTCCGGATCAAGGATCAGGTCCAGCTTGGCCGCGAGGCGCACCGCACGCAGCATGCGGACCGGATCTTCACGGTAGCGGGTGGCGGGGTCGCCGATCACGCGCATGGTCTTCTGCTTCAGGTCCATGACGCCGTGATGGAAGTCGAGTACGACCTCGGTGGTCGGGTCGTAGTAGAGCGCATTGACCGTGAAATCGCGCCGGGCGGCGTCGTCCTCGATGGTGCCCCAGACGTTGTCCTGCAGCACGCGACCGTGCTCGTCGGTTTCGGTGTTGTCGTCGTGCAGCGCGCGGAAGGTCGAAACCTCGATGGTTTCCGGCCCGCTCATCACATGCACGATGCGGAAGCGGCGGCCGATGATGCGGGAGCGGCGGAACAGATGGCGCACATCTTCCGGCGTGGCGTTGGTCGCGACGTCGAAATCCTTGGGGTCGATGCGGGCGATCAGGTCGCGCACGGCGCCCCCCACCACATAGGCCTTGAAACCGGCTTCCTGCAGCACGCTGCACACCTTGCGGGCAGCGGGTGAGACCATTTCGCGGCGGATGCCATGCAGTTCGAGCGGAATCTCTGCTGCCTCGGCCCTTGGCCGTGATGGACTGAACTTGAATACCCTGCGCAGCAGTTTTCTGATCATGCTTGGGCTTGAGGACGATTGTCCGGTCAGGCGAACTTGGAGAGCCGCGAGTATACCGCTATCACGTGGCAACGCAGCATTATCTGGCGGCCTGCGCGCGGCGGCGCGCCGCGAGCTTGCGGAAGATCCAGCTGCGGGCAGGTTCGACACCGCTGCGCACGTATTCAAGCGGACTCGGATCAAGGTTGAAATGCCCCTGCAGACGTTCGACCCCCTCGCGTCCGGCAAACAGGATGCGGTCACCGTTCTGCAGGGGCATGCCGGTGGAGGGCAACATGTATTCCCGTTCGCCGTCATCCCCTGTCCGCAGCAGGAAGAGCGGTACGGCGGCCAGCGGCCGGGTCGGATCAAGCGGGCTGATCATCAGCTCGCCCAGCTGCAGCGGCGCTTCGGTGTGGCCGCGCAGCACGTCGCGCAGGCCGGGCTGCCGGTCGTCACACTCGAACACCCAGATGTAGGGCACGCGCTCTTCGAGTTCGGTCAGGAGGCGCACCGCGATCTGCTCGGCGAGTTTCACGCCATGGGCACGAACCTGCATCAGGAAGCGGTTGAGCAGCGGGGCGACGAGCAACTGCAGGCATTCGCGCACCATCAGCTCGGATTTCACGAAGCAGAGGTTGGCACGGGCCGCTTCGATCAGGCTGCGCTCGGCCACATGATTCTGGCGGATGATCACATGCAGGCCCGGCTTGAGTTTGCGCGCACGCGTCACCAGCGCCAGGTTCATTGCATCGCGGTCGGTGCAGGCCACGATGCCGACTGCGCGCTCGATGCCCGCGCTGGCCAGGCTTTCGACCGAGTTGTCGCTGTGCTGGAGATTGTCTTCGTCGGGCAGCGCGGGGTTTGCGTCCACAGCGGTCCAGGTGGAGCCGGTGAGTTCGAGTGCGCGGGCCACCGAGCGACCGAAGCGACCGTAGCCCAGGATCAGCCAGTGCCCGCGTGGGATCTGCGGCGGGATGGGGCAGACGCTCTCCGGCACGCTGGTGAGCCATTCCTCGACCCACAGGACGGCCGGCGCGGCCAGTGCGAGCTCCAGATTGGTCGCGAAGGTCGCGAAGGGATCGATGGCCGTGATGTTGGCAAAACCTTCCAGGTTGCCGGCGGCCAGCGTGCTGTGCACGCGGGCAAGGATGGGCAGCGCCGGATTCAATGCCGCGGCACCGATGGCAATCGCTTGCGCCGCTTCATCGTCGGAGACAAGCACGATCAGCGCCCGGCAGCGCGGGTGGCGCACGCCGGCGTCGATCAGCAGGTCGGGCCAGCGGGCGTCGGCGGCGAGGCAGCAGGGCGGGTCGCGATAGATTTCCACATCCGGGCGCGCGGCGCGCTCCGGCCGGCTTTCCAGGATCACGCTGCGGATGCCGATTTCATCCAGCGCGTGGGCAAGCGCGGTGCCGCTCTGGCCGTAACCGGCGATGACGCAGAAGGGCTCCTCCAGCCGGCGTACCCGCGCTGCGAAGGTGCTGCGCGCCACGGCGTTGCGGAACACCGGCTCCTGGACCAGCGCGAAGATGCTGCCGACCGCATAGGCCCAGCCGGTGACCGAGAGGTAGATCGAGAGCGTGACCCAGGCGCGCTGGGCATCGGTGAAGCTGCCCGGCAGCTCCCCGAAACCGATCGTGGTCGCGGTGTAGCTGATGACATAGAAGGCGTGGAAGAAGCCGAGCGAGGCAGGCTGGCCGTGTTCATCCAGCCCCGGCATCAGCACCAGCCCGCCTACCGAAATCGCATAGACGAGGATCAGCGTGATCAGCGGCGTGCGCAGCCGGCGCAGCGCAAGGAAGAGGATGTCACCCATCCGCGTTGGCTCAGCGGCTCTGCTTGAGCGTTTCGCCGATCAGCAGGATGACCGAGACCAGGTTGGCGAGCAGCGCGCCGCCCGAAATCGAGACCACGATCGAGATCGTCTCGCCATCCATCGGTTTCTGCGCGATGTAGAGGTGAGACATCCAGAACAGGCTCGCGGCCAGCAGTTGCAGCAGAGCTGCCAGACTGGTGGCGAGGTGGGTCGCGCCGATCTGGGTGCGGTCGCCGAACTTCAGTACGGTAGCGATCAGATTCACCACGATCGCGGCAAACAGCTCACTGGCGTGATGCAGCTCGGGCCGGTCGATGTCACCGATGAAGAAACCGAAATTGAGCGTGCAGGCCAGGATGATGAAGAAGCCGAAAATGACCTTCTCGAGATTCATGGATGCGTGTCTCCTTCAGGTTTTTTGGGGCCGGGCCGCGCGGGCGACCCGGCACGGGCCCGGGATCAGGCCTGGAGGATGATGCCGCTGCCGGCGCCGTCCTCATCGCGGTCGCGCAGGCTGATGATCGGCCAGCCTACCGTTTCCGCGCGCAGGCGCAGGGCCACGCAGGGGTCGACGGCCACCGGGCTGTTTACCTTTTCCAGCAGCGGAATGTCGTTGGCCGAGTCGCTGTAGAACCAGGTCTTCTCGAAGCTGGAAAAGTCCATCGCCATCGATTCCAGCCAGGCACTCACCCGTTCGATCTTGCCTTCGCGGAAGGACGGCGTGCCGCGGGCCTTGCCGGTGAAGCGGCCATTCTCGATGGCGGGTACGGTGGCGATCAGGTGCGGCACATGAAAGTGGTAGCGCACGATCGGTTCGGTCACGAAGGCATTGGTGGCCGTGACGATCGCGCACAGATCGCCCTGTTCGACGTGCCAGCGCACCAGAGCCTGGCCGAGCGGATTGACCATGTTGAACACCACATCGTTCATGAAACGGTCATGGAGTTCGCGCAGCTCTTCGCGCGAGCGGGTGGCGAGCGGTGCGAGCACGAAGTCGAGGAAGGCGTTGATGTCCAGGGTGCCGGCCTTGTAGTGCGCGTAGAACTCGTCGTTGCGAGCCTTGTATTCTCCGGCATCGACGACCCCCTGGTCGCACAGGAACTGGCCCCAGGCGTGGTCGGAATCGCCGTCGAGCAGCGTGTTGTCGAGATCGAAGAGTGCGAGATTCATCATGTTTTTTCGGGAGGATGAGGGATTCGGATCGAGCTGGCGCGGGCGGCGCGAGCCTCAGAAAGGTAGTTCAGGTTCGAAGTCTTCGCGCAGCACTTCGCGCAACAGCGGCAGTGTGACCGGGCGGGCCTGGATGAACGAAGCGTCGTCGAGTGCGTCGAGCACGCCCATGAGCCAGCGTGCATCACGACGGCCGTGCCGCAGCAGGTATTCGACGATGTCGGCGTCGAGCAGGATGCCGCGCGCCATCGCATGCTGGATCAGCAGCGCGCCCTTGGCATCGTCATCGAGCGGGCGGATCTCGAAAATCAGTGCCTGCCCGATGCGCGTGCGCACGTCTTCACGCAAGTGCAGTTGCCGGGGCGGCGCGTTGCCGGCCAGGATCAGGGTGCCGCGGGTTTCGCGGGCGCGGATCAGGGCACGGAAGAGCAGGGCCTGGCCGGCTTCGTCCAGCTGATCGACGTCGTCCAGCGCCACGAGTTCGTCCGGGGCGATCTCCAGCGAGCCCGCTTCCCGCGCGGCCAGCAGGCGTGCCGGGCGCCCTGCGGCCGCGGCTGCCGTGACGGCGGCCGCCAGCAGATGACTGCGGCCGGAGCCGCCTTCTCCCCAGAGATAGAGCCAGGAGCCGTCATGCGCAGCGATCTGCCGGCGCAGCGCCTGGAGCAGGGCCTCGTTGTCGCCGGCGACGAAGTTCTCCAGGGTCCGCGGCACGCGCGGGCGCACGTCCAGCGTCAGTTGCTGCATGACGCGGGCGAGGGAGCGGCGTGACAGGAGGATCGGTGCATCGGGCGTTCCGGCAGAAGGGCGAGGGCGCGATTTTACCGGGCGGGCAGTGGATCTCCAAAAGCCGCGCAGCCGGGCAGGCCCGGGACGTGGCTCGCGCGGGGCTGGCGCGCCACACACGATTCTTCAGGCAGCGGGGCAGGGAAGCGCGCGAGCGGGTAAAATGCCTGCCTTTCCCGAATGACCGAGTTCCTCCTCATGGCCCAGACCCCTCTCGATTACACCGCTGCAGGCGTGGATTACAGCAAGATTGATCCGCTCAAGATCCTTGCCCAGAAAGCTGCTTCGGCCACGGCCGGCAATCTTCCTTCGCACGGGGTATCGGAAATTCCGGGGTCGCGCGGCGAGTCGGCCTATGTGATGGATATCGGCGGCGTGCTGATCGCTTCGATCACCGAATGCCTGGGCACCAAGGCGCTGGTGGCTGACGCCGTGCGCCCGATCACCGGCAAGACGCATTACGACTCGATCGCGCAGGACACCATTGCCATGGCGGTGAATGATCTCATCACCGTGGGTGCCACGCCGCTTTCGATTCATGCCTACTGGTCCGCCGGTGGCAGCGAGTGGTTTGCCGACGAGCAGCGCATGGTCGATCTCGTCACCGGCTGGCAGAAGGCCTGCGACGTGTGCAAGGTGAGCTGGGGCGGCGGTGAAACTCCGGCGCTGGCCGGTGTGGTCGAAGCCGGCCGCATTGATCTGGCCGCGTCAAGCGTCGGCATCATCCCCTCGCGCGATCGCCTGACCCTGGGCGACAGGATGCAGGATGGCGACGCCATCGTGCTGCTCGCGTCCTCCGGCATCCACGCCAACGGCGTGAGCCTGGCGCGCAAGCTGGTCGAGCGCCTGCCGGAAGGCTATGCCTCGAAATTGTCGGATGGCCGCCTCTACGGCGAAGCCCTGCTGGATCCGACCACGCTCTATGTGCCGGTCACCGAAGCGCTGTTTGCCGCCGGCATCGTGCCGCATTACTCGGCCAACATCACCGGCCACGGCTGGCGCAAGATCATGCGTCACCCGGGCTCATTCACCTACCGCATTCACACCCTGCCGGATGTGCCGCCTGTGCTGGCCTTCATGCAGGAGCATGCCGGCATCGATGATCGCGAAGCCTATGGCAGCCTCAACATGGGCGCCGGTTTCGCATTCTATGTCGCGGCGGAACAGGCCGAAGAGGTGGCGCGCATTGCCCGCAGTCTCGGGGTGAAGGCCTGGGTTGCCGGCCGCGTCGAAGCCGGCCCGAAGCAGGTGGTGATCGAGCCGCTCGATCTGACCTACGCGGCCGACGAACTGCATCTGAGAGCCTGAGCATCGTGCGCGGCCTGGTCCTGCTGCTGATGCTGCTCATGCAGGGCGTGGCCGGGGCCGCAGCCCTGCGGCCCCAGACTCCGCAAGCGCCTTTTCCCTGGCAGGCGCAGGAACTGGCCTACGACAGCCCGACTGATCCGGGCGTGCATCTGACCGGCACGCTCGTGCTGCCCGAAGGCAAGGGGCCTTTCCCGGCAGTGCTGCTGGTGACCGGCTCCGGCCAGCAGGACCGGGACGAAACACTTTTCGGGCACAAGCCCTTTCTCGTGCTGGCCGATTTTCTGGCACGCCATGGCATTGCCAGCCTGCGGGTGGATGATCGCGGTACCGGTGGCTCGACCGGTGACGTCCTGCACGCCACGAGCGAGGATTTCGCCCGCGATGCACGGGCCAGCCTGGCGCACCTGCGCGCGGCCGAAGGGATCGACCCCGCGCGGGTCGGCGTCATCGGGCACAGCGAGGGCGGCCTGATTGCCGCGATGCTGGCCGCAGAGCCGGCGAATCAGGTGGCTTTCGTCGTGATGCTCGCAGGGCCCGGGCTGAGCGGCGCGCGCATCCTCTCTAACCAGGTCGAGGACATGGCCCGCGTGGGCGGCAGCAGCGGCCCGGCGCTGGCCGCCATGGTGGATCTGCAGGATCGCCTGCTCGCGCTGGCCATGCAGGGCGAGGAAGACCCCGAAGCACTGACCACGCGACTCGCCACCGAGCTTCGCAAGGCCGTGCCCGCCCTCTCTCAGGAGGCTGCACGTGCGAGAGTGGCCACTCTGGCTTCGCCCTGGTACCGCTATTTCCTGGCGACCGATCCGGCCGTTTTTCTGAGCCGGGTACGCTGCCCGGTCCTAGCGCTCAATGGCAGCCGCGATCTGCAGGTTCGCGCGGCCGACAATCTGGCCGCCATCGGCTCGGCACTCGGCCGGGCAGGCAATCCCGACGTGAGCCTTGAAACCCTGAACGGGCTCAACCATCTCTTCCAGAGCGCACAGACCGGCGCAGTTTCCGAATACGCGCAGATCGAGGAAAGCTTCGCGCCGGCAGCGCTCGAGCGGGTTGCCGGCTGGATCCGGTCGCGTGCGCACGGGCGCGATTAGACCCCTGCCTGCCATCACCCGGTGCGCCGTCTGACGGATAGCGCTTGTCAGTCGTCGGTGCATCGGCGATCTTGGTTGTACATAAAAACAATACACACCACACAACAACCGGGACTTTGGAGCGGCAGAGATGAATTTCGCAGTACGCAATATTTTCGCCATACGGACGATGACGTGCATCGGTGCTGTGCTCTCGATCTGCCTGGGCCATGCCGCCATGGCGGCCGATGCTCCGGCGGGAACGCTGGACAAGATCCGCAGCAGCAAGGTGCTGAAGGTGGGTGTGCGTGAAGACAACCTGCCGTTCGCGGGCTATCGCCAGGGTGTGGCTTCCGGCTACTCGATCGAACTCTGTGAAAAGGTGGCCGACCAACTCCGCAAGGAGCTCAAGCTGCCCGACATGCGGGTTCAGTATGTGGTCGTGACCGCCGCGGACCGGCTGCTCAAGGTCAAGAACGGCGAGGCCGACATCGAGTGCGGCACGACCGTGAATACCCAGACCCGCGCGAAGGACGTCGATTTTTCCTACGCCCACTTCATCTCCGGCACGCGCTTCATGAGCAAGAAGAGTGCGGGGCTGAACGACTACATGCAGCTTGACCAGCAGCCGGTCGGCATCGTGAAGGGCACCACGGCCGAGAAACTTTTCATCCAGCTGCATGAAGGCACACTCAAGTCGATGAAGCTGGTCGTCTTCCCTCGTAACCAGGAAGCGATGAAGGCGCTGGAAAGCGGTGCCGTCGTCGCCGTGGCCCAGCTCGACATCCTGCTCGAGGGCATGCGTATCCAGAGCACCCGGCCGGACCAGTACGTGATCAGCGCGAAACCGATGTCGATCGAGCCGATGACGCTGATGTTGCGCAAGGATGACGAGGCTTTCCGGGCCGTGGTCGACAAGACCCTCGCGAATCTCTACGCCTCGGGCGATATCAAGCCCATCTACGACCGCTGGTTCAAGACCGATACGCTCAACATGCCGGTCCCGCTGATGCTCTCCGAATGCTTCAGGCGCCCCTGTCGCAGCCAGGCCGCTGCGCTGGGGCTCGGGTATCAGCTCTGACACAGGCGCGGGTGAGCAAACGTAAGGGCCGGCTGCAGTGAGCCGGCCCTTTTTGCAGGTGAGGCGGGTTCAGCGTTTGCTGCTGCTCGATGAATAGTATTCGGCGAGCTGCTTCGCGCTGCGTGCGCGAACCTCTTTGAGCCAGTTCACCGGGATCGCGAAGTTGAGATTCTGCGCAACACCCGGCCAGTAGGTGGAGCTGGTGATGCCGATCAGCCGGCCAGTGTCGTCAAACAGGCCACCACCGCTGGAGCCGGGAGAGATGGGCGCCGAGGTCTGGATAGCCTCCAGCACGTTCTGCTTGTCCTCAACCAGACGCGAGAGCAGTCCGTCTGCCAGCGTGATTTCGAGCGCGGCCGGATTGCCGACGGTGAATACCCGTTGGCCAACAGTGAGCCTGTCGGAGTCGGCAATGTCGATCGCGGGAGCGTTGAAGCTGCTGTCATCCACGGCCAGCAGGCACAGATCGCGCTCCACGTCTGCGGCTTCAAGCCGTGCCGCGAAACGCTGCTTGCCCTTGACCAGGACGACAGTCGTTGCCCGCGCCAGTGCGTGACAATTGGTGATCAGCTCGCGCGGCGCGGTGACGACGGCAGAGGCCGATCCGACCGGTACCCCGGCCTGGTCTGCGGTACGCAGGAGCCAGACACTGGGCGCGATTTTCGGAAACAGCTGTTCGGAGCTCGCGGCGCTGACCACGCCAGGCA
This sequence comes from Uliginosibacterium paludis, assembly GCF_039631355.1. NCBI lineage: Bacteria > Pseudomonadati > Pseudomonadota > Betaproteobacteria > Rhodocyclales > Zoogloeaceae > Uliginosibacterium > Uliginosibacterium paludis. Next base: position 148,686 of record NZ_JBDIVF010000001.1, on the reverse strand, counting down.
GGCACAGCAGAAGCGTGCCGAAGAGGGCTGCGCGCATCACTTTTCTTCTCCCGCTCTGGCCGGCCTGGGCAGCAGGGCGCGAAGGTCATCGAGCGATGTCGCACTGTGTGTCGCATTCTCGGCCTTCGCGAGTTCCGCCTGGAGATCTGCCGGCCGGCAATGAGAGCCGGTGATGTCGACGACCGAACGAATCGCCCGGTAGAACTGCTTCTTGACCGGCACCGGATCCACCGGATCCGTAATGTCGAGGAGCCCGAGCTGGCAAGCTTCGCGTTCGTTGTGGATCGTTGCCAGATAGTTGTGCTTCGACTTCGGCTCGAAGGTGATCATGATCCGGCAGGTCAGCTGCTGATCGATGGTGAAGGTGTTGAGCCACAGGGTTTCGGGCTGGTCGCCGCGCAGCGTGGTGCTGGCATTGATTTTCTTGCCCTGCATCACATCCTTGATGCCGGTGAGCTCATGCGGGTAGCGGCAGGCCTCCGCGTTGTCGAAGAGGTTGAGGAAGACATAGCCGGAGATCTGTTCGGAGCGGATCTGCAGTCCGGCCGTATTCGAGCCGGTGGGCGCGTTGTAGGGTCTTACGTCACGTGTGCTGGCGCAGCCTGTCATGGCGAGCAAGGACAGGAGCAGGAGCGTTCTGGTGTGTTTCATCGGCCTTGTATCGTGAAGTCATGAGTTTTCCTGTCGCCGGATTATAGGGAGAAGCATCATGACGATTGCTTATAGCTGACTTCACGGATTTCACAGGATGCTCCGGGTCCGCTGCGCCGGATCAGGTGCATATTCCTTCCGGCGCGATGCCGCTCAGGCCGAGTGGCCCTGCTGACAGCGCCGCAGGCCAGGCTTCACTGCTTTGCTGCGTTGCCCTGAGCGGCGGTCCGCCGGGTGGAATAGTGCTCGGCGAGCTGCTGATCGCTGCGGGCCTTGAGCTCGTCCAGCCAGGCGACAGGCAGGGCGAAGTTGAGGTTCTGCACGCCAATGCCCACGGCCTGACGCTGGGTGATGCCGAGCAGGTAGCCGTCGGTGTCGAAAAGCCCGCCGCCGCTGGAACCGAGCGAGATCGGCGCGGAGAACTGGATGGCGTCGAGCTGCTTGTCATCGTCATACTGAAGGCGTGAGATCAGTCCGTCTGTCAGCGACATCTCCAGCGCAGCCGGATTGCCGATGGTGACGATGTGCTGGCCGATGACCGGGAGCGTACCTGCGTTGTACCGGACGGCCGGCGCGCTGAACTTCTCGTCGTCGACCGCCAGCAGGCAGAGATCCCGCTCAAGGTCGACCTGATCGAGGCGGGCGGCGAAGCTGTTCTTGCCCTTGATCACCAGCACGGACGCGGCCTGTTTCAGGACATGACAGTTGGTCACCAGCCGGCGCGCGGCAATGACGACGGCAGAGCCCGCGGCAAGCGGCACGCCGCCCTTGTCGGCAGAGCGGACCAGCCAGACGCTGGGCTCGATCTTGCGGAAGAGCTGTTCCGTTTCGAGTGCCGAGGCGGACGTGGCCACGCCGCAGCAGAGCGCGAAGAAGAGGCAGGCTGACAGATCGGGTTTCTTCATTTTGCGGGCTCGGGCGGGAGGATGTCGGCGAGGTCACTCATCTTCATGTTGCTGCGGTTGGGCCGCGCTGCCTTGGCGAACTCGGCTTCGAGGTCAGCCTTCCTGCAATAGGCGCCCTGGTCCTTCGCCGGGATGAGGGTACGCAGTGCACGCCGCTTGACCGGTTTGAGCTCTGTCGGGTCGGTGATGTCGAACAGGATGAAGCCGCAGGAGGTGGCCTCGTTCGCGAAGGCTGTCGCGAGATAGTTTCGTCCGGCTTCAGGCACGAAGGTCATGGCGACGCGGCAGTGCTTCTTGGCCACGTTCCGGTAATGAAAGAGCAGGGTCGAGGGCTCTCCCGCTTTCAGCCGGCTGCTCGCGTTGAAGGCCTTTGTCGCGGTCGCCGAACTGGCGAGCTGATGAGGCCCGGTGCACAGCGCACCATCGTCGAATACATGCAGGAATCCGTTGCCTGCGAGTGCCGGCGAGCGCACCTGGATTTTCGCGCTGGCCGGGCCTTCGGGCGGGGCGACATAGTCGGGCACCTTGACGGGAGTGGGCGCGCAGCCTGCGCTCAGCAGCAGGGCAAGGGCGATCAACAAGGGCGCGATGGGTTTCATGATCTGTTCCGGAGAAGTCTGATCCTGTTCGGGACGCGGTCGGGTGAGCTCAGAGCCTGTGAGCGGCTTTCACCGCCAGATAGCGATTCACCGTTTCGATGGCGAGCTGGTCGGGACTGACATCCAGACACAGCACACCCTCGGCCTGCAGGCGTCGCAGCGTGGCTTCGCGCCGGCGCGCGTAGTCGATGGCGGCTGCCACGCGGGCGGCATCCTCTGCATGACGGATGGATTCCTCGCAGCTGGCATCGAGTACCGATTCGCGCAGGCTGGCGACCAGCACGAGATGGCGCCGGCCGAGCAGGCGGACGGCGCTGAGGAGGTTCTGGTCGTCCTCGTCGCGAAGGTTGGTCATCAGCACCACCAGCGCCCGCTTGCGTTCGCGCAGCAGCAGGGCGCGCGCCGCATGCTCGAAGTCACTGACCTGCAGCGTGGGCTGCAGGTCATAGGTTTCCTGCAGCAGACGGCTCACCGTAGCGGGCGAATGCTGCGCCGGCAGGTAGCGCTCGGGGCCGCCCAGGGTCATCAGACCGACACGATCCCCGTGAGAGAGCGCGACATAGCCCAGCATCAGCACCGCATCCAGCGCATGGTCGAAATGCGAGAGCCCGGCCTGCTCCGGCGTTGGCGCAGCGCTACGCGCGCTCCCCCTGGCGGCGTCGCCCGCCGCGGCCGGCTCCTGATCCCGGGCGCCCATGCGCCGGCCGCAGTCCACCAGCAGGAAAATGCGCTGATCGCGCTCATCCTGGTATTCCCGGGAAATCATCTTGCCCATGCGCGTGGTGGCTTTCCAGTCGATCTGGCGCATGGAGTCTCCCTCGCGATACTCGCGGAGCTGGGAGAAGTCCATGCCCTGGCCACGGCGGCGGCGCTGCTGCAGACCGAAGCGCGCATTGCGGTAATCCACCGCGCGCAGCGCATGGCGCGCCAGCGGCGCGAAGTTCGGGAACACGCGAACGTCCTGTGTCTGACCCGCCTCGAGCTGGCGTTCCCACGCGCCCCAGGCTGAGCGCTGGCGCAGCTGGATGCGGCCGAAAGCGTGGTCACCGCGTGCGAGCGGTCGCAGGCGATAGCGCAGTGCCTGTGCATTCTGCCCGCGCGTGTCGACAGCCGCGGGCAAGCCCTGCTGGGCAAAGGCCGGCGGATGCAGATCGAAGATCTTCACGGCGCCCGGCACGCGTGCCGGCCAGTGCAGGCGCAGCTCTACCGTGCTCCATTCCCCGACCGGCAGCGTGCTCTGGATGACGCGCTGGGCGGCCGGCGGCGCTTCGATGCTGGCGCGCAAGCCATCGACGGCAGCCCAGAGCAGCAGGAGCAGGCCGGCAAACGTATCCAGCGCGCTCAGTGTCGGCAGGAACAGGCTGGCGATCGACAGCGCCAGCCAGGCGGCCAGTGCGGCGAGAAGGGTGCGGGACGGAATCAGCATCGGCTGTGCGGAGGCTTCAGCTGCGGGGCGCGTCGGTTCGCGAGAGCAGCGTGCCGAGCACCTGGTCGACGGAGAGCCCTTCGATTTCAGCTTCGGGGACCAGGCTGATGCGGTGACGCAGGGCGGGCAGTGCCATGCGTTTGACATCGTCGGGGGTGACGAAATCGCGGCCTGCCAGCAGCGCGGAAGCCCGTGCGGCCCGCACAAGTGCGATGGCGCCGCGCGGGCCGGCACCGATCGCGATGCCATTCCATTCGCGCGTGTTGCGCACGATGCGGACGGCATAGTCGAGCACGCTGGCGTCGATCTGCAGGCTGGCGGCGATCTGTTGCAGCGCGATCAGGTGCTCGGGCGTGGCGACCTGCTGCACGGCTTCCACGTCGAGCTTGTCACCGGTGCGGCCGGCACAGGAAGCCGCGACCAGTGCGCGCTCTTCGTCGAGGCTCGGATAGTCGATCAAGACCTTGAGCAGGAAACGGTCGAGCTGGGCTTCGGGCAGCGCGTAGGTGCCTTCCTGCTCGATCGGGTTCTGCGTGGCGAGTACCAGGAAGGGCGGCGGCAGCGGCAGGGTCTTGCCCTCGATGGTGACCTGCGCTTCCTGCATCACTTCGAGCAGTGCGGCCTGGGTCTTGGCTGGCGCCCGGTTGATTTCGTCGGCCAGCACAAGATTGGCGAAAACCGGGCCACGACGGATCACGAACTGGCTGGTCCGGGTGTCGAAAAGCGTGTGGCCGGTGACGTCGGCGGGCATGAGATCGGGGGTGAACTGGATCCGCGAGAACTGGCCGCCGAAGCTTCGTGCGAGCGCCTTGACCAGGAGCGTCTTGCCGAGACCCGGCACGCCTTCAAGCAGGATGTGTCCGCCTGCGATCAGCGCACAGAGCGTGTGTTCGACAACGGACTGCTGGCCGACAAAGACGCGGCCCAGCGCCTGGCGAAGGGCGCCGGCGAGTTCGGTGGCTTGCTGGGGCGTGGTGGGCAGGCTCATGGATGGACTCCGGAGGGACGGGCCAGCTGGCGGCAGCGCTGGCGAAGGGTGGCAAGGGTGCGCGCGTGGCGCAGGAATTCATGGGGGCTGTCCGGTGCGGCGGTGAGGGCCCGCCGGATCTCGGCGGCCGCTATGCCGGATACATGCTCGCCGAGGCGCTCGCGGCTTTCGAGCTCGGGATGGCGATGTGCCAGCGCATCCAGTTGCTGGGCAACGCTCTCGCGCAAGGGTGCAAGCAGGGCTTCATGGCAGCCTTCACGCAGCAGGTACTGACCGCTTGCCGCAAGGTGTTCGCGCAGGCCGGGGCGGCTCGGCAGGGGCTCGGGCAGCAGTGGGCCGAAGCGGGGCATCTGCCGGCGCAGCCACGCGGCAAGCATCAGGGCAGCGATGAACAGCGCCTCCGGCGCATGCTCGAGCAGCCAGCGCCACAGCCCGTCATACGGAGTGAGCGTGATCATCGTGACCGTGCGCGGGCCGTCCGGCAGCGTCATCAGGCGCAGGAAGAGCGCCGCATCATCGTGGAAGTCCAGATGATCGTTGTCGAAGGGTTCAAAGCCGCCGGTGGTGACAAAACCCTTGCCGTAACGGAATCGGGCGAAGAGCAGGAGGTCTTCATTGCTGTCTGCCTCCTGGAGGTGGTCTTCCGGATCCTGGCCTTGCCGCGACGCATCCTCGACCGGATGGAAGGTGTCGTCATCGTCGTCCTTGAAATGGCCGCGGAGGGTGGTTTTCCAGATCAGCCTGTCGGCAGGCAGGCTGGTGTCGAACACGACCGCACCGGGCAGGATCGCGTCGTGCCCGGCCTGTTCGACCTGCAGCCGGCGTACCGGGCTGTTGCCTTCCGAGAGAAAGTTGCTGCCGCCTGGAAGCTGGCCGCGAATCTCCAGACCCAGCGTGTCGAGCAGTGCCTGCCCCTGATCCTCAAGACGCAGGGGGATCACCAGATGCCCACCTGCTTGGAGCCAGTGCAGCAAGGGTTCGCGCACTTCGGGGTCAGCCAGGCGCTCCAGTCCGGTGAGCATGAGCGTCTGCCTGTCCGGCAGGTCGTTGAGCTCATGGGCGCGACGGACGTATTTCGTCTGGATGCCGCTGGCTTCGAGCAGCAGGCGCCCTGCATGCCAGGGATTGGCCAGGGCTTCGGCCGAGGCCTTGCCGCGAATCTGCTCCTCATGCCATTCGAGATGGCGGACGACATAGCCCAGGCCCGCCGCGATGACGAGCAGGATCAGCAGCCACTTGAGCCAGCGACGATTCATGCGCGCCCGCCTTCGAAGGTCCTGCGCCAGTCATGGCACAGGGTTTCGACTTCCTGACTGGCGACCGACTGGTGCGCATAGGCCAGGCGCTGCCAGCAACCGAGCAGACGGGCGAGATAGGGGGCGAGCGCCGGCGCTTGCCGCAGGGTGCGTTCGAGGCAGTCGCCTTCGGTGTCACCACGGCCGAAGACGACCTGGCGCTGGTGGGCCAGGCGCGACAGGCTGCCCCGGAACAGCAGGCTCAGTGCTGCGCGCGTGTCTCCCGCCGCGAGCAGGGCGAGAGCGGATGCCGCCAGGTCGTCCGGCAGCGATTCGGGGCGGATGTCGAATCCTGCCAGTTCGGCAGGTGGCGCCGTGCGCCCGGTGCGTGCGCTGAACCATTCGAAGCGCAGGGCGAGCCAGGCCAGCAGACCGATCGCGGTCAGGATCAGCAGCCAGCCGCCGACCCGCCCGAGCAGTGCGACAAGCTTGCCCACACTGGCCAGACCGTGCTCGATGCTTCGCAGCAGATCGCCCAGCCAGTCGGGCAAGCTGAAGCGTCGCTTCGGGTCCGGCTGATCGTCCTTGCGCCAGCGCAGGCTGCGCACGGTTTCCTCCTGCCCCAGCGAAGGATCCTGCATGACGGCTTCGACCCGGCGGGCCGCGGCGGCAATCTGCTGCTCCCGCAGCTGGGCGCTGTCTGCTGCGAGTGCAGGCGTGGGCGTGAGGGCGCTGCCCAGCCACAGCATGCTGCCGAGCACCAGTGCGGCCAGCCCCTGGCGCAGGCTGTGCTGCCGCGCGAGCTGGCGGAACTGCAGCTCCACATCCCAGGCCTCCAGATCGGTGCGACGTTTGAGATAGAGCGCGAAACCGCCGGCCACATAGAGGGGTTCGAGCAGCAGGCTGCAGAGCAGCAGGGGCCAGTACAGCAGAATCGAAAACCATGCCGGCGCGTTGGTGAAGAGCTGCCAGAGCGTGCGCAAATCCGGCAGGCTGTCGTCCGGCACGATCAGGAACAGCAGGCCGGCCAGGCCGATCCACAGGATCGTTTCGAGATGCAGCCAGACCAGCGTCAGCCAGTTGGCCGCGCTGCCGACGCGCCGCGCAAGCAGGCGTTTGCGTTCGCGCCCGGCCTTGCCGCGCAGACCCTCGAGCTGGTCGACAGGCAGCTGCAGGCTGCGCGCGAGACTGAAACGTCCCCAGGTGAGAGCCGCCAGGAGTCGGGTGCTGCGCAACAGGCCGGGCAGGGCATGCAGCACCTCGCGCAAGGCGGGCTGCTCGCCGAACACTTCACGGCTCAGCACATGCAGGGCAATGCGGTCAAAGGCGGGCTTGAGCCACCACATGATGAGGCTGACCCAGCTGAGTTCGCCCAGCCACCCGCCGAAAACGAGACTCAGCAGCAGCATCACCGGCAGCGTGACGGCAAACCAAGCGGCATAAAGCGGACGCGCCCGGCTCAGCGCGAAGCGCACGCCCAGGTCGATGGCTTCCCAACTGTTGCGCGGGCGCAGGGCGATCGACAGGCGCTCAAGATCCATGGCGCCTCCCTGCAAGCAGGAAATACATCAGCGGTACCAGGATGAGAACGCCGCCCACGCCGATCTTGATCGGAAAGGCCAGGCGCAGCGGCGACCAGAAGGCTTCGATCAGGGCGGCGATTACCAGCATGACGGCCAGTCCGCAGACCATGCCGATGAGCTCGTGCGCTGCGTGGGCAAGCGCCACGCCTCGCCCGAGCTGGCCGGGTGCGAGCAGCGTGAAGCCCAGGCGCAGCCCGGCCGCACCGGACAGGATGATCGCGCCCAGCTCGAAACCGCTGTGGCCGATGACGAATGAATGGAAGTTCTCTCCCAGCCCGGCCTGGATCAGACGCATTTCCACCACCCCGAAATGCAGGCCGTTGCTGACCAGCGCGAAGACCGTCAGCAGTCCGGCGCTGATGCCGCCGGCAAAGCAGCGAAAGGCGATGCTGACGTTGTTGAAGATATAGAAGCCGAACATGTTGAAATCGGTCGAGGCGTCGCGGGCCACACGGCCCAGATGCTGTGCGTCGCTGCTGTACATCTGCTCGTAGTGCGCAAGCTGCTGCGGGTCGAGAACCAGATGCGCGAGATCGGGTTTCAGATGCACCGCCAGCATCATCAGCAATTGCGGACCGAAGAGCAGCAGGAAGGACGCCAGTACCCAGCCGCGATGGGCGCGCACATCGCGCGCGAAGCCCCCTGTGACATAGCGCCAGACCTTGCGGCCAACGCCCCCTTGCAGCCCGTAGAGATGATCGTGGCCGCGCTGGGCGAGCGCGTGCAGGCGTTCGACCAGCGAGAGGCCGTATTCCCGGTCGCGGGCCAGCGCGAGTTGCTGGCACAGATGCCGGTAGCGTTGCGGCAACTCTTGCGACGGGAAAGGCGCGTGGCGTGCGTCGCGCTGCCGCTTGGGCAGGGCCCGGTAATCGAGCCAGGCTTCGAACACGTCCCATTCTGCCGCGTGCAGGCGCTCGAATCCTTCCTGTTTCATGCCTGTCTTCCCGCCACGTGGTTGGCGAGGCCGAGCAGGCGTGCCGCACCCTGAGGGCCGCTAGGGGCCCTGGCAAGATGGGGCAGGAGCGCTGCCAGCTCTTCCTGCCGGGCTGGCGTGAGGGCAGGTGCCCGCTCCGCGAAGGCCAGCAAGGCGCGTTGCGTCGCCCGGTCAAGCGGCATGTGCGGTGTCAGCACTGCTTCATGCGCCGGATGCGCGCGCAACACGGGTTTCTCGCGATAGACCACCAGCGTGCCGGCCACGATGTCGCCGATGCGGCGGAACTCGCGATGCAGCAGCATGGAGACGATGCCGCAGCCGTAGGCGAAGGGCAGCAGGTCAGCCGTACGCAGCAGGTTGCGCGCGAGCGAGGCACTCCAGCCGACCGGTGTGCCATTGTCATGAACGACGATCAGCCCCAGCGTTTTCTTGCCCGGTGTGGCGCCGCCACGCCAGACTTCGAAGAAGACCGGATAGAACCAGTCGATCAGGAAGTAGCCCAGCAGCCACAGACCACTGCCCGCCCTGCCCAGATTGCTGAGGAAGGTGCCGAGCGCGATCAGCAGCGCGGCCCGGATGACGAAATCGATGCACCAGGCGAGCCCGCGTGGCAGCAGGCCGGCCGGGCGCAACTGGAGTTCGATCAGTTCGGGCGTGGTGACGTGACGGAGGGTGTCGAGCATGAAGGCAGGCCCCTGTCAGCGCAGGGGCCGGAAATCACTCTTCGAAATAGATGTCGCGATAGCCTGCGTAGACCGAGGCGGACAGCATCGGCATGACGACCAGAAGACCCAGCAGCAGCGGTATGGCGCCGATGATGAGCAGGAACAGCGCGCCCAGACCATATAGGAGGCCGGCCAGCGGATTGCGCCAGCACCCCCAGAAGCTCGCTTTCATTGCTTCCATCGGAGCCAGGTTCTGCAGGCAGATCAGGGCGGGTGCAAACCACAGCACCGACCACAGCACGCATCCGATGACCAGCATCAGCACGACCGCCAGCACGATGCCGCCGATCGAGAAAGCGCCGAGTGAGGGCAAGGCCGAAGCACCGAAGATGACCCCGAAAAAGCTCAGACCGAAGAGCAGCAGCAGCGGAATCATCGTCGCGAAGGACAGGCCGATCGAGATGAGTCCGACCAGGGCCAGCGGGCCGAGTTTTTCCCGGAACCCGGCGAAGAGATCACCGATGGCGAGGCTTCCGGTCTGACGCTGGTTTTCGCAGGCAATCATGATGCCGCCGGTGAAGACCGGGAAGATGATCCCTGCCAGGAAATTCACGCCCGGAATGATCGACAGCACGAACCAGAGGACGCCGAACACCAGGCTCAGGGCGATCCAGTTGAGCGCGCTCTGGGTGAAGAAGCGCCAGCCCGTGGCCAGCCAGCCCAGCCCATTGCCTGCCGGTACACGACGACCGCCGGGGATGAAGCTGCTGTTTTCGGTGGCGATCCGCTCGTCTTCGATGACGGCCGCTGGCGGCGTGTAGGGATTGTGTTCCGTGCTGCTCATCAGTGCGTGCTCCCGGGTCTTGCGTTGTCGTTGGTCCGGCTGTTGTTGGATGGCTTGCCGGGCATGTCGCAGCATGACTGATCTGCATGTCATGACGCAACCATACTTTGCCTGAAGGCGCGGGTTTGCGGCTCAGGGGGTGTTCTGGCGCCACGGCACATGGCCGCTCGCGACCAGCGGGGCCGCCGTATCCAGATGAACCGTCTGGTCGTCGAAGAAGATGTGCGCGCCGAAAGCCGCAAGCACTTCATGCTTGCTGACGCCCCCGAGGAAGAAGGCTTCGTCGACGCTCACATCCCAGTTGCGCAGGGTGTGCACGACGCGCGCATGCGCCGGGCTGGAGCGTGCGGTCACGATGGCGATGCGTACCGGGCAGCGCTCGGCGGGGAATTGTTTCTGCAGCGCGGCAAGCAGCTTGAGCAGACGGGCGAACGGCCCTTCCTGCATGGCTTCCAGCCGGTGGGCGCGCTCGTGTGCTTCGAAGGCAGCGAGCCCTTGCGCCTTGTAGATGGCTTCGGACTCATGCGAGAAGAGCACGGCGTCTCCGTCGAAGGCAATGCGGATCTGGTCCTGCGCATGACAGGGGTTGGCAGGCGGCGCATAGAGCCGGGCTGCTGCAATGCCGGCATTGATGCCGGCCTGGACGTCTTCCTCCGAGCGGGAGAGGAACAGGTCCACCTTGAACGCGTGCAGGTAGGACGCGATCGGTTTGCCGCCGGAGAATGCCGCGCGGGTGATCGGCAGGCCGTGATGCTCGATGCTGTTGAACACTCGCAGGCCGGTGTCCGGCGAGTTGCGCGACATCAGGACGACCTCCACCAGCTGTCTGCCGGGAGACAGTGCGTTAAGCCCCAGCAGGGCCTTGACGAGCGGTCCGGCGGTGCCGAATCCGAGCGGGGCGTCTTCGTGCTCGAGTTGCCATTGCCGGTAGCGCTCCACGCCCTGCTGTTCGTAGATCGCGTTTTCGGTTTCGAGGTCGAACAGGGCGCGCGAGGAAATGCCGATGACAAGCTTGTCGGTGAGATCGAAGGGCATGCGGTGTGGCCGGGAGACGCCCGGCAGCCGGGGGTTCAGATCGGAGGATTGTGCCTGCGCTGCTCGATCCAGGCCAGGATTTCGCCGGCGGGCATCGGTCGGGCGATGCCGTAACCCTGACCGAGCAGACAGCCGATGTCCACCAGGCGGCGGATGTGCTCGGCGGATTCGACGCCCTCTGCGATGACCTTGCGCTGAAAGGCTTGCGCGAGGCTGGTTACAGCCACCACGATGGCCTGATCGTCGGGGTCGGTGAGCATGTTGATGACAAAGCTCTTGTCGATCTTGAGCCGGTCGGCCGGCAGGCGCTTGAGGTGCGTGAGCGAAGAGTAGCCGGTGCCGAAGTCATCGAGCGCGATGGTGAGCCCCAGCGCCTTGCATTCGCGCAGGGTGTCGACGGCGCGGTTCATGTCGTCGATGGCGGCGGTTTCGAGGATCTCGAGATCGAGGCAGGCCGGCGGAATATGCGGATGGCTTTGCAGTGCGGTGCGCAGGTCGGCGCAGAAATCCGGATGCAGCAGATGATGCACCGAGATGTTGACGCCGACGGTGAGCCGGAGCCCCTCCACGCGCCAGGCTTCGATCCGGTCCAGCGCCTGTTCGATGACCCACTTGCCGAGAACGCGGCTGAACTTCTCGCTGTGCAGCGCCTGCCAGAAACTTTCGGGGGCCAGCAGGCCGCGCTCCGGGTGATGCCAGCGGATCAGGGCTTCGACGCCGATGACGTCGCCACTCAAGAGGTTGATCTGCGGCTGGTAGTAGAGCTCGAATTCGTCCCGCTCGAGCGCGCGCGACACTTCGTCAAGCTGGTGATGGATGCTGAGCAGGCTGCTCTCCGCCTGCGGATCGAAAAACAGGATGCCCTTGCGACCCGAATTCTTGACCTTGTACATCATGTGGTCCGCATGGCGGATGACGGTATCGGCCGTGGTCTGACTGTCCTGGATCAGCGCGACGCCGATGCTGGCCGTCACGCTGACGCTCACGCTGCCTGCATCAACCTCGAGCGTGATGGGTTCGCACAGGATCCGGCTGATGCGGCCGAGCATGATCTCGCAGGAGACCAGGTCGTGCATGTCGGTCAGCAGCAGGGCGAACTCATCACCGCCGAGGCGGGCGGCCGTGTCGGTGACACGCAGGGCGTGGGTCAGCCGCTCGGCCACGCGGATGAGCACCTTGTCTCCGGCGGCATGACCCCAGGTGTCGTTGATCGGCTTGAAGTTGTCGAGATCGATGTAGGCCAGCGCGGAGACGAGCGACTCCCGCGTGTAGCGATTGATCACCTGCTGCAGCCGGTCGACGAGCAGGGTGCGGCTGGCGAGGGTGGTCAGCGCGTCGTAGTAGGCCATGTCATGCAGGCGCTTTTCGAGCGCGGCGCGATGCATGGCGCCCGTTACCGACTGCATCAGGCGACCATTGTCGAGCTGGCCCTTGGTGAGATAGTCGCTGATGCCGGCGCGCACTGCGGCCCCCGCGATTTCTTCGTCACCCAGGCCGGTCACCATGATGGTGGCGCAGAAGCGGGGGACGACGGCTCTCACCTGGTCGAGCAACTCCAGGCCAGTGAGGTGGCCCAGGCGATAGTCCACGATCATGCAGTCGAAGGGTTGGCGTCGCAGCAGATCCATGGTGTCGGCCGGGCCGCTGGCCTCCGCGACATGCATGGTCGGATCACTGCTGAGCAGCATGCGGCGGACCCGCTCGCGATCAACGTCGTCATCATCGACGATCAGCAGGTGCAATCCGGATTCCGGGCTTCCCATGGCGAACCTCGCGATGCGTTCAGATCGGCAGGCACACCGACTGGTGGTAGGCGTCCATCAGTTTGATCAGATGTCTGAACTGTGGACCGGCGGCGGATTTCACCAGATAGCCTGCAATGTTCTCGTGGTAGGCGCGGCTGCGGTCCTTGTCCGAGTCCGAGGTGCTGAGCACGAAGACTACGGTGTCCCGCAGCTGCTCGTCGCTGCGCAGGTTCTCGAGAAACTCGAAGCCGTTCATGCGCGGCATGTTGAGGTCCAGCAGCACGATCAAGGGTTTGCGGATGCTGCGGGTGGGATGCCGGCTGCTGAGGATGTCGAGCGCTTCCGAGCCGTCTTCGGCGCAGACCGTGTCTATGGGCAGATCGTTGCGCGCGAAGCTGCGGATCACCGCTTCGCGCGCGACATCGTCGTCATCAACCAGCAGGACATTGATTCGGGTTTGCATCGCTGACGTCCTTGCGAAGGAATCGGGGCCACCAGACGTGGAAAGTCACGCCGCGCCGGCCGGTGTTGGCGGTGACGCTGAGGCGGCCGCCATGGCTTTCCGTCATCCGCCGGGACACGGCAAGTCCGATGCCGGTGCCACCGTCCGCGGCGTTGTTGAGGGTCTGGAACAGTTTGAAAATGCGTTCGTGTGCCTGGGCCGGAATGCCCGGACCATCGTCGCAGACCGTGATGTGGCAGAAACTGCCATCGTTTTCGGCGCGGACTTCGATGTGCCCGCTTGGCTGGTCGTGATGCTTGATGGCGTTGCCGATCAGATTCCGCAGCACCGTTTCCAGCGGCGTCAGGCTGCCGGTGAAGCGGCTGGCGCTGATCTGGCGCGTGAGACTGAAACCGGGCGGAAGGCTGCTGAGCTCTTCGATCCGGTCCAGCATCGAGGGCAGGTCGATCAGGCTGGTTTCGCCGGTATTCCGCCCGGCCCGCGCATAGGCCAGCAGGTTGTCGATCAGCTGCTCCATGCGGCGCACGCGGAGCGTGATGCGCTCGAAGTTGCGCAGCACGTCGGCCGAGACGCCTTCGCCGAGATCTTCCTGGACCCAATTGAGCAAATCGCCGATGCCGCGCAGCGGGGAGCGCAGGTCATGCGAGGCGACGTAGGTGAACTCCTCGAGATTCGTGTTGACCCGGCGAAGGTCCAGCTCCATTTTCTTGCGCTCGGTGATGTCGATCACCGCCGCCAGCGTGCAGGCTTCGCCCTCGATCTCGATGGGGCTCAGACCGATCTCGACGGGGAACTCGCTTCCGTCCCGGTGCTGTGCGGTCAGGTCTCGTCCCGGACCCATCCTGCGGATTTCAGGCGAGCTTTCATAGGCCGCGCGAAGCGCGATGTGCGCGCTGCGATAGCGCTCCGGCAGCAGCATCTCGATCGACTGGCCTTCGAGCGCCGCCTTGTCATAGCCGAACATGACCGGAAGATGCCGATTGACGAGCATGATCCGGCCGCGGCTGTTCATGATCAGGATGCCGTAGGGGGCGCTGTCGACCATCTGGCGAAACAGGAGGTCCGCCTTGCGCGCTGCGCTGACGTCGACCAGGGTTGCCAGCACCCGCAGGCCGTCCGGCGTATTGAGCGGATTGAGTCCGATCTCGATCGGAATTTCCGAGCCATCCGCGCGCCGCGCGAAGAGCGCCTGGCCGGCGCCCATCGTGCGGCGTGCAGGGGCTTTCATGAAGCGGGCGATGAGCAGCGCATGCTGCGGGCGCAGCCGCTCGGGCAGGAGGTGGTCGAGCGATGAATCAACCAGGCTTGCCGTGTCGTACTGGAGCAGGCGGCCGAGTTCTTCATTCACGGCGCGGATCACGCCGCATTCATCGATGACGAGCGCGCCGGCCGGAATCGCGTCGATGAGCGTGCGCAGGGCCACGCTGTCGAGCGTGGCAGGCGCTTGCACTTCTCCCATGGCGACTCCTCCTGCACAAGACTGAACCGTCGGGAAAGCCGGAAATGGTTCATCCGTTCGCTAACGGATGGCACTGCCGGGCCTTGAGACGGGCGCGATGGCGCCGCCGGCAGGCTGGAGGGAGCCCGCGCTGTCGCGACGCTTGCTGCTCAAGGTACAGGCTGAAGCCGGTGTCGCTCCGCCTTCAGGGAATGAGACGCAGTGATTTTCCCGTAAGTCGGTAAAGCCATTTCCCGCAGCAGGGTCAGCCGCCGCGGCACCGGGTTCAGTGCTCCAACCGGTGTTTGCGGGCTACTTCATGCTCGTCGAGCAGCTGGAGCAGGGTTGCGTAACGGCGCTCGTCAAAGTGGCCGGTTTCGCGCGCCTGGCGTATCGCGCAATCGGGTTCGCGGATATGGCCGCAATCCCGGAAACGGCAACTGCCCAGCAGATCACGGATTTCAGGGAAGCCGCATTCGATCTCGTTGCGGCCGAGGTGCGCCAGACCAAAACTCTGCAGGCCGGGGCTGTCGATCAGCGCGCCGCTTTCATTCTCCGCGGCGGGCAGGGGATAGAGGCGGGCATGGGTCGTGGTGTGCTTGCCGGAATCCAGCACCACCGAAATCTCGCGCGTGCGGGCGTCCGCTTCGGGGATCAGGGCATTGGTCAGCGTGGATTTGCCCATGCCGGATTGCCCGACCAGCAGGCTGATGTGCCCGCCCAGTCGCGCCCGCAAGGTGCCCACATCGCCTTTTGCCGAGAGCTCGAGCACTTCATGCCCTGCCCGAGTGAAGACTTCGAGCTGGCTGCGTGCCCTGTCGAGGCCTGCCGGGATGTCGCATTTGTTGAGGAGGATCAGCGCCGGGATGTCCTGGGCGTCGGCCGCCACCAGGCAACGGGTTACCAGTTCGTCCGAAAAGCCCGGCTCAGTGGCGACAACCACCACGACCTGGGTCACGTTGGCGGCGATAAGTTTCTCTTTCCACTGATCCGCCCGGTAGAACAGGCTGGTCCGCTCGCCGATCTTCTCGATCACGCCCTGGTCGGCGCTGGTCAGCGCGAGCTCGACCAGGTCTCCGCAGGCCACTTCGCTTTTCTTTGCGCGCGGTACACAGAGCAGTTCGCGGCCATCGTCCAGGCGCACGGCATATTGGCGCCCGAAGGCGGCGACCACCCTGCCGATCAGCCGGGCGCTCATGCCGCGGCTTTCAGGTGAGCGATGCGGATGGCGGCGGGCGGATGCGAATCGTAGAACAGCGAATGCAGGGGGTCGGGCGTCAGCGTGGAAGCGTTGTCGCGGTAGAGCTTCACGAGTGCCGATACGAGGTCGTCGGCGCGGGCGTGGGCTACCGCATAGGCGTCTGCCTCGAACTCATGCTTGCGTGACCAGTAGCTCATCAGTGGCGTGAGCGGGAAGGTGAAGGGCGCGAGCAGCAGCGAGAACAGGATCAGGGTGAGTGCTTCGCTGCGACTGCTGACGCCAAGGCCGTTGAAGAACGCGTCCTGCTGACCCAGCCAGCCCAGCAAGGCGAACAGGATGAAGGAGAGCAGCGCAAACACTGCCACGCGCTGAACGATATGGCGATGCTTGAAATGTCCCAGCTCATGGGCCAGTACCGCTTCGACCTCGTCCGGATTGAGTGTTTCGAGCAGCGTGTCATAGAAGACGATGCGCTTGGCAGCGCCGAAGCCGGTGAAATAGGCGTTGCCGTGCCCGCTCCGGCGGGAGCCGTCCATCACGAACAGCCCCTTGGCGCGAAATCCGCAGCGGCTCAGCAGCTGGGTAACCCGGGCGGCCAGGGCTTCGTCCTTGAGCGGTTCGAACTTGTTGAAGAGTGGCGCAATGAAGACGGGGTAGATGACCATCGCGGCCAGATTGAAAGCGATCAGCACGCCCCAGGTCCAGATCCACCAGTGGGCCCCCATGCTGCGCATGAGCCAGAGCACACACCACAGCAGTGGCGCTCCGATCAGCACCGAGATCAGGGTGCTTTTCGCGAGGTCGCTCAGAAAGAGCGCGGCGGTCGTCTTGTTGAATCCGAAACGCGCCTCGAGCGAGAAGGTGTAATAGAGCGAGCCGGGCAGCTCCCACAGAAAGCCGCTGACCGACAGCAGGCCGAAGAGTGCGATACCGTGCCAGAGTCCGGTCGGATCGAACACGGTCGACACGGTGTCATGCATCAGCTGCAGACCGCCTCCCAGGGTCAGCAACAGCACCCAGACAAGGCCCCAGGCCAGATCGAAGCGGCCATGACGTCCCTTTGCGAGCGTGTAATCCGCCGCCTTCTGGTGTGAGGCCAGATCGATCCCGCCTGCGAACTCCACCGGCACCGCGTCCCGGTGTCCACGTACATGTGCCGCCTGGCGCAGGCTCAGCCACAGCCGGATGCCACTGGACAGCAGCAGCGCGGAAAGAAACAGGGCGGTCATCGTGAGGTGTGTCATCCGGGAGGTCTGCGACGGGAAAGTGGAGGAGGACGTGCGAGAATCCGCGCTTTGAAAGCGCTGGAGGATTATATGGCACAGGACGCCAACAGCCTGGTCTGGTTGGATATGGAAATGACCGGGCTCGAGCCCGATCGGGACCGGATCATCGAGATCGCCATGATCGTGACCGACGTGAATCTCGAAGTCATTGCGGAGAGCCCGGTCATCGCGGTTCATCAGTCCGACGCGGTACTGGATGCGATGGATGACTGGAACAAGAACACGCATGGCAAGTCCGGCCTGATTGACCGCGTGCGTGCCTCAAGCGTGGATGAGGCGGCTGCCGAAGCCCTCTATCTTGAGTGGATGCAGCAATACGTGCCCAAGCGCAGCACGCCGATGTGCGGCAACACCATCGGACAGGATCGCCGCTTCATGGCGCGCTACATGCCGACACTGGAAGCCTGGTTCCATTACCGGAACCTGGATGTCTCCACGCTCAAGGAACTGGCGCGTCGCTGGAACCCTGCCGTGTTCGCCGGCGTGAAAAAGAGCGATGCCCATACGGCCCTGGCTGATATACGCGAGTCGATCGAGGAACTGAAATACTACCGTGCGCATTTTTTGAAGCTTCCCGAATAAAAGTTTTGACACGCGGAAAAATATCTCTATAATGCGCAGCTCTTCAGGCGCGTAGCTCAGCTGGTTAGAGCACCACCTTGACATGGTGGGGGTCGTTGGTTCGAGTCCAATCGCGCCTACCAAATTCCTGAAGGGGAATGCAAAGATGTTTCGAACTACCACGACTCTGATTGCTTGTTAAGCGCATCGAGTCGCGCATTCCCGGTAGAAGACTGAAAAAGTGCGGCTCACCCCGCACTTTTTTTTTGTCTTTTCCTCCTGCATCCGCGAGGCCCCAGTCATGCCGAATATCACGCTCCCCGACGGCTCAGTCCGCAGTTTTGAATCTCCTGTTTCGGTAGCGCAGGTCGCCGCGTCGATCGGTGCCGGTCTTGCCAAGGCCGCGTTGGCGGGCAAGGTTGATGGGCGTCTGGTCGATACGTCGCATGTCATGAGCGAGGATTCGGCGCTTGCGATCGTTACCGAGAAAGATGCTGACGGGCTTGAAGTCATCCGCCATTCAACCGCGCACTTGCTGGCGTATGCGGTGAAGGAGCTCTTTCCCGAGGCGCAGGTCACCATTGGTCCGGTCATCGAGAATGGCTTCTACTATGACTTCGCCTACTCGCGTCCCTTTACGCCGGAAGATCTGCAGGCGATCGAAAAGCGCATGGCCGAACTGTCGAAAAAGGACATCGGCATCAGTCGCGAAGAGTGGGATCGGGATGATGCAGTGAAGTTCTTCACCGGTCTCGGTGAAAAGTACAAGGCCGAGCTGATTGCGGCCATTCCTGCCGGCCAGACGATTTCGCTCTATCGCGAAGGGGATTTCATCGACCTCTGTCGTGGTCCTCACGTGCCTTCGACCGGCAAGCTCAAGCATTTCAAGCTGATGAAGGTGGCCGGAGCCTACTGGCGGGGAGATGCCAAAAACGAGCAGCTTCAGCGCATTTACGGCACAGCTTGGGCGAAGAAGGAAGAGCTTGAGGCTTACCTTCATATGCTTGAAGAGGCCGAGAAGCGTGACCATCGTCGCCTCGGGCGGCAGCTGGATCTGTTTCACATGCAGGACGAAGCGCCAGGCATGGTCTTCTGGCACCCCAAGGGCTGGACGCTCTGGCAGGCTGTTGAGCAGTACATGCGCGCCCGTCTGAATGCTGCTGGCTATCAGGAAGTCCGCACGCCCATGGTGATGGACCGCACGCTGTGGGAAAAATCCGGGCACTGGGAGAACTACCGCGACAACATGTTCACAACCGAGTCGGAAAAGCGCGACTACGCAGTGAAACCGATGAACTGTCCGGGGCATGTCCAGATCTTCAACAATGACTTGCGTTCCTATCGCGATCTGCCGCTGCGTCTGGCTGAGTTTGGCTCCTGTCATCGTAACGAGCCGTCCGGTGCACTGCATGGTCTGATGCGCGTCCGCGGTTTTGTGCAGGACGATGCGCACATCTTTGCCACCGAAGATCAGATCGAATCAGAGGCCATGGCCTTTGATGCGCTGCTGATGAGTGTGTACAAGGATTTCGGTTTTCATGATGTGGCGGTCAAGCTGGCACTGCGTCCGGAAAAGCGGGCCGGGTCGGATGAAATCTGGGACAAGGCTGAAGATGGTTTGCGCGCTGCGCTGCGTGCTTCCGGCAAGGAATGGGAAGAGCTGCCTGGCGAGGGAGCCTTCTACGGACCGAAGGTTGAGTACCACATCAAGGACGCGCTGGGGCGTTCCTGGCAGTGCGGCACCATCCAGCTCGATTTCGTTCTGCCGGAGCGGCTCGGTGCGGAATATGTGGCCGAGGACAACACCCGGCGGCGTCCGGTCATGCTTCACCGTGCCATTCTCGGGTCACTTGAGCGTTTCCTCGGGATTCTCATCGAAAACCATGGTGGAGCCTTCCCGTTGTGGCTTGCGCCGACCCAGGCCGTGATCATGAATATCTCCGAGGCGCAGTCGGAATACGTCGCCCAGCTAACCGCCGACCTGCGGCGTCAGGGCTTCCGTGTTGAATCCGATTTGCGGAACGAGAAAATTACCTATAAAATCCGCGAACATAGCTTGCAAAAGCTGCCCTACCTGCTTGTTGTCGGCGACAAGGAAAAAGAAGCCGGCAAGGTCGCTGTGAGAATGCGCGGCGGTCAGGATCTGGGGCAAATTTCCATCACGGAATTGGTCGAGCGCTGGCGCGGTGAGCTTGAAGCTCGCGGCGGCAACGCTTAGTTTTTGTTTTTTTGGAGGTTTCTGCCATAGCTCAGGAAAAGAACTCGCATCGCATCAACCGTGAAATCGGTGTGCCAGAGGTGCGGCTGGTAGGTGAAGACGGCGAAGCACTGGGTGTTGTTCCGACGCATCAGGCTCTGGCCATGGCGGAAGAAGCGGAAGTCGATCTGGTTGAGATCGCACCGCAGGCGAAGCCGCCGGTTTGCCGCCTGATGGATTACGGCAAGTTCAAGTACCAGGAGCAGAAGCGGGCTCACGAGGCCAAGCAGAAGCAGAAACAGATCCAGGTCAAGGAAGTCAAGCTGCGTCCGCAGACGGACGAGAATGACTACCAGATCAAGATGCGCAACATGGTTCGCTTTCTGGAAGAAGGCGACAAGGTCAAGGTCACGCTGCGTTATCGTGGTCGTGAAATGGCTCACCAGGAGTTTGGTATCCGCCAGCTTGAGCGGATCAAGGCGGATCTGGTCGAGCTTGCAGTCGTCGAGCAGTTCCCGAAGCTTGAAGGGCGCCAGCTGATCATGGTGATCGCCCCCAAGAAGAAGGCCTGAAGAATCGGGTGACACCCTCGGGTGTCGCCGGGGGTGCAGCAGCCCCGCCAGTTCATCGGCACTGCTGCAAAACAAGTGGTATCCCGGTAGTCAAAGCATCCCGTCAGGGGTCACCAGGTACCACATCTAAAATCGTTGGAGTATCAAATGCCCAAGATGAAAACCAAGAGCGGCGCTGCCAAGCGCTTCAAGGTTCGTGCGGGTGGCAGCGTCAAGCGCGGCCAGGCGTTCAAGCGCCACATCCTGACCAAGAAGACCACCAAGGCCAAGCGCCATCTGCGTGGTGTGACGGGTGTTCATGACACCGATACGGCACGCGTTACCGCGATGATGCCTTACGCTTGATCAGGAAGGAGATAAAACATGCCTCGCGTTAAACGTGGTGTAACGGCTCGCGCCCGTCACAAGAAAGTCCTCGACAAAGCCAAGGGTTACCG
This sequence comes from Uliginosibacterium paludis, assembly GCF_039631355.1. Classification (NCBI taxonomy): domain Bacteria; kingdom Pseudomonadati; phylum Pseudomonadota; class Betaproteobacteria; order Rhodocyclales; family Zoogloeaceae; genus Uliginosibacterium; species Uliginosibacterium paludis. The sequence goes on along the minus strand of NZ_JBDIVF010000001.1, from coordinate 127,921 downwards.
CGGCCGTCGCAAGAACGTCTACCGTATCGCCAAAGAAGCGGTGATGAAGGCCGGTCAGTATGCCTACCGTGACCGTCGTCAGCGCAAGCGTCAGTTCCGTGCCCTGTGGATTGCCCGTATCAACGCGGCAGCCCGTGAAGTCGGTCTGACCTACAGCCGCTTCATGAACGGTCTGAAGAAGGCTGCGATCGAAGTCGACCGCAAGGTTCTGGCTGATCTGGCTGTGTTTGACAAGCCCGCTTTTGCGGCGCTGGCCAATCAAGCCAAGGCACAGCTCGGCGCCTGAGCTGTACGGAAGTAAAGAAAGGAGGCGCAAGCCTCCTTTTTTCTTTTATGGCCCGTGCAAGACGGGTCCTTGAACTGAAGAATTGCGGGTGTTGGCGTGGAAAACCTCGATCAAATGCTCAGGGATGCTGAAGTGGCTTTTGCTGCCGCAGCGGACATGAATGCACTGGAACAGGCCAAGGCGGTTTTCCTTGGCAAGAGCGGCAGCTTGACCGAATTGCTCAAGGGACTTGGCAAGCTGGATCCGGAAACGCGCAAAAGCGCGGGCGCTGCGATCAATCGCTGCAAGGCTTCCATCGAGGGTGTGCTGGAGGCTCGGCGCGAAGCTTTGCGCAATGCGCAGCTTGAAGCCCAGCTCGCAGCCGAAGCGCTCGATGTGACGCTGCCCGGTCGTGGTGCCGGGCGTGGTGGTCTTCACCCTGTTGTACGCACCCAGGAGCGTTTCGAGGCGCTTTTCCGATCCATCGGTTTCGAAGTGGCAGACGGCCCCGAAATCGAAGAGGACTGGTTCAATTTCACCGCGCTGAATACGCCGGACAATCACCCCGCACGCTCGATGCATGACACCTTCTATCTCGAGGGTGCCAAGGATGTTCTGCTGCGTACCCACACGAGCCCGGTGCAGATCCGTACCATGAAGGCTCACGCGGCACGCCATGCCGGCGCTGCCTCGATGCCCGAGCTGCGCATCATTGCGCCCGGCCGTGTGTATCGCGTGGATTCGGACGCCACCCATTCGCCCATGTTCCATCAGGTTGAAGGCCTGTGGGTCGGCGAGGACATTTCGTTCGCGGCGCTTAAGGGCGTGATCATCGATTTCCTGCAGCGTTTCTTCGAAACCGATGAATTGCAGGTGCGTTTCCGCCCGTCATTTTTCCCATTTACCGAGCCCTCTGCAGAAATCGATTTTGCGTTCATGAGTGGCCCGAACAAGGGGCGTTGGCTCGAAATCGCCGGCTGCGGCATGGTCCATCCCGACGTGCTGAGAAACGGCGGTATCGATCCTTCCCGCTATACCGGTTTTGCTTTCGGCATGGGGCTGGATCGCCTCACCATGCTGCGCTACGGCGTCAATGACCTGCGCTTGTTCTTCGAGAATGACCTGCGCTTCCTTGCCCAATTCCAGGATTGATGAATCATGCAGTTTTCTGAAAGCTGGTTGCGTGCCCTGTGTAATCCACCCATGGATTCGGACGCGCTCTGTCATCTGCTGACCATGGCGGGCCTCGAAGTGGAAGAGGTCGAAGCTGTGGCGCCGCCTTTCACCGGTGTGGTGGTGGCCCGGATCGTCTCCTTCGAAAAGCACCCCAATGCAGACAAGCTGAAGGTGTGTGCGGTTGATGTGGGACAGGGCGAGCTGCTCCAGATCGTTTGCGGTGCGCCGAACGTGGTGGCCGGAATGAAGGCGCCGTGCGCCATGGTGGGCGCAAAGCTGCCGGGTTTCGAAATCAAGGCCGCCAAGCTTCGGGGTACGGAATCTTTCGGCATGATGTGCTCGGCAGATGAACTCGGCATGAGTCAGGCGCATGATGGCCTCATGGTGCTGCCTGAAGATGCGCCGGTCGGCGCCAATCTGCGCGAGTTCCTGTCGCTTGATGACAGGAAGATCACCATCAAGCTGACGCCCAATCGTGCCGACTGCCTGAGCCTGACGGGCGTGGCGAGAGAGCTTGCCGCGCTTACCGGTGTTCCGGCCCAGCTTACCCCGCCGCGCGACGTTCTCGCCACGCTTGATGAGACCCGGCCCGTGCAACTGGATGCGCCCCAGGCTTGTCCGCGTTATCTCAGTCGTGTCTTCCGGGGCGTGAACGCGAAGGCTCCGACACCTGACTGGATGAGAGCCAGGCTCGAGCGTTGCGGTCTGCGCTCGATCAGCGCGGTTGTCGACATCACGAACTATGTGATGCTTGAACTCGGGCAGCCCCTGCATGCCTTCGACAACGATCAGCTTTCCGGTGCGATCCATGTCCGTCTTCCGCTTGCGAATGAGCAGATCACCCTGCTGAACGGGCAGGCAGTTCAGCCGGCTGCCGATACGCTGCTGATTGCCGACGAAATCCGGCCGCTTGCGCTTGCCGGCGTCATGGGCGGCGACAGCAGTGGCGTGACCGACGATACGACGGCCGTATTTCTGGAGTCCGCCTTTTTCCAGCCGGACGCCATTGTCGGGCGCGCTCGCGAACTTGGTTTTTCTTCAGACGCGTCGCATCGCTACGAGCGCGGTGTCGACTTCGAACTGCCTTCCCGCGCCATGGCGCGGGCAAGCCAGTTGCTGCTGGATATCTGCGGCGGCGCAGCGGGCCCGGTTATCGAAGCGGTTTCGAGTGCTCACCTGCCGCAACGCGCTGCGGTCATGTTCAGGCCTTCGCGTGCCCGCAAGGTGCTGGGCTTCGAAGTTGCGGACGATGTCATCAAGGCTTCGCTGGAGCGCCTTGGCATGACTGTTTCCGGAGAAGGTGATGTCCTCAGCATTACACCGCCGAGCTACCGTTTCGACATCTCGATCGAGGAGGATCTGATCGAGGAGGTCGCCCGTGTCTATGGCTATGACAACATCAAGCCGCTGCCGCCGCGGGCGCCGGTCACGATGCTGCCCAGCACCGAGCACCAGCGGCCGGTTCATCGTGTGCGTCGCCAGCTTGCCGCGCAGGATTATCAGGAAATCATTTCCTACGCTTTCGTCGAAGAAGCCTGGGAGCGGGATTTCGCCGGCAATACGAAGCCTGTTCGGCTCGCCAATCCCATCGCCAGCCAGATGAGCGTGATGCGTTCGAGCTTGCTGGGAGGGCTCGTTGGTGCGCTGGAGTCCAATCAGCGGCGTCGCGCCAATCGTGTCCGGCTCTTCGAGGTCGGTCGTTGCTTTGCGTCCGATGCCGCGCAGGCGCCGGTCAGTGCGGCCTCTCAACCCGTCCGCGTCGCAGGTCTTGCCTGGGGGCTGGCGCTGCCGGAGCAGTGGGCTGCGGATTCCCGCAAGGTCGATTTCTTCGATGTGAAGCACGATGTGGAACTGCTGCTCGGCAAACGTGTCGAATTCGTCGCTGACACGCATCCGGGCCTGCACCCCGGCCGCTGCGCGCGGATAATGCTGGGGCAGGTCGTGGCCGGGTATATGGGGGAACTGCATCCCGCGCTCGTGCAACGATATGGCCTCGGCAGCGCGCCGGTTGTCTTTGAACTCGAGCTGGAGATCGTACTCGCGGCGACTGTGCCCGCATTTGTCGATCTGCCCCGCCATCCGTCGGTTCAGCGTGACCTCGCGATCGTGGTAAAGAATACGGTGACGGCAGCGGAGTTGTTGCGTGTCCTGCGTGCTGCAGGGAAAGACATCGTGCGTGCGATCGACGTGTTTGACGTCTATTCGGGAAAGGGGATCGATCCGGACAGCAGGAGTATTGCGCTGCGCGCAGTGCTGCAGCATCCTGAGCGCACTCTCGAAGAGGCGGAGATCGACAATGCCATGCGTGCGCTGGTGAGCGCCGCCGAACGTGAGCTGGGAGGGCAGTTGCGTGCCTGAAGTAATGAAGAATGGCGGCGTAACGCTGACCAAGGCGGAACTGGCTGACCTGCTTTTTGATCGCGTAGGTCTCAACAAACGCGAAGCCAAGGACATGGTCGAAGGTTTCTTCGAAGAGATCAGGAACGCGCTGGAACGCGGCGAGGAAGTGAAACTTTCCGGATTCGGAAATTTCCAGCTTCGCGACAAGCCCCAGCGTCCCGGTCGCAATCCGAAGACTGGCGAGGAAATCCCGATTACCGCGAGGCGGGTCGTGACTTTCCATGCCAGCCAGAAACTGAAGACCTCAGTCGAACAACTCAGTGATGGACAACAACCCGCTTGAAGATTTCGGAGAACTTCCGCCCATTCCCGCCAAACGGTATTTCACGATTGGCGAGGTCAGCGAGCTGTGCGGCGTCAAGCCGCATGTCCTGCGCTACTGGGAGCAGGAGTTCACCCAGCTCAAGCCGGTCAAGCGTACGGGTAACAGACGCTACTACCAGCGGCATGAAGTGCTTCTCGTGCGCCGGATTCGCGAGCTGCTGTATCGCGAAGGATTCACCATCAGTGGTGCGCGCAACAGGCTGGAGGAGTACCAGATCCTGAAGCGCGAAACTGACGAACTGGTCGAACGCGGCAAAGCCAGTAACGCTCAGATTCGTACCGAGCTTGAAGAGATTCTGGCCATCCTGCGAGCGTGAAGTCTCAAAAAATATGGCAAGACACTGGAAAATCCGGAAAGTCCTGCTATAATTTCGTTTCTGTGTCGGGGCGTAGCGCAGCCTGGTAGCGCACTTGCATGGGGTGCAAGGGGTCGCGAGTTCGAATCCCGCCGCCCCGACCAACAGAATCAAGCATCTAGGCCACTCTTGCGAGTGGCCTTTTTGTTTTTGGGTCTGCAAGCTTGCGGGCCGCCATGCCCCCCTTTTGGTGACTCTCGGGCTGTGATCCGGGTTTTGCCGGAGGATCCGGTGTCCGAAGTCGTCCTGTCGGGTTTTCCGGGTTTGCTTCCAGTCATCGTTTGTCTAGGTTTGGGCGCCTTCGCGCTGAACGCCGGTTGGAGCGGGTCTGTCGCCGCTGCCTTGTCCCGCGATGTACCGGGCGTTCTTGCTTTGGGTACAGGCGGGCGATGAGCGTTTGCGCTTTGATCATTTCGCCGGCGATTCACTCTGGCAAGCAGGGTCTGCTTCCGCTTTCAGGTGGCAGGCGAGCGATCCGGACTGCTGGCTCCAGCGTTTTGATTGCCAGAGCCTGAATCCTGACGACTTTCATCCCGGCACTTTTTTCTGCCTGATCGCCCCCGGCTTGCTGCAGGCACCGGAGCACTGCTGCGCGCACCATAATCGTTCCTGTTTTCACTCGATTGGTGCGCGCAATCGTTTGCGCAAACGATTTCCTCGGCTCAAAGCGAGTTGACGTAATTTCCCGGGAGCGCATTCCGCCAGGAGGCAATTGCTCGGCCGGCACGCTCACGACTGTCGGCCGGGAGGAAAGAGGCTTTCGCCGCGTTGAGCATCAACTGGCTCGCTTCGTCCGCTTCCAGGCCGAGATGCTCATGCAGACGACGAAACTCGTCGCTCAGTGTGACACCTGACATCAGCCGGTTGTCGGTCGAACAGGAGACTGAAAGCCCCGCCCGCAGCATGGCCAGGATGGGGTGAGCGGCCAGCGAGGGCGCAGCGCCGGTATGCACGTTGCTGCTCGGGCAGACCTCGAAATGCAGGCCGAGGCGGCGGGCTTCTTCCAGCCAGGCCTCGCCTTCCGTGGGGGAGGGGGCTTTCATGATGTTTACGCCATGCCCGATGCGGGTCGCGCCCAATGCGGCTGCTTCGAGAACCCTGATGCCCGCATCGGCTTCGCCGGCGTGGCAGGTCAGGCCCAGGCCTGCTTCACCTGCCAGCTTCAGCGCGGATGCGTGCAGACCGGGTGGATAGCCGAACTCGGCTCCGGCCAGATCGAAACCGACAACGCCTTGACCCTGATAGCCGCCAGCAATCCGCGCTGCGCGCAACGAGGATTCTGCGCTGTCGGTGCGCATTGCGCAGACGATCAGGCCACTTTCAAGGCTGCTGCGTGCGAGACCGGCGCACACCGCTTCAATGACCGCTTCGGGGGCCAGGCCAAAAGGCTCAAGCAGCAGTGGCGCCATGCGGAACTCGGCCAGCACGCAACCATCGAGGCGGGCGTCTTCGGCCGCCTCGAAAGCCACGCGTTCGCAGGCATCCAGTGTTGCTATGGCATTCACGGTGAGCGCAAAGCCCTGCAGGTAACGCACCAGACTGCCGGAGTCGGCATTGGCCTGCATCCAGGCGGCCAGCGCGGGGGCGTCGGGGGCGGGCAGGGGGATGCCCTGCGCAGTGCAGAGCTCCAGCAGGGTTTGTGGGCGCAGGCCGCCGTCCAGGTGTTCGTGCAGCAGAACCTTGGGCAGGCCTTGCCAGTCAGTCAGGGTATTCATGGGAGTCCTTTGAACAGTCACGCCTCGTCCGGGCGCTGGAAGCTCCCCGAGCAGTTTTCGGGCCAGCGCTGTCATGCATCTGTCACGAAAGTTGGCATGCCGTGTGCTTATACTTTGTCGCATGCAAACGTTTGCAGTGCAACACGCTAACTGAATTTCCTGACAGGAAGGCTACAGATGAGCAAGACATTCAAACTCCTTCGCCAGGTCGGCCTGATGCTGGCAGCGCTGGAGTGCGGCATGGCCGCTGCGCAGCCCGGCATCGTCTATGAGTTGGGCGGCAAGTTCGACAAATCCTTCAACGAAAGCGCCTACCAGGGCATCGAGCGCTGGAAGAAGGAAACCGGACAGAACGTGCTGGAGTTTGAAATCTCGTCTGAAACGCAGCGTGAGCAGGCACTGCGCCGCATGGCCGAACGTGGTGCAAACCCGCTGATTGCCGTGGGTTTTTCGCAGCAATCCGCGGTCACCAAGGTCGCAAAGGATTTTCCCGATCTGCGCTTCGTGATCATCGATGAGGTGGTGAAGTTGCCGAACGTGGAATCGGTGCTCTTCAAGGAGCACGAAGGCAGTTTCCTGGTCGGTGCGCTGGCTGCGATGGCCAGCAAGACCGGCAAGGTCGGTTTTGTGGGCGGCATGGACGTCCCGCTGATCCGCAAGTTCCAGTGTGGATATGAAGCCGGCGCGAAGCATGTGAACGCGAAGATCGAAACCTTCGGCGCCATGACGGGCACTACCGGAGCGGCGTGGAATGATCCGGCACGCGGGGGCGAACTGGCCAAGGCCCAGTTCGCGCGCGGCGCTGACGTGATTTTCGCAGCGGCGGGGGGCACCGGAACCGGTGTGTATCAGGCGGCGAAGGATGCAGGCAAGTTTGCCATCGGCGTCGACAGCAATCAGAACTACATGCAGCCGGGCACCATGCTGACCTCGATGATCAAGCGTGTGGATGTGGCCGTGTATCGGGCGCTCAAGGGCAATGAAACCGGTGTTCAGGTGCTGGGCCTGAAGGAGGGCGGTGTCGATTACGCGCTCGACAAGTACAACCAGAAGCTGATCAGCGGCGAAATGAAGCGCAAGGCAGAAGTCATCGCGAACGACATCATCGCGGGCACGATCAAGGTGCCGGAATACTCCGGCGGTGCCTGCAAGTGAGTTTGACGGCCATCCTGTCCGAACCGGCTGACATGACAAACGGGAATCCGGCATGAGCACCATCAAGGATGTGGCTGCCCGCGCGGGCGTCTCCTTCACCACCGTGTCACATGTGCTTAACGGCACGCGGCGGGTGAGTGACGAGGCGCGCGCACGGGTGGAGCAGGCGGTGGCCGAAATGGGCTACGCGCCGAGCGCGGTGGCCCGCGCGCTGAAAACGAGCGAGACCTTCGTGTTCGGTGTATTGGTGCCCAACATCACCAACCCCTTCTTTGCCGAGCTCACGCGTGGCATCGAGGATCGCTGCCAGCAGACGGACTACTCGGTCTTCCTGTGCAACTCCGACGATGAACCCGAGCGGCAGAAGCAGTATCTGCAGACCCTGCTCGAGCGCCGCGTGGATGGCCTGCTGCTGGCTGCAGCCGCGGATCAGGACGAGCCGCTGGTCAAGCGTCTGGCGTCTGCCCGCGTGCCCACCGTGGTGGTCGAGCGCCGGATCCCCGGCCTTGCTGCCGATCTGGTCCGGGTGGATCACGACGCTGGCGCGCGGCTGGCTGCACGCCATCTGATCTGCCAGGGGCATCGCGCAATCGCCTGCCTCTCCGGCCCCTCGCGTTTCGAGGTCAGCCGCGAGCGTACGGCGGGCTGGCGATCAGCGCTGCATGAAGCCGGTATCGTGCCGCCGGCCGAATGGATGCTCGAAGGGGACTTTTCGGCCTCTGCCGGCTATGAACTCGCCCATGGGCTCCTGAAGCGTGGCGAGGTGACCGCGATCCTCGCCGGGAACGACGTAATGGCCATCGGCGTGTTGCGCGCGGCAGCGGAGCTCGGCGTGTCGGTGCCGGGGCAGCTCTCGGTCATCGGTTTTGACGGCATCGATCTGGGCAGCTATGTGTATCCCGCGCTCACCTCGGTCGGCTATCCGATCCGTGAGCTGGGCGAGATGGCGGCCTCCGTGCTGCTGGATCGCCTGAGCGCGCGGATGGGCGAGCGGCGCGAGGTGGTCCTGCCGCCCCGCCTCATCGAGCGCGCCTCGACCGGCCCGGTACGCAAGGCGGGCTGACATGCAGACTGGAAGCAATACGGAAATGGTACAAGGCACGAACGGCGCAGCGCTCGCCGTATGCATGCAGGGCATCCACAAGCATTTCGGTGCGGTGCATGCCAATGACGGCGTCAATCTCTCGGTGCGTGCCGGCAGCATCCATGCACTGGTCGGTGAGAACGGTGCCGGCAAGAGCACGCTGATGTCAGTGCTCTACGGTTTCTATACCGCCGATGCCGGCAGCATTGCCATCGATGGTCGTGCAGTGGAGATCCGCAACGCGCAGCAGGCGATCGCGCTGGGGCTGGGCATGGTGCATCAGCACTTCATGCTGGTCGATTCGCTCAGCGCGCTCGACAACGTGCTGCTGGGCAGCGAGCGCAGCATGTGGCTGCCGCGCGCCCAGGGCTCGGCCCGCAGCCGTCTCGAAGCGCTGATGGCGAGCAGCGGTCTGCGGGTGAATCTCGATGCAGTGGTGGCAGACCTCTCGGTCGGCGACCGGCAGCGTCTGGAAATCCTCAAGGCGATCTTCCGCGGTGCGCGCATCCTGATCCTGGATGAGCCGACTGCCGTGCTGACGCCGCAGGAAACCGCGCAGCTCTTCGAGGTGCTGGCCCGCCTGCGCGAGCAGGGCAGCACCATCCTGCTGATCACCCACAAGCTCAAGGAAGTGATGCATCTGTGCGACCAGGTCACTGTCATGCGAGCCGGGCGGGTGGTGCATGAGTGCGCGATCGCGGAAACGTCGATCGAACGCCTGGCCGAGGCCATGGTCGGACGCAAGGTCGCCAGTGGCCGCGTGGCTTCCGCGCGGGAGCCGGGCGAGGCTCGTTTGCAGGCTGAGGGTCTCCAGGTGCTCGACGCGATGGGGGTGGCGCGCCTGCGCGGTGTGAGCCTCTGCCTGCGCGCAGGCGAGATCGTGGGTATCGCCGGCGTGGCGGGAAATGGCCAGAGCGAGTTGCTGGAAGTGCTGTCCGGCCTGCGCAAGCCCGCTGCGGGAACGCTCCGTGTCGGGACGCAAACGTTTGGCTCTGACGCGGGCGCCTCATGGCTGACGCCGCACGAGGCTCGCCGGTTGCGCCTGGCACATGTCCCGGAAGACCGCCATGCACGGGCGATGGTGATGGGCTTTCCGGCCTGGGAATCGGCGGTGCTCGGTTACGAGGCGCTACCGGCCTACAGCACCCGCTTTGGCTGGATGCGACTGGGCGCGATGCGTGATGCAACCCGCGCGATGATGGCCCGTTTCGACGTGAGGCCGCAGAACCCCGAGCTTGGCAGCGCGAAGTTTTCCGGTGGCAACCAGCAGAAGCTGGTGCTCGCACGCGAGATCGGCCAGGCGCCGGAGATCCTGCTGGTGGGGCAGCCCACGCGCGGCGTTGACATCGGCGCCATCGAATTCATCCATGCCCGCCTGCGCGAACTGCGCGATGCTGGCTGTGCGGTGCTGGTGGTCTCCAGCGAGCTGGACGAAATCCTCGCGCTCGCCGACCGCGTACTGGTCATGAATGACGGACGCATTACCGGCGAAATGCCGGGCGATGCCTGTGATGAAACACGGATCGGTCTCCTGATGTGCGAAACGACCGGTCAGGAACAAGGAGTGTCGGCATGAGTGCGCCGAAAGGCAAATCCGCTGCGGCCGTGTTGCCGCGCTGGGCTGATGTGGGCCTGATGCCGCTGATCAATCTGTGCATTGCGCTGCTGGTGGCGGCCATCGTCGTCGCGCTCATCGGCCAGCATCCGCTGCAGGTGCTCGACATGCTGGTGCAGGGCGCATTCGGCAGCAAGCGTGGCCTCTCTTACACGCTGTACTACACCACCAGCTTCATCTTCACCGGGCTGGCGGTGGCCGTCGCCTCGCATGCCGGTCTCTTCAACATCGGCGCCGAAGGCCAGGCCACGCTGGGCGGTCTGGGCACCGGGCTGGTGGCGCTGTGGCTGTCGAACAGCCTGCCGTCCTTCGTGCTGTGGCCACTGATGCTGGGGGCCGGCATCCTTTTCGGCATGGCCTGGGCGGCAGTGCCCGGCTATCTGCAGGCGTGGCGGGGCAGTCATGTGGTGATCACGACCATCATGTTCAACTTCCTAGCCAGCGCGCTCCTGAGCTATCTGCTGGTGCATCCTCTGAAGGCCGGTGAAGGCATGGCGGTGGAAAGCGCCGGCTTCGGCCCGGCCGCGCATCTCTCCGGCATCCATCAGGTGCTGGCGCTGATCGGCGTGAAGTGGCCTTCCTCACCCCTGAACCTCAGCTTCGTGCTGGCCCTGCTCGCGGCCGCCGCGATGCAGGTCTTCCTGTGGCGCACGCGGGCAGGCTACCGGCTGCGCACGGTGGGCTCCGGCCCGGGGGCTGCCGAGTATGCCGGGATCAATCCGCGCCATCAGGTGCTGCTGGCGATGGCGATTTCCGGCGCACTGGCAGGCATGGTCGGCATGAACGAGATCGCCGGCGTGAATGACAAGCTGCTGCTCGACTTTGTCGCCGGCGCCGGTTTCACCGGCATCGCGGTGGCGGTGATGGGGCGCAATCATCCGGTCGGCATCCTGATGGCGAGCCTGCTCTTCGGCGCGCTCTTCCAGGGCGGCGCGGAAGTGGCTTTCGAAGTGCCCGGCTTCAGCCGCGACATGGTCGTGATGCTGCAGGGCCTGATCGTGATGGTGTCCGGCGCGATGTCGCATGTGGTGGCGGGCCCGGTGGCACGCCTCATCGCGGGCCTTGCCGCGCGTGGCCCGCAGACGGCAGCGGTGGGCAAGGAGGTGAAACATGGATGATTTCCTGATCGGAACCCTGATCGGCTCGACGCTGCGGGTTGCCACCCCGCTGATTTTCTGCGCGCTTGCAGGTGTCATATCCGAGCGCTCCGGTGTGATCGACATCGGCCTGGAAGGCAAGATGCTGGCGGCAGCCTTTGCGGCTGGTGCAGCGGGCGCGGTGACCGGTTCGACCAGCCTCGCGCTGCTCGCCGCAACGGGTGTGGCAGTGCTCTGCTCGCTGCTGCACGGCTATGCCTGCGTGAGCCATCGCGGCGACCAGGTCGTCTCCGGCATGGCGATCAACATCATTGCGGCCGGCACCACGGTCGTGCTGGGCATTGCCTGGTTCGCCCAGGGTGGACAGACCCCGGCGCTGCCCGACAGCGTGCGCCTGCATGCCCTGTGGCCGGAGGCCGCCGCACGGGTCGGTGATCTGCTTGGCAACGGGCTGCTGGGGCATTCCGGCATGGTCTATCTCGCGCTGCTCCTGGTGGCCGGCGTGTGGTGGCTGCTGCAGCGCACCTCGATCGGCCTGCGCCTGCGCGCGGTGGGTGAGAACCCGCACATGGTGGATGCTGCCGGCGTATCGGTGCTGCGCCTGCGCTACGGCGCGCTGATGCTCAATGGCGTGCTCTGCGGTCTGGCTGGCAGCTATCTGGTGATGGCGCAGAACGCCGCCTTCTCGCCGCACATGACGGCCGGCCGCGGCTACATGGCGCTTGCCGCGATGATTTTCGGCAAGTGGCGGCCGGTGCAGGGCTTTGCTGCCTGCCTGCTGTTCGGATTTCTCGATGCGGTGGCGATCCGCCTGCAGGGCGCGGTGCTGCCCGGCATCGGCGAAGTGCCGGTGCAACTGATCCAGGCGTTGCCCTATCTGCTCACCGTGATCCTGCTTGCCGGTTTCATCGGCCGCACCCGCGCGCCTTCCGCGCTGGGGCTGCCCTATCTCAAGGAGCGTTGAAACGATGTCCGTACCGATACTGGATGCCGGTCTGGAAAGCCGGCTCTGGCAGGCTGCGCTGGCCGCACAGCAGCGCGCCTACGCCCCTTATTCGAAGTTTCTGGTCGGTGCTGCGGTGCTCGACACCGCTGGCGAGATCCATGCCGGCTGCAATGTGGAAAACGCGGCCTATCCGCAAGGCGTGTGTGCCGAGGCCGGTGCGCTGAGCGCGATGGTGCTTGCCGGCGCGCAGACGCTCCGCGCCGTGCTGGTGCTGGGCGATGGCGCCGGGCTGGTCACGCCCTGCGGCGGCTGCCGGCAGAAGCTGCGCGAATTCGGCGGCCCCGACACCCTGATTCTGATCGCCGACCGGAAACAGATCCGCGCCCGCTTCACGCTGGCGCAACTTCTCCCCGAAAGTTTTGGCCCTGATCATCTGACGACAACATGACGACTGAAACCAACGCAGCGCGCCAGGTGCGCGCCAGAGCACCCGGGGCCAGACCCCGCATTGCCGTGGTGCTGGGCTCGGGCTGGGGCGGCCTGACCGATCATCTTGCCAATGCCATCCGCATTCCCTACAGCGAGCTGGAGGGCTTTCCGCAGGCCACCGTGGCCGGGCACAGCGGCGAGCTGTGGCTGGGCGACATCGCCGGGCATGAAGTTGCCGTGATGAGCGGGCGCAAGCATGCCTACGAGACCGGCGAGGTCAACGGCATGCGGGTGCCGCTTGAAACCCTCAAGGCACTCGGCTGCGACACGGTGGTACTGACCAATGCCGCAGGCAGCCTGAAGCCGGGCATGGGAACGGGCAGCCTGATGGTCATCAATGACTACATCAACGTGACCCAGCGCTCGCCACTGGTGGGCGAGGGCGGCTCCGAGCGTTTCGTGAACATGACGAACGCATTCGATCCGGCTCTGCGCGTCATCGCGCACGACGTGGCGCGGGATGCCGGCGTCAGCCTGCATGAAGGTGTCTATCTCTGGTGTTTCGGCCCCCAGTTCGAAACGCCGGCCGAGATCCGCATGTTCGAGCGCCTTGGTGCCGATGCCGTGGGCATGAGCACCGTGCCCGAAACCATCATTGCGCGGCATATCGGGCTCAAGGTCATCGCTTTCTCGCTGATCACCAACATGGCCGCGGGCATGTCGGCTGAAGACCTGAGCCACCAGCACACGCTCGAGCAGGCCCGTGCCGCGGGCGCGACGGCCGGCATGCTGCTGGCCCGCGTGATCACCCATATCTGACATACGGAGCTGTTTCCATGAATCCTGAAACCGATCTGCAGACTGCCGCGCGCACCGCGCTGGCCTGCCTGGATCTCACCACCCTCAATGACGCCGATACGCAGAACGATGTTGCGCGCATCTGCGATCGTGCCCAGGGCCCGCATGGCAATGTGGCCGCCGTGTGCGTGTGGCCGCGTTTTGCGGCCTTTGCGCGCAAGCGGCTGCCTGCATCGATCAGCGTGGCCGCCGTGGCAAACTTTCCCGACGGCAGCGGCGATGTGCCCCGCGCCGTGCGCGATACCGAAACCATCGTCCAGGCGGGGGCGCAGGAGGTGGATGTCGTCCTGCCCTGGCAGCATCTGCAGCGGGGGGATGAAGCGACCGTCAGTCTCATTCTCCAGTCGGTGCGCAAGGCGAGCGACGGACTCGTGCTCAAGGTGATCCTCGAGAGCGGCATGCTGGCAAGCCCGGCACTCATTGCGCGCGCAAGCCGCCTGGCGCTCGACGCCGGAGCGGATTTCCTCAAGACCAGTACCGGAAAAACGCCGGTGAGTGCCACACCGGACGCCGCGAAGATCATGCTCGAAGCGATTGCGGGCGGCGGAGCGGCCGCCTCGCATGTCGGCTTCAAGCCCTCCGGTGGCATCCGCACGGTGGCCGATGCGGCCGCCTACATCGCGCTGACGCAAGCGATGCTGGGCGAGGCCGCCGTCAATCCGGCGCGCTTCCGTCTGGGGGCGAGCAGCGTGCTGGATGACATCGAGCGCGTGCTCTCCGGCCAGGCTTCCGCGAGCACGGCAGCGCCCGGCGCCTACTGAGGACATCAGCATGCTTGCCCAGGAAATCATCCGCCACAAGCGTGACGGGCTCCCTCTCTCCCCTGAGGAGATCAATCATTTCGTGAGCGGTCTGGCCGGCGATTCGTGGAGCGATTCACAGGCCGCCGCGATGGCCATGGCCTGCTTCCTGCGCGGCATGAGTCAGGACGAAAAGGTCGCCCTGACGCTCGCCATGATGCGCTCGGGCGAGGTGCTGGACTGGCGCAGCGAGAACCTGCCCGGCCCGGTGCTCGACAAGCATTCCACCGGCGGCGTGGGCGACAAGGTGAGTTTGCCGCTGGCACCGATCCTCGCCGCCTGCGGCGCCTTCGTGCCGATGATCTCGGGCCGTGGCCTGGGGCATACCGGTGGCACGCTCGACAAGTTCGACAGCATTCCCGGCTACCGCACCGCGCCGTCGCTCGGCGAGTTGCGCACGGCCCTGCGCAGTGCCGGTTGCGCCATCATCGGCCAGACCGCCCAGCTCGCACCGGCCGATCGCCGGCTCTATGCAATCCGTGACGTGACCGGCACGGTCGAATCCATCCCGCTGATTACCGCGAGCATCCTGTCCAAGAAACTGGCGGCTGGTCTGCAAGGGCTGGTGATGGATGTGAAGACCGGCAACGGCGCCTTTGCCGCCGAAATGACAATGGCAAGCGAGCTGGCGCAGTCGCTGGTCGAGGTGGCCGTCGGTGCCGGCCTGCCCACGCGTGCCTGGATCACCGACATGAACCAGGTGCTGGGCTGGAGTTGCGGCAACGCGCTCGAGATGCATGAGGCGCTGGCTCTGCTCAAGGGCGAAGCGGCCGAGCCGCGTCTGCTGGAAGTGACCCGCACGCTGTGCGCCGAACTGCTCGGCATTGGCGGATTGGTCGCCAGTCTTGAAGACGGGCTGCAGCAGGTCGACCGGGCGCTCGCCAGTGGTGCCGCGCTGGAGCGTTTCGCACGCATGGTCAGCGCCTTGGGCGGGCCCGTCGATTTCATTGAGCGCGCCGCGCACTACCTGCCGGCCGCTCCGGTCGTACGCCCACTGATTGCCAAGCGCGGCGGCTGGGTGAGTCAGATGGCCACCCGTGACATCGGGCTGCTGCTGATCGAGATGGGCGCAGGGCGTCGCCAGAGCACCGATCGAATCGACTACCGCACCGGCCTCAGTGCGGTCCGCGGTGTGGGCGAGCGTGTCGAGCCGGGTGAGCCGATCGCAATGATTCACGCGGCGGACGAGGCCAGCGCCGAGCTCGCCGAAGCCCGGCTGTGCCGGCTCATCGGACTCAGCGAGGAAGCCGTGCCGGCACGCCCGGTGTTGCTGGCGCGCCTGGGGAACGGAGTCTGAGATGGGGCGCGCAATTGTCGTCATTCTGGATTCCTTCGGTCTGGGCGCGACGCCGGATGCCGCGGCCTATGGCGACGCTGGCGCCAACACGCTGGGCCGCATCGCGAACTGGTGCGCAGCGCAAGGCGAGCCGCTGAGCCTGCCGAACCTCTGCCGGCTTGGGCTTCCGCAGGCTGCCCATGCCGCGAGCGGTGAATGGCCGGCGGGCCTCGATGTGCAACCCTGGCCGCAGGCGGTGTACGGGGCGGCGCGCGAGGCCAGCCTGGGCAAGGACACTCCCAGTGGTCACTGGGAGCTCATGGGTTGCCCGGTTGCCTTCGACTGGGGGTACTTTCCGCGTCGGCCCGACAGTGCCGAATCCGTGTTTCCCGAGGCTCAGATGAACCGCTGGCTTGAGGCGTGCGGCCTGACCGGCAGCCTGGGCAATACCCATGCAAGTGGCACTGAAATCATCGAGCAGCTGGGCGAAGCCCACATCCGCAGCGGCTGGCCGATTTGCTACACCAGCAGCGACAGCGTTTTCCAGATCGCGGCGCACGAAACGCACTTCGGTCTCGAGCGGCTGTATGACATCTGCGAGAAAGCCAAGCGCGTGTTCGACGAACTCAATATCGCACGCGTGATTGCCCGTCCTTTCGCGGATGCGCCCGCAGGCTCGGGCCTGCGCTTCCGCCGCACCGGAAACCGGCATGACTACACCACGCCGCCTCCTGCCGACACCCTGCTGGACGTGCTTGCCGGGGCAGGGCGTGAAGTGCATGGGGTCGGCAAGATCCGGGACATCTTCGCGGGCCGTGGCGTGAGTCATCATCATCCGGCAGAAGGCAATGCGGCCTTGTGTGAAGCCACGCTCGTCGCAATGGACCAGTGTCATGACGGCGGCATGGTGTTCGCCAATCTCGTCGACTTCGACATGCTCTACGGCCATCGTCGTGACATTGCGGGCTACGCTGCCGCCCTGCGGGCCTTCGATGCTTTTCTGCCGCAGCTCCTGGCAGCGTTGAAACCGGGTGACCTGCTGGCGCTCAGTGCCGATCACGGCTGTGACCCCGGCTGGCCAGGCAGCGACCACACGCGCGAGCATGTGCCACTGATCCTGACCGGACCGGCTTGCACGGTGAGCAAGGCTGCCGGCGTGAGCACCTCCTTTGCGGATCTGGGCCAGACGCTCGCCCGCCACCTCGGTGTGCCAGCCTTGGCGCATGGCCAGGCGATGTGGTGAGCGCATGCACCAAGTCAGAAGAAATTGCACCAGGATGAACGGGCAGAACCGGCCCGTCGCCTGCCGCATTCCTCCCGAGTCGGCAAAACGCCCTCTGGTGAGCGCTGTCGATTCATTCTTCTGTAACAGCACGCTGGCATTCTTTTTGCTGAATCAGGACATGCCAAACGATTTCTTCCTGCAAACCCGACAACCGCAAACGTTTGCCTGTGATTTTTGTGGCAATCCGGCGCCCCGCTTTCGCGCTGGAGAAGTTCTTGATGGTGCAGGGCATGCGTCGGAGGCGGTGCTGAATGAATATTTTCCGGAGCTCATCCATACGGCACCGGACTGGCAAGCATCTTGCTGTATGAACAGTGAAGTGCTGGATGGAAGTTTACTTCCGCAAACGTTTGCTAATTAACTTTTAGAAGCTGATCCCATCATGTTGCATTTTGAAGAGCCGGTTCAACGCAAAGCCCGCATTGAAATCATCCCGATGATCGACGTGATGATGTTCCTGCTGATCTTCTTCGTTCTGATCAGCCTGAACGTGATCCCTGCTTTCGGGCTCAAGACCTCGCTGCCGGACAGCACGACCGCGCCCCGCGCGGTGAACAGCAAGCCTCCCTTCGTGGTTTCCCTGCAGGCCGATGGCAGCGTGGCGCTCGATGGCCAGCACCTGTCGATCGAGCAGCTCGGTGCCGCGGCGCTTGCCGCGCACAAGCAAGAGCCCGAGAAGCGATTCATCATCAGTGCGGATCAGGAAGTCCAGTGGCGGAACATCGTCAATGTGATGGACGCCATTCGCGGTGAGGGCATCGAGTCCGTGACCTTTGCGACCAAGCGGGTGAACTGATGGTCTTCGATGATCTTTACGAACGGCGGGATCCCGCAGCTGCCGGTGGCGCCGTCCTCGTCATGATCGCCCTGTGGCTGAGCTGGCATCACCTGCCGGCCCCGGCACCCAAGGCGGCCCTGCAGGACGAAACCGTGATCACCATGGAAGAGCTGCCGCCACCTCCGCTGCCCGAGCCGCCTCCGCCACCCAAGCCCGAGCCGCCGCGCCCGCCCGAGCCCAGGCCTGTGGTTCGGCCGGTTCAGGCCCAGACGCCGACGCCCGCGCCGCAGACGCCCGTGCCGAGCCTGACCGCAACACCGGATCCGGCGCCCGCTCCGGTCCAGCCTGCGCCGCAGCCGCCCGCACCGCCGCCCCCGGCGCCCGCACCGCGGCCTGCCGCGAACGCGAACCTTGAGAGTTCCTACGCCGGTCAGCTGCGTGCCTATGTCAATAGCATCAAGCGTTATCCGAACAGTCGCGAGGCGCGTCAGCTCCGGCCCACCGGCACGGTGAAGGTCTGGATGGAGATCGATCGCCAGGGCCAGTTGCTGGATGCCGGCGTGGAGCAGGGCGCGGATTCGCCCCTGCTCGACAAGGAGGCGCTGCGCACGGTGCGCGGCGGTCACTACCCGTCTTTCCCGCCAGACGCTTTTGCAGGGAAGTCCTCTCACCGTTTTGTCATCGCCATCGAGTATCTGCTGGAAGGCAGCTGATACCCGATACGAATCGTTCAACACACCCAACCACCCAACCCATCAGCTCCCACATCTATTGAAGGCAGCCAATCATGCGGACATTCAAACTGAAACCCCTGAGCCTTGCGGTCATTACCTTCCTCGCGGCAGGACAGCTCTACGCACAGGAATCCACTGACGCAGGCAAGGTGACCGTGACCGGCGAGGGCGACAAGCTCGGCACCGGCCTGCTGGTCGATGAGGACACGCCCAAGGGCAAGAGCACGGTGACCCGCTCACAGCTGGAAAAGTCGCGGCCGACTGCCAATGCTTTCCAGAGTCTGAACCTGCTGCCGGGCGTGAATGCGATGTCGATCGACGGCACCGGCATGTGGGGGGGCTCGCTGCGCGTACGCGGCTTCAACAGTGACCAGATGGGTTTCACCATCGACGGCGCGCCGGTCAATGATTCGGGCAGCTTCGCGGTCTATCCGCAGGAGTTCACCGACAACGAGAATACCTGCGAACTCTTCGTGACCCAGGGCGGTACCGACAACGAAGCACCGCACGTGGGCGCCTCCGGCGGCAACATCGGCATGTCGTCATGCGGCGCCGAAGACAAGCGCCGCTTCCGCGTATCCCAGTCGCTTGGCCAGCTCGACTATCGCCGCACCTTCATGCGCTATGACACCGGCAAGATCGGCGATTTCAAGGGCTTCATCTCCTACTCCACCACCGCTGCCGACAAGTGGAAGGGCGAGGGTGAAGCACAGCGCGAGCACATCGACGCCAAGGCTGAATACGATCTGGGCAAGGGCTCCAAGCTCAGCAGCGGTTTCATGTACAACTGGATGATGAACCACAACTACATGAGCCAGACGCCGGCCGTGTGGAACACCACCGGCTACAAGTATGACTACGGCTACACCCAGTTCGCCAGCGGCACGACGCCCAGCTCCAACTACTACGACACCGCACGCAACCCCTTCGAGAACTTCCTGATCACCCCGAAGGCCAACCTCCAGCTCACCTCGACAACCCGCCTCGACATCGAGCCGTATTACTGGTGGGGCTACGGTGGTTCGACCGGCCTGTATTCCCTCAAGGAAGGCACCAGCAGCACCTCTACCAGCGCTTCGGCCAGCACGCTCGTCCATGGCGGCATTGGCGACCTCAACGGCGACGGTGACCGGCTCGACACGGTTTATGGCGTGCGCAGCAGCGTGACCGAAACCAATCGCCCCGGCATCACGACGAAGGTGACCCATACGCTGGACAATCACCAGATCATGTACGGCGTCTGGGCCGAGCGTGCACGTCACCGTCAGACTCAGCCTTACACCAAGCTGGATGCTTCCGGCACCTTCGATCCCTGGATCGAGGCCAATCTCTACAACATGGCCGATGGCACGCCTGCACAGGGCCGTGACTGGAAGACCATCACCAATGCACACAGCGTGTTCGCGCAGGACACCATCGACCTGATGAACAGCCGCCTGCAGATCACCCCCTCGCTGAGCTGGCGCGAAGTACGCCGTGACTTCCAGAACTACCCGAACCTCGGCTACTCGGGCTCCTACTCCGGCAACTACTACTACCGCATCCAGGAGAGCTATCGCCAGTTCCTGCCGGGCCTGTCGGGTTCCTTCAAGTTCACCGACCGGACCCAGGGCTTTGCGAGCGTGACCCGCAACTTCAAGACGCCGGGCAACTTCGACTACGGCAACCTGGCCATCAACGCGACCAAGACCGCACCGCTCAGCGTGAAGCAGGAAACCACCACCAACTACGAGATGGGTACGCGCTTCTCGGGTGACTGGTACAAGGCTTCGGCGACGGTCTTCTACATGGACTACAAGAACCGCATCGCTTCGAGCTGGGATCCGGTCGAAGGCATCACGCACGACTGGAACGTGGGGGATTCCACCGTCAAGGGCGTCGAGCTCGAGGGTGGCACTTCGCCCTGGAACGGCCTGAGTTTCTACGGCTCGCTGAGCTACACGAAGTCGACCATCAATGACAACATGCTGGCCAGCGCCACCAGCTACTACGCCACCGCAGGCAAGCAGTTCCCGGACACGCCCAAGCACATGGCTTCAGCCTCCGTGCAGTACGTCACCGGCCCGGTCCTGCTGAACCTGACGGCGAAGTACACCGGCAAGCGCTTCCTGACCATGGTCAATGACGCTGAAGTGAAGGGTTACACCCTGCTCGACTTCAACGCGGCCTGGAAGATCGCCAACAACGTCGAAGGCTACTTCAAGAACCCGATCCTGCGCTTCAACGTCAGCAACCTGACCAACCAGAAGTACTGGGTCACCAGCCTGGGCAGCGGTTCCAGCGTCCAGATTTCCTCCACGACCGGCAGCACCTACGTTTATGCAGGTGCTCCGCGCTTTGCCAGCGTGACCTTCCAGGTCGATTACTGAGTCACCGATTCATCAGGAACCAAGCATCATGAACTTCAATCTACTGCACGAAATCGTTCTGGGCTTCATGGTCGTGCTGCTGCTCGTTGCAGTGGCAGTGATCATCGAGCGCTTCATCTACTACAGCTACATCGAGCGCTCGCGCAAGCGTCTGCTCGGCCTGCTGGCCAAGGGTGACGAACAGGCCGTTCTCAAGGAAACCAAGGGTTCGTCCTGTCCGCATGCCCGCCTGATCGGTGGCATGCTTGCGCTCAAGGGGCTCGAGAAGGATGCCTTCGAGAGCAAGGTGCAGGCGCTCTACCTCACCCAGCAAGCCGGGGTGAAGCGCCTGCTGTGGATGGTGGATACCACCATCACGCTCTCGCCGTTGCTCGGCCTGCTCGGTACCATCCTGGGCATCATCGACACCTTCAACGCGCTGGCTTCCCAGGGCGTGTCCGATCCGCAGGCGGTGAGCCAGGGGATCGGCACCGCACTGTTCGCGACCGCGGCAGGTATCGGGATCGCCGTGGTCTGCCTCGTGTTCCACAACTACTTCAGTGAACGCGTGGAGCGTATCAACGAGCAGCTCAAGGTCATGGCGCTGGATCAGGCCGGTGCGGTGGCAGGTGAAGGCTCGGGCGTCCGGGGCGGTCGCGAGCCCGCACGCATCCAACCCCAGGCTGCTGCAGCCTGAACGTGGAGAAAGCGATGAAAGCGAAAATGCTGCAGGTTGCCGGTGTCATGACGCTGGCCCTGTTCCCGGGGGTCGTGCTGGCCTGGAGTTCGGCCGGCCACCAGGCGGTGGGCGCCATTGCCGACCGCCTGCTCGAAGGCAGCCACGCCGGCGAGATGGTGAAGAAGACCCTGGGCGGGATGACGCTCGAGACCGTGGCGGTCTGGGCGGATTGCGTGAAGGGCACGACTTCGAAGGATGGCGTGAATTTCAGCTATCAGACCAACCCGCAGCGCTTTGCCGAATGCATGCCTTTCAGCACGCGGGAGGAAGAGGCACGCATCATCGCTTTCGTGAAGGCCAACTGGACGCAATGCGGCAGCGCAGAGGGCAACGAGTGGTGTCACAGTCAGTACCACTATGCCGATATCGCGCCGCAGCGCGACCATTACGACGCGCATTTTGCCGGCGCGAACGATCATGACGTGGTGCATGCCATCAGCGCCATGATCACCAAGCTCAAGGGCGGCAAGCCGCCCGCACCTTTCTCGATTGCCGACAAGCGCGAGGCACTGATGCTGCTCGCGCATTATGTGGGCGATCTGCACCAGCCGCTGCACATCGAATCCATTTACCTGGATGCGCAGGGCAAGCCGGTGGACCCGGACGCAGGCGGCATCGATCCGCTGACCGACTCCGCCGGTGGCAACAAGATTTATGACGGCGGCAAACGTTTGCACGCCTACTGGGACAGCATCCCCAAGCGGCTGGAAAACGGTGGCGAGTCTTTCGCTGAAACGCTAGCGCGTGCGCGCCAGGTTGCGGTGAGCCCCGGCGATGTTTCGGGCTGGGCCCAGCAGTGGGCCAGCGAGGTCGTTGAAACCGGCAAGACGGCTTATGCCGGCCTGAGCTACACCCCGCGCGCACCTCAGGAAAGTGGTCCCTCGGTGCCGAACTGGGATGCCGTCGGCATGAACGATGCCTACTTCAAGCGGGCCGAGCAATACAAGCAGGCAGAGCTTGCACTGGCCGGCGCGCGTCTGGCGCAAGCCATCAAGGCTGTCTGGCCTGATCCGGTCAAGTCGGCAAAGGCCGGCGTGCCGTTGCGCCTGATCGCCTTCAATGATTTTCACGGCAATCTCGAAGGCGGAGACCTCACCCTGTCGTGGATCGACCAGGTCATCCCCGAGCAGCGCTTCCGTCTGCCGGTGGGTGGCGCTGCCGCGCTCTCCGGCATGATCCACGAATTGCGCAAGGGGGCTGCCAACAGTCTTGTCCTCTCGGGGGGCGATCTCTTCGGTGCCTCACCCTTGCCTTCCACGCTCTTCCGTCACGAGAGCACCGTCGAGGTGATGAACCGCATCGGTGTGGATGTCGGCATTGTCGGCAATCATGAGTTCGATGCCGGTCTGGCCGAAATCAAGCGTCTGGAGAAGGGCGGCTGTGCCGCGACCCGACCCAATGACGTTGCCGCCACCTGTGCCGACGGTCGCTACACCGGGATGCATTTCCCGCTGCTCGGCGGCAACGTGATCCAGGCGGACAACGGCAAGCCGGTATTCGCGAGCTGGACCATCAAGCGCGTGAAGGGCATTCCGGTCGCGTTCGTTGGCGTGGTGACGCGTGACGTGCCGAATGTGGTGGTCAAGAGCTCGATTGCCGGCCTGCGCTTCGATGACGAAGCCGAGACGATCAACAAGGCGGCCGCCGTGCTCAGGAAGCGCGGCGTGAAAGCCATTGTGGCGATGATTCACGAAGGAGGCGATACCGGATCGGAAGCGAAGCCTGCCGACTGGAACGACACCCGCTGCCCGGACGCACGAGGCGAGATCTTCGACATCAACAAGCGCCTGAGCCCGGATGTGGACGTCGTCTTCTCTGCCCACACTCACAAGGGTTACCGCTGCCTGATCGATGGCCGTGTGGTGATCCAGGCCACGAACTACGGCCGCGGCGTGTCGGTCGTGGATCTGGTGCTTGATCCGCGCACGCAGGATGTGGATCGTCAGCGCAGCACCAGCATCAATCTGCCGGTGGTGAGCGAGCGCACCAGCAAGCTGCAGCGCCTGCAGGTCGCGCGCCTGCTGCCGCCCGCTTACAGCCCGGTCATCCTGGCCAGCCAGCCCGATGCGGTGATCGCCGGACAGGTGGCGTCCTATGTGGCAGCGGTCGCACCCAAGGCCGGCAAGACCGTGGCGCGCATCACGGCAGATTTCAAGCGTGGCGATACGCGCTCCGACAGCAGCATCGGCCGCCTGATCTCCGACGCACAGCTGGTGGCAGCCAGCCCCGCTGACAAGGGTGGTGCGGTGATTGCCTTCCTTAATGACGGAGGCATTCGTGCCGATCTCGAATGCAAGGGTGCGTCGCCCTGTGCGGTGGGCTATGGTCAGGTGTTCTCGACCCAGCCTTTCGGCAACACCCTGGTCGTGATGACACTCACCGGCGCCCAGATCAAGGCGGTGCTGGAGCAGCAGATGACAGCCGGCATGAATTCGCCGCGCTTCCTGCAGCCCTCGAAAGGCTTCACCTATGTCTGGAAGGATTCTGCTCCGGCGGGCGAACGGGTGAGTGCGATCAGCCTCAATGGCAGCCCGATTGATCCGGCCGCGAAGTACCGGGTGGTGGTCAACAACTTCCTCTCCGAAGGCGGCGACGGATTCCTCGTATTCCGTGACGGTACCGAGCGGGTTTCGGCCGGGCAGGATATCGATGCCCTGCTTGATTACCTCAAGCCCAGTCTCGATTCAGATCAGGCCATCTTCTCGCCGGACCCGGTTCCGCGCGCCAGCAGACAGCCCTGAGCAGTACA
This sequence comes from Uliginosibacterium paludis, assembly GCF_039631355.1. Taxonomy (NCBI): domain Bacteria; kingdom Pseudomonadati; phylum Pseudomonadota; class Betaproteobacteria; order Rhodocyclales; family Zoogloeaceae; genus Uliginosibacterium; species Uliginosibacterium paludis. The sequence goes on along the minus strand of NZ_JBDIVF010000001.1, from coordinate 103,792 downwards.
GGCTGCCGGTTTCCCGACCGGCAGCCGCAGCAAAGCCCTCATCCAGTCCAGCGTCCTGATCCGCGCGGTGTCTTTCACCGCGTGAGGATTCCTGCGCGCCGGATTTGTTGATCAGAGGGGCCGCCGAGCCTCGATTCGTTTGTCAGAACCGCAACTGGCTGCACGCCAGTCCATTCCTCATCCAGACAGAGAATGACCATGACATACAGAGATCAGACAAAGCGCGCCCGGGGGCGCACCAGTTTGCTGTGCCTTGCACTGCTGGCCCTGACGGCCTGTGGCGGCGGTGGCGAAGGCGCCGATTCCACGAGCGCCGGGAGCTCCGGCAGCTCAAGCGGCACAGGCAGTTCGACGGCATCCGGCACTTCGAGCGCATCGAGCACATCCAGCGGCTCCAGTGCGGCCAGTGCTTCCAGCACCTCCAGTGCGTCCAGCAGCGTCACGCTGCCAAGCTGCATCAGCGCACTGACCAATCCGCTGCAGTCCATCACTTCGATTCAGGGCACGACGGATACCAGCCCGCTTGCCGGTCAGCTCGTGACCGTGCGTGGCATCGTGACCGGTGCCTTCCAGGGGAACGCAGAAGACAGCAGCAATACGCAATTGAACGGTTTCTTCATCCAGCAGCCGGTCGCGGATGCCGATCCGCTGACTTCGGAAGGTTTGTTCATTTACGCGCAGAACGCCACCGTCAAGGTGGCCGTGGGGGATTATGTGCAGGTGGCGGGCAAGGTCGCCGAGTACAAGGGCACCGGGGACACGCGAACGCTGACCGAGCTTTCTGAGGTCAGCGCGATCAGCGTGTGCGGATCCGGGCTTTCCGTGACCCCCACCACCCTGACGCTGCCCCTGGCCAGTGCGGAGGCGCTTGAGGCCTATGAAGGCATGCTGGTCCGATTCGAGCAGACGCTGACGGTGACGGATGTTTCCGATTTCGGCCACTATGGCTCGATCGGTCTCTCGAACGGCCGGCTGTGGGAGCCCTACAACCATCCTTCGATGACACCCGCTGCGGTGGTGGCGGCCAATGCGCTCAACCGCATCATTCTGGACGACGGCAGCACCAAGTCCTATCCGAACATGAGTGTCACGCCGATCAAGAGCTACCTGTCTTCGGCCAGTGGCACGCGCAGGGTGGGGGACACCCTTACCGGCGTCAGCGGCCCGCTGACCTGGAGTGCCAATGCCTGGCGCTTCCATCCTGTCGGCACGGTCAGCTTTGTCGACGCCAATCCCCGCACTGCGGCCCCGGCCTCCGTGGGAGGTTCGCTTAAGGTTGCGCACTACAACGTGGAGAACTTCTTCACCACGCTTGGCTCACGCGGTGCCTCCACCGCGACGGACTTCGCGCGTCAGCGCAAGAAGCTGGTCGCGGCCATCGCGGCGATCGATGCGGATGTCATCAACCTGATCGAAACCCAGAACGATGCCGGCGTGACGCTCGCGAATCTTGTGACCGCGCTGAACGAGAAGGTTGGCGCAGGCACCTACAGCTATGTCGATGTCGGCATTGCCGGGACCGACGAAATCATCCAGGCCATGCTCTACAAGCCGGCAAAGGTGAAGACCGTGGGCAACCCGCAGATCATCACCGATACCAACTTCGCGGTATCCGGTGGCATGCGCCCGTCGATTGCGCAGCGCTTCGCGTCTGTCGCCAACGGCGGTGGATTCTGGATGGTCGCCAATCACCTCAAGAGCAAGGGCTCCTGCCCGAGCAGCAGCTCCAGCGCCGATGCGGAATATGGACAGGGCTGCTGGAACGCTTCCCGCACGACCCAGGCCAAGGCCCTGCGTGACTGGGTGGCCGGGCTGGTGAGCGCTTCGGGCGAGAGCGACGTGCTGATGATGGGGGACTTCAATGCCTACATTGACGAAGATCCGCTCAAGGTGCTGGAGAGCGCCGGCTACGAAGCCCTGCTGCGCAGGCTCCCGGCCAACCAGCGCAACAGCTACCAGTTCGATGGTGAAACCGGTGCGCTGGATCACGCCTTCGCCAGCAGCCTGCTGAAGAGCCAGGTCAGCGGTATCACGGTGTGGCACATCAACTCGGAGGAGCCGGAGATCATCGACTACACCACCGCGAACAAGAATCCCGATCTCTATACCGAAACGCCTTATCGGGGCTCTGATCATGATCCGGTTGTGGTCGGGCTGAACCTGAATGCCGATGCCGCCGTCAGCGTTGCAACCCTTTCGGCCAACGTGCCGACTGCCGCGACCGTGGGCACCTCGGTCAGCATCACCAATCTCCTCGTCAGCAATGGCACGGCACTCACGGTGAGCTGGGGTGATGGCAACAGCGAGTCGCTGGCGCTTGCCGCAGGTTCGGCCAGCCACACCTATGCGAGTCCGGGCACCTACACCATTACGCTCACGCTGACCGGCTCGGGCTTGCCAGCCACGCGCAGCAGCACGATCAAGGTCACGGCCTCGAGCAGTGGCGGTAGCGTCAGCGGCCCTGAGCTCTTCTTCAGCGAATACATCGAAGGCACCAGCAACAACAAGGCGCTGGAGATCTACAACCCGCTGTCGACGAGCGTTGATCTGTCCGCCTACACCGTGAAGATCTATGCCAATGGCTCGGCCACCTCGACCGGCAGTCTTGCGCTCAGTGGCACGCTCGGCGCGGGTGAGACCCTTGTCATACGGCATTCCAGCTTCACCACAGCGTTCACTGGATTCCCGGCAACGGCGATCAGCAACAGCACGGTGGTCAATTTCAACGGCGACGACGCCGTGACCCTGGAGAAGAACGGCAGCACGATCGATGGCATCGGCGTCGTCGGCACGGACCCGGGTACGGAATGGGTCAGCGGTACGGTCAGCACGCTGAACAAGACCCTGCGCCGAAAAAGCGGCATTACGCAAGGCAGCATCCCTGGCACCAGCTGGGATGTTGCAACCGAGTGGGACGTCTATGACGTCGACACCTTCAGCGGACTGGGAAGCCGCTGAAGCGCGTGCCATGCGGAGCCGGGGAAGAGGGCCCCTGGCTCCGCGTGCGCCGCATGCAGGAAAGCAGAAAGGCACTCCGGTGCCTTTTTGCCTTTTCAGGGCGCGTGGCGTCCCTTGCCCGGCGCCTCGTTGCCGCGGGACACCACATGGCTTGAGTGCTCAGCTTGCTGACCTGGCCTGGAATGCACTCAGGATGCGGCTGATCATGCCGCCAAAACTGTAGAAGACCGGAGCATCCGGTACCGCAGGCAAGCGGATGTCTGTCGCCATGCCCAGCACCGCGAGCGACTTCCAGGGATTGCTTCGCTCATCCTTGGGAAAGGCGCCGAATACGGAAGCGGGGCCGGCGCCCGAGTCGAGCGCGAGCGGCGCGCTGTCAAAAGCATCGGCCGGGAGTGGTGTGCCGGGCAAGACCGGCATGGGGAACACGCAGAAGATCGGTTCGACGCTTTTCTCGAGCTCGCGGTAGGCGAGCAGCACCAGCGGCAGGTTCAGGCTTTCGCTGACCGGCAGCAGAAAGACCGTGCCGATCCCGGCTGTCATGCGGATTTTCTTCGGGCGCTCGCGCGGCACGCGCAGCTCGAGGGGCTTGGGCGCGGGCGGCGTGCTGTGTAGCCGGGCTTCGAGCCGTTTGAGCGCCTGCTTTCTGGCCGGTACGGCGGACGGCGCATCCGCTGCCCAGTGCGCCAGATCCGCACCGTTCCGGATCAGCGTCAGGGCGCGATCCCTGATGGGGGGCTGCAGTCTGCCGTATTGCCACTGGGTGTCCGCCAGCGGCAGGATGACCAGGCATTCAAGCTGCCTGTCACCGATCAGATCCGCAAACCTTGCAAGGATCGCTTCAGTCGCTTCCTCGCTGGAGCGTCCGGATTTCAGCTGCTCAATGTAATCGTTGCGCACATCGCACGCGGTGTCGTCCGAATACAGTCCGGTTCCCCATGTTCCCATTTCAGTCTCCGGCGCCGGCTTGCCAATGGAATGCTCTGGTCTGCGTGCCGTCCGGATCCTGGAGCAAGTCGCCACAACGCATGCCGGCCTTGAGCAGAACCCGGTGCGAAGCGAGATTCGCCGGTGCAATCGTGGCGATGAGAAAATCGATGCCGAGCCTGCGGTGTGCGTGGTCGATCAGGCCACGCACCGCTTCGGTGGCAAAACCCTGGCCCCAGTGCGAGCGTCGGAGCGCGTATTTCACCTCGGGCTCGATCTGCCCATCGGGATGAACGATGCCGCAGAAACCGATGACGCCCGGCTGCGCGCGCAACTCTATGGCAAACATGCCGTAGCCGCGCTTGAGGTAGTTGTTGCGCGTCACCGCCAGCCAGCGAACGCAGTCGTCACGCGAGATGGCATGACCGTCGCCTACCCAGCGCATCGCGTCTTCGTCACCATAGACCTCATGCAGCGCGTCTATGTCGTCGTCATTCCAGCGGCGAACCAGCAGGCGGTGGGTCAGAAATTCGGCTTCCGGCATGTTTCGGTGGGCTCCTTGGGTCTCTTGCAGACAGGCTGCAGTCTGCACGAAATGCCTGATTCCGGCATCAGCGCCGCACGCCCCGAAAAAGTTGCCCTGGCGCGGCAAAAACGGTCTGGCAGGATGCCTCCCGCTGGCCCGGGAGTCAGAGGGCGGAGGGGTAGGCTATCCCTTCGGTCTCGGCATGCACCTGCGTCACATCGGCCTCCGGGTTGAGCGCGAGAATCAGCGTCCCGGTGAGAGGCTGATGTGCAAACACCGCAGTCACGGCGTCCAGTGGAACAGGACGCTCATAGTAGTCTTCAGCCCAGGCCTTGTAGGCTGCCGGGCCGTTTGCCAGCAGCGCGAGCATCTCGTCCGAGCCATCCTCCGCAATCGTGCTCTCAAGCTTGTGCCAGACAGCGTCGTGCGTTCCGCGCCAGAAGCAGAAGCTCGCGTTCTCCATCGAGAATGCCGGCTCGGCCAGAAAGGATGAGAAAGCCGCCGGCAGCTGCAGCGGGATGCTCCGGGCCAGTTCCGGATCATGGGCGAGTTCGTGGGCGAAGCCCTTGAGCGTGGCGCCCGCCGGGTCCAGCAGCAGGAACCAGTCGTCCCCCGAGCCGTTCCGCATCGAGGCCATTTCCTCTCCCGGGCCCCACTGGCTGTCGAAGCTGTAGTAGCGGTATGGCCACTCCGGGCAGAGGATCGCGTCCAGCATCGCCAGCGATTGGGCGCGCAAACGGATACTGGGAATCGAGGGAAGCGAGTCAGGGGACATGGCAGGCCCGGAGTTCAGGTGAAGTGCGGCATTTTCGTCGTGCGCGGCGCACGCTCATTCTGTGAGCGGATTCATGCTGTCACGTCCGGATGAGAGCCTTCGTCGAGGCCGATGAGTTTCAAGGCCTGTCTCCGTTCAATGCCCAACAGCATGAAGCCGGCATGCTCGTCCGCCGGTTCAGGGTCATGTACGAAGAGCACCAGGGACCCGAAGCCGGATGAGCTGTGGGCGAGTTCGGCGGCGTCGAGTTCGCGGACGGCGCGAACCCGGTCCACGCGAAACCACACCGTTCCCCAGCCTGGATACGGGACTTCACTGAAAAGATGCTTGCCCAGCGCCGCCACAATCTCCGGGACCGGCCTTCCCTTGATGTTTCGCTTGTATCGCCGCTGCTTGCCCGCGTCATGGAGCAGCACGAAGGGCGGTTCTGCCGATACGGCACAGCGGCCCACCAGGAAGACCTGCCCGCCATCGACGGGTTTTCTGGCTCCGATATCGAGATCCATGCTGCAGCACTCAGAGAGGGGTTGTTTGAGCCCTGATGGTAAGCATGAACCGGACGGAAGTCAGCAGGTCAGGGCAAGCCCGCCTGCGCGTGCCTTGTGGCGCGGTTTATCCGCCCGTGATGCGGAGGCTGACGAGCTCGGTGCCGCGCGCATCCTCGGCGTCCGGATTGGTGATCACCAGCTCTCCTGGCCGGGAGAAAAGACAGGTCTGCCAGAGCGAACGCACCGCTTCGGATGCCGTTGTGCAGCTGTAGCTGTTTTTCCACTCAACGATTACGCCATGGGTGCTGGCAGACAGTTGCAGGGAGTAACGACCGGTATGAGGCAGGGCATAGCTGACCGACCGGCCGTCAGCAATCATGACGGCGTCCTGAAGGTCAAACCCTTCGGCCTCGCCGCCACCCCCGCCGCAGGCCGCAAGCGTTGCAAGGCCGGCGAGACCGATCAGGTGCTTCGAGTTCATGCCCGGCCTCCCGTGGCCACCCGGCCGTCTGCCGGGTTCAGGGGTTGGGCCCGTTGTCTGCCATCCGGAGCGTTCAGCAGCGCGCACGGATGCTTGCCATGCGGGCCGGGTGTTGAGAGAGGCAGGCTCTGCGGGGAGTGCCGGGCATGTCGCGTGCGTGGGGAAGCCGAGGCCAGAACAGCCGCGATGGCAAGGGTGAATCTCATGAGGAACAGCCTGGGGAAGCGAATGAGCGGGGCCGGAATTCTTGCATTCCCCCGGAATTTTTATGCGGCATCCGGTCTTGTGTTTTTCGGGATTTTCACGTTGTACCGACGAGACAGCCTGCCCGGAATGTTTCGCAAGGCTGAGCCCGCTCAACTGCCGGCTTGCAATGAGCAGGAAACGAAATCGGGGTGACGCAGAAACCGCGCTGTGGTGGTGTGGTCCTCGCAGGCGCGCACGCAGGAGATCGCCCGGGGGCGTTCTGCTGACTTCATCTGCGCAGGCCGCTCAAGGGCCGGGCGTGTCGGCGTGCCGGTGGAACAGAGGATGAGGTGGCGGGGGCAATCCGGCTTATTCAGCCTGATGTCGCACCCGGGGCAGAGCCCGATCCTGACGAACGCAGATCCGCCGTCATGAACGATCACGCCGCAAACGTGCGATCGGGCGTCGAAGTCAAGGAGGTGGTCAGGAAAGGAGAAAATCATCATGCTTTCGGCATGTGCGGTTCGCCCATCAAGTCAGGGTGTCACAGCAGTATCGGATCATGATGGTATGGACTGGAGTGGCGATCCTGTCGATTGAAAGCCCGGCGTCTGTCGCGGGTACACGTCAAATTACAAGGCAGGAGTATTGGTGTTCATATCCAGCGGCCGCACTCGCTCAGCGGGCCGCCGCAGAAGGCATTCCGTCCCATGGTCAGCAGGATGACGGCAGAAATGCACAGTGCGATGAGGGAGGAGGCCAGCAGCGTAAAGACAAGAGCAGGCCGTCGGCCGGTTTTGAAGTCTCTGTAGAGTACCGGCAGAAGCAGGAGGAAGCCGAGCAGGCCTGTGAAACCTGTTCCCAGGAAAAGCAGGATGCCATCGCCGTCCCGCAGGCGGATGGCGGTCGCCTGATAAAGCAGGTCGGTCAGCAGTTCGCAGGCAAAGGGCAGCAGCAGGGCTGAGCTGCACAGGATGACTGCTGCGTTCTGCGAACACTTTTCGGTGATGCGTTTCATCGGAAGCAGAAGCCTCTGGAGGGGCTGTCCCGGTCATGGCGTGACAGCGTGAGTTTTTCGGTGTTGTTTCGCAGCATTTGCAGGAGTGGATCGGGCTGTCCGGGCGCTCGCAGGGCGAGTGTCCGGAAATATTCAGGCCAGAGCAAGCTGCGGGACGCAGAGCAGGCTCAGGGGCTGTGTGGATGGATGGTGACCGGGGCGCGTTCGGTGGCCGTGGCCGATGCATGAGGCCTGCGCAGCGAGGCGGATGAACCCGTCGTATCCATGGCCGAGGATCCGGCGTGGTATCCGTTATGCATATCGTTCTGAAGAATTGTTCGTTTGGAATCCGCCGCCCGCGTCCGACCATGCGGTGAGCCCGCAGAGGCTCATGCGACATCAAGTCATCCAAGGACATTCAATGCACACATCCAGAAAGAACACCCTGCCGGTGAGGGCGGGGGCCCTCGTTTCCGTTTTGCTGCTCGGGCTCCTGTCCGCATGCGGCGGTGGAGAAGGAGAGGTGACGACACCTTCTTCAGCAGCGCCGGCCGTGGCCGCTTCATCGTCTTCAATCGCCACTGCGTCGAGTGCGTCGAGCGTTGCCTCCAGCACCTCAAGCCGTTCGTCGACGGCCACGCAGTCCTCGAGTTCTGCCGCCGCGTCGAGCCTGGCTTCGAGCAGCGCCAGCGCGGTTTCGTCCAGCAGCAGTGCGGCGTCCTCTTCGACGGCTCCGGTCGCCGGGACCGTGCTGGCTTCTGACGATTTCACCGCCGGTCTGAGCCAATGGAAGGTCGAGCAGGAGAACGCTGCCGGCACGGTCACGGTGAGCAATGGCGAGCTGGACATCGTGCAGCCCGCGGGCGCCACGCTGTGGTTCCGGCAAAAGTTCTCCGGCAATTACGAAATCCGTTTTACCGCCACACCGGTGCCCTACACCGTGACGGTGGGAACGAAAAGCTATACCGACCGCATTTCTGACCTCAACATGTTCTGGAACGCGACAGCACCTTCCCGCACGGATGGTGATCCAACGCAACTGGGGCTGGACGGCAAGCTGGCGTCCTACAATCCGCTCACGCTGTATTACGTCGGCTTCGGCGCCAACGGCAACAGTACGACGCGCCTGCGCAAGTATGACGGCACCGATGCCCGGCCGCAGATCACCGGTTACGCCACGGCTGCGAGCCGCACGGCAGACGACACCGCGGGGGACATGACCACTGCGACTTCGCTCGCTGCGAACTCGCCGGTCGCGGTGCGCATCGTGTCGCGTGCCGCCACCGCGGATGATCCGGTCACGCTGCGCTGGTATGCCAATGGCGTGCTGATCTTCAGTCATGCCGACAGCGCATCCCTGCTCTCCGGCTGGTTCGGCTTCCGGACCACGGTGAGCCACTGGAAGCTTTCGGGCTTCTCGGTCCGCGCGCTCTAGTTCAGCAGCTTTCATTCCTGTCTGCCCTGTTCCTGCCGTGAAAGACCGGCGGGCAGGGCGATGCCTGCCCGGAGATTCCTTTCATGCAGAACCCCTTTGTGCTCAGGCCCGCCGCAGCGGCCTTGAGTTTCACGGTCTTCCTTGCGGCCTGCGGTGGCGGTGAGCTTGCCGACAGCGCTTCATCCGCGAGCGCCTCTTCAGTCGCGTCAGCCTCTTCAGCCGCGTCCGCCGCTTCATCGTCACGCGCGTCGAGCTCGGCTTCGTCCTCGGCCTCCTCGTCGCTTGCGTCCAGCGCAGCGGCGTCCAGTGCGGCTTCCTCTGACGCCTATGTATACAGCGATACGGTTGAGACCGAAACGACGCATGCCACGCACCTCGATGCCGGCTCGCGCATCGTCGAGGCGCTCGACCGAGGCCTGATTGCGGTGCCTTCGGGCTCCGGCTGGCTGCTCTCCTGGCGCCTGCTGGGTACCGAATACGGCAGCCGGGTGGCCTTCAATGTGTACAAGGATGGAAAGCGTCTCAACAGCACGCCGATCACCGATCGCACCAACTATCTGGACGAGAGCGCGGGCGAGGGTGTCTATACCGTGCGTGCGGTGTTCGATGATCGCCGCGTGCTGGCTGGCAGCAAGTCCGCGCTGAAGCTCGCCAATGGCTATCTGGAGATTCCGCTCAAGGCGGTGCCCACCGGCGTGCCGGCCGACTATTACGTGCAGCATGCCTGGCCGGCCGATCTCGACGGCGACGGTCGCTACGAATTCGTGATCTCGCGGCTGCCGTATAACGACAAGGCCGGGCTGCCCTGCTATGTGGAGGCCTACACGCTGGAGGGACGCTTCCTGTGGCGGGTGGATATGGGCGTGAATTCCTACACCCAGGCCGCGGGAATCGGGGCCAATGATTCGCCACCGGCCTCGATCAGCGGCTACGGCAACATTGCCGGCTATCGCAACGACGATATGCTGACGGTATTCGACCTGGATGGTGACGGCAAGGCCGAGGTGCTGGTGCGCACAGCGACCGGCACGAGCTTCGCGGATGGCAGCACGATCAGCTCGGCCGGCGCGAGCGATCAGTTCATCTCGGTGATCCAGGGCAGCAGCGGCAAGGAGCTGACCCGTACGGCGATCACCGATCTGCTGGAGCACGGCCCAGTGGGCGGACAGTTCGGCATTGCCTATCTCGACGGCGTGCATCCCAGCCTGGTGACGCAGCTCACCACCCGCGGTCTGCCAGCCAAGAAGGGGATCTTCCACTTCATGGTCTCGGCCTGGGATTTCGATGGCAAGACGCTGACGAACCGCTGGAAGTGGTTTGCCGACAATGAGAAAGCGGTCACGACCGTCCCCGAACGCTTCCACCAGATCCGCGTCGTCGATCTGGACGGCGACGGCAAGGATGAGTTCATCGGCGGCAACTACGCGCTCAACAGTGACGGCACGTTGCGCTACGTGATCGATGGCGTCGGCCACGGCGACCGCTTCCACATCGGCGACTTCGATCCCTCGCATGCCGGGCTGGAAGGCTTCGGCATCCAGCAGTCCGAACTGGGCGTCTGGAGCAAGTTCCCCTGGTATTTCTACGACGCGTCCTCCGGTACCCGGCTGATCACTGGCCAGCATCCGCCCTATGTGGCCGAGGTGGCCTACGACGTTGCGCGCGGCACCGCGGCGGACATCGATCCGCGTCATCCGGGCTATGAGTTCTGGACCAGTCTGACCGATCCGGCGCTGCCTTCGTCCGGCCTCTTCAATGTGAAGGGCGAGCGGCTCACCTACAAGGCTCCGGGGGCGAATTTCCGCATCTGGTGGGATGGCGACGAAGGTTCCGAGCTGCTCGACGGCGCGCAGCAGGGCGCGGCCTATGTCGGCAAGTGGGACCCGGCCACCGAGTCGGTGCAGCACCTCTTCGACCCAACCGGTGTGATCCTCTCCTGGCGTGCGGCGCCGCCCTTCTATGGCGACGTGCTGGGCGACTGGCGCGAGGAAATTCTGCTTGAGACGAGTGATCGCACCGCACTGCGTCTCTACAGCACACCGCTTTCGTCCGCGCGGCGCTTCTACACGCTGGCCCACAATCCGGAATACCGGCTGAGCCTCACGGTGCGCGGCTACCTGCAATCCACCCTGGTGGATTACTACCTCGGCTACGGCATGAGCGAGCCGCCCGTGCCGCGTGTACGAAGCCGGCGCTGAGCACGAGGGGCGCGAGCGGGTGAGGGTGCGGAGTGGGGCCGTGCTGTCACTTCGCTGACCTGGTTGCACAAACGGCAGAAGCCCCTCCGCCGGGTGTGGTGGAGGGGCTGTTTCCATGAGGCAGCCTGCCGATGCCAGCCACGTTTTCTATCCGCTTGCTGTGGGCCTGGCGCGATGATTCGCGCAATGTTTCGCGACGCGCGCGCCTGCCGGTCAGGAGGCGTGATTTCTCTTCTGCCCGGGCCGTGAGACGAAGTGGCCCGGGTGTGCCTCGCGGTGGAGATGGCATCCTGGCAGTGGCGCGCTGTTCAGCGCAGGGCTCCGGCGGGCTCGGCCTGCCGGCTCGGGGCGATGCCGGCGCCGCGCGCATGGGCAATGTCGAGCGCCGCGAGCATGTCGTCGAGCAGATCCTGCGCATCTTCCAGCCCGGCATGGACGCGGATCAGCGTGCCGGCGTGCTCCCACGGGCGGGCGGTACGCAGCGGCCTGCCCACCGGCAATGCAAGGCTTTCGAATCCGCCCCAGGAGAGGCCGATGCCGAAATGCTTCAAGGCGCCGAAAAAGGCGGACAGCACTGCCTGCTTCTCAGTGGCCAGCACGAAGGAGAAAAGACCACTCGCGCCGAGGAAGTCGCGCTTCCAGACTGCGTGACCGGGGTCTTGCGGCAATGCCGGGTGCATGACGCGGCTGACTGCCGGATGGGCGGCCATGGCCTGCGCCAGTGCCAGCCCGGTCTGCCAGTGCTGGCGCAGACGCACGCCGAGCGTGCGCAGCCCGCGCAGGGCGAGGTAGACGTCCTCCGGACCTGCCGTTTCTCCGAAAAGTCGTGCGCGCGGCAGGAAAATTTCCCAGGCATGCTCATTGCATGTCACAGTGCCCAGAAGGGCATCCGAATGCCCGAGAATGTATTTGGTGGCGGCCTGGATCGAGATGTCCGCGCCGTGGGCAAAAGGCTTGAAGTAGAGGGGAGAGGCCCAGGAGTTGTCGATGGCGACCAGCGCTCCGGCCGCATGCGCGACACGGGCTATCGCCGGAACGTCGGCCATTTCGAAACTCAGCGAGCCTGGAACTTCGAGAAAAACCAGTCGGGTCTGTGGCCGCATCAGCGCATGGATGCCAGCGCCGATGGCCGGATCGAAATATTCCACCTGAATGCCGAAGCGCGCGAGCTGCCCGTCGGCAAAGCTGCGTGTGGGCCCATAGACATTGTCGGTGATGAGCAGGTGGTCGCCTGCTTTCAGGAATGCCAGCAGGGTGTGGGTACAGGCCGACAAACCCGACGGAAACACCTGGCAGGCATGGCCGCCCTCAAGCTGCGCGATGGCTTCCTCGAAGGCCCGGATCGTGGGCGAGCCGAAGCGGCCGTAGTTGCCGTAGGGGTTGTCGGTCTTCTTGGCGGACTCCCAGGCTTCGTAGCTCTCGGCCATGATGGTAGAGCCGCGAAACAGCGGCGGATTGACGTAGCCCGACTGCTTGCCGGGGTCGCGGCCGGTGCGGATGAGGAGGGTGTCGGGCAGGCTGGGGACAGGGGATTTCATGGCGGCACAGGGGGCTGGGGGACGACCAGGAATAGCCTAGCGCTGAGGTGATGAAAATTTTTACCTGAATTTTTTGTATTGAAGCCTGTTCGTAGAAAAATATTCCGTAATGAATTTGCACAACGAGATTTTGAAGTATGGATAAGTTTGATATCGCAATTCTCTCCCGTCTTCAGGCGGATTGCTCGGTTTCGCTCAACGATCTGGCCGAGGAAGTGTCGCTTGGCTCTACCGCCTGCTGGCGTCGCGTGCAGAAGCTTGAGGAGAGCGGCTACATCCGCGGGCGGGTGGCCGTGCTGGATCGCCGGAAACTCAATGTGGGCGTGTCGGTGTTCGTGTCGGTCAGCACGAGTCAGCACAACCAGGCCTGGATCGATCGTTTTCATGAAATCGTGTCGGAGATCCCGGAAGTGGTGGAGGTCTATCGCATGGCGGGCGATACCGATTACCTGATGCGTGTGGTGGTGCCCGACATCGAGGCGTATGACGGCGTCTACAAGCGATTGATCCAGGTGCCGGGCCTGTCTGACGTGAACTCGGCCTTCGCGATGGAGCAGATCAAATACACCACCGAGCTGCCGCTCAAGTATGTGAAGTAAGCGCACGGCAGGCGCTGCATGCGCGCCTGCCGAAAAATCTCTTGCGCCGGCTGTCACTTTTTCTCCGCTGCTGCACATACGGCATGAAGGAATTGCCTTCATGACAAACGAACCGTGACGCAGGAGAAGGATTTTGGACGCGCAAAAAGCCCCGTTTGCCGGCAGGCCCAGCCCCCTGGTGCTGGCCTTGTCGATTGCCGTTGCAGGCAGCTTCCTGGTGATGCCGGCTGGCGCGATGGCGCAAAGCGCCGGCACTGTCGCCGCAAGCATCAGCTATTCGATCGAGCAGGGACCGCTGGAGCAGACCTTGCTTGCGATCGGCCGGCAGTCCGGTCGCACCATCGTGTTTGATCCGGCCGTCGTGCGCGCCGTGACGGCGGCGGCCGTCAAGGGCTCACTGAGCGCGGAAGACGCCGTGCGCTCCGCGCTCCGGGGGACTGCGCTGGCCCTCTCGATCAAGGCAGACGGCACGCTGTCGGTGCTGCAAGCGCCGGCTGCTGCGGAGCAGGCCGCACCGGTCGCGAGCCTCAAGGCGATCACCGTGGTGGCCGAGCGGGACCAGGCCGAAACCAGCTTCAAGGTGGACCGCACCAGCACTTCGACCCGCAGCGACACTGACCTGATGGATGTGCCGGCCTCGGTGACGGTGGTGACCGCCAAGGTGCTCGAAGCGCAGCAGGCCCGGTCGGTGGAAGATGCGATCAGCCAGGTGGCCGGCGTGATCTACACCAAGAGCCCGCAGGGCACGCCCAGCTACTCGATCCGCGGCTACGGCCAGACGGCGGTGACGAGCAATGGTCTGGCGAACTCCGCAGCAGCGAACACCAACATCGCAGGTGTGGAGCGAATCGAAGTGCTCAAGGGGCCGCAGGCCATCCTGGCCGGCGCGGGCTCCAGCGGTGGAGCATCTAACCCGGGGGCGCTGGGCGGCGCGGTGAACGTGGTGAGCAAGAAGCCCCAGGCCGAAACCCTGCGCGAGCTGACCGTGCAGTACGGCAGTTATGGCGACAAGGTGCTGTCGGGGGTCGTGCTGTCCACGGTACAGGGAGGTGGCCTGAACAAGATAGACTTCGTTACCGACTCACCCGGAGCACATTGATGCAGATGAATGCAGCACAGACCCAGGATTCCCCTTCCATGCGCCTTGCCCGGTTGCGTGCCGCCATGCAGGCCGCCGGCGTGGCCGCCGTGATCGTTCCTTCCTCCGACCCGCACATGTCGGAATACCCGCCGGCCCACTGGGCCACGCGTGAATGGCTGTCCGGCTTCAATGGCTCGGTCGGCACGGTTGTCGTGACAGGGGCGGATGCCGGGCTGTGGGTGGATAGCCGCTACTGGGAGCAGGCCGAGCGCCAGCTTGCTGGGTCGGGCATCGGTCTGCAGAAGCAGGGCGCGCCTGGCACACCGCCCATGGAAGACTGGCTGGCTGCACGCCTTGCCCAGGCAGATCAGGTTGCGGTGGATGGCGCGGTGCTGGCCTGGTCGGAAGCGAAGCGACTGCGCGAAGCGTTCGTCCGCAGCGGCATCACGCTGCGTACCGATCTCGACCTGACCGGCCCGCTGTGGCAGCAGCGCCCGCCATTGCCTGCCAACCTCGTTTTCGAGCAGCCGGTCAGCCATGCCGGTGAGGCGCGTCAGGCCAAACTCGAGCGCTTGCGTCAGCGCCTGAGTGCAGCCGGAGCGGACAGCCTCTTCCTGTCAGGTCTCGACGATATCGCGTGGCTCTTCAACCTGCGTGGCGACGACGTGCCCTACAACCCCGTATTCGTCGCGCATGCACAGGTCGACACCCATCAGGCACGCCTGTTCATTGATGAAGCCAAGCTGCCCGCCGGGCTGCGCGACAGCCTCCGGCTCGACGGCGTACTGGTCGAACCCGCCGCGCGGGCAGCAGAAGTAGTTGCGGCCATGCAGCCAGGCGAGCGCCTGCTGATTGACCCGGATCGCTGCGCGGCCCGTCTGGTCGAAGCGATCCCGGCAGGCGTGAATCGTGTCGAAGCCACGAGTCCGGTCGTGTTGATGAAATGCCGCAAGAATGCCTGCGAGCAGGCGCATGTACGTGATGCCATGGCGCATGACGGCGCGGCGCTTTGCCGCTTCATGAGCTGGTTCGACCAGGCGCATCGCAGCGGTCAGCTCAGCGAACTCGATGTGGTGGCGCGCGTGCGTGCCGAGCGAGCCGCGAATCCGGGATTCATCAGCGAAAGCTTCGGCACCATTTCCGCCTTCAACCCCAACGCGGCGCTGCCCCACTACCGCGCCGAGCCGGCAACGGCCGCGCGCATCGAGGGCAACGGCCTGCTTCTGCTCGATTCCGGCGGTCAGTATCAGGGCGCGACGACGGACATCACCCGCATGCTGCCGGTGGGCGAGGTGTCTGCCGAGCAGAAGCGCGACTGCGCACTGGTGCTGCGCGCGATGATTGCCCTCTCCAGAGCCGCCTTTCCCGCCGGCATCGGCGCGCCGATGGTCGACGCCATCGCGCGGGCGCCGATGTGGGCAGAGGGGGTCGATTACGGCCACGGTACCGGCCATGGCGTGGGCTGCTTCCTGCATGTGCACGAAGGCCCGCAAAGCATCGCCTGCCACGCCCGTCCGCGCCCGCACAACACGCTCGAAGAAGGCATGATCACCTCCATCGAGCCGGGCATTTACCGGCCCGGCCTGTGGGGCGTACGCATCGAAAACCTCGTGCTCGCAAGCGAGTTCCGCAGCACCGCCTTCGGCCGCTTCCTCCATTTCGAAACGCTGACCCTCTGCCCGATCGATTTGCGTTGCATCGACACCACGCTGCTGAAGGAAGACGAAATCGCCTGGCTGGACGCTTATCACCAGGAAGTGCGACGTCGCCTTGATCCGCTGCTGGGAGGCGAGGCGCGCGAGTGGATGCGCCGCAGGACCGCGCCAGTCGGCAGCCTCTGATCCCCGGCGCGACAAAACAGCAAGGGCTTGCGCTGTCTGGCAAGCCCTTGTCCATTTTCGACTACGCGCCTGCTGCAGCGATACTCACTGCGGCAGAGCGGCTTGGTTGAAGAGCCGCTTTCAGCACAACGTGACGTGCTTTTCACATGCATCGATGGATGCAGCAGGCCAGTCATGCAATGCTGTGCCAGCGCCGAAGCCTGTAGGGGAAATGAGTTGTGTTGGGTGGAGCTGACAAGAACCGGAACTGAAAACAAAAAAGGCCAGCATGTCTGCTGGCCTTTCCCCGATTCCTGCTCTGACCCCCGGGCTCGTCTCCGGAAGCGAAATAAATGTGGTTGCGGGGACAGGATTTGAACCTGTGACCTTCGGGTTATGAGCCCGACGAGCTGCCAGACTGCTCCACCCCGCGTCAGAGAAGCGAAAGTATGGCAGCTCTATCGGAGTCTGTCAATCCGACTTTGACTGATACGGAGTGTCACGGTAGGGCATCCAGCGCTGCGGCGGCACCTGTCAAGGCCGGGTTGGCTGCGATGATGAGTTTTGTGGGGATGTTCGCGAGGTATTTCTGGAAACGTCCCTTGGCTTCGAAGCGTGCGCGGAAGGGGCTCTGGTCGAAGAACTTTCCGAGTCGGGGAATGATGCCGCCGCCAATGAAAACGCCGCCGCGCGCGCCGAGTGTGAGGGCCAGGTTGCCAGCCGTGCTGCCGAGCAGGGCGCAGAACATGGTGACGGTCTCGACACACAGAGCGTCGAGACCGCAGATGGCGGCCTCAGTGATCTGGCTGGCATCAAGCTCTTCTGCGGGCTTTTCTTTCACCTTGCCAAGCGCGCGATGCAGACTGGTGAGACCCGGGCCGGAGAGGACTCGTTCGGCCGACACATGGCCGAACTCCTGCGTCAGGAAGGTGGTAACCGCCATTTCCTCGGGTGTCTGGGGGGACAGACTGACGTGTCCGCCTTCTCCCTGCAGCGGGATCCAGCCCGAGGCTGAAGGAACGAGGCCCGAAACGCCCAGCCCGGTTCCGGGACCAATGACGCCAATGGCTGCATCCGTGACCGCGGTGCCGCCGCCGATGCTGCGCAGATCATCCGGCGCGAGATGAGGCAGCGAGAGCGCAAGTGCGGTGAAGTCGTTGATGAATATGAGGCGATCGAGTCCGAGCGCCTGTCTCAGGACCTCCACCGAGAATGCCCAGTGGTTGTTGGTCATCTG
The DNA here is from genome assembly GCF_039631355.1 of Uliginosibacterium paludis. Taxonomy (NCBI): domain Bacteria; kingdom Pseudomonadati; phylum Pseudomonadota; class Betaproteobacteria; order Rhodocyclales; family Zoogloeaceae; genus Uliginosibacterium; species Uliginosibacterium paludis. Next base: position 86,546 of record NZ_JBDIVF010000001.1, on the reverse strand, counting down.
CAGCCAGTCGCCGGTGACCGGATTGGCGATGCCCACGGCTGCGCGTTTCGGGCGAACGCCGGTCGCCTGCAGGTAATGCATCGCGGCATCCTGTGGGCCGGGAAAGTCTGCGCAGGCGAAATTCCGGATGTCGGAAATCGGGGCGCCGGGGCTCCTGATCAGCGCAAAGCGGGCGTTGGTGCCGCCGAAGTCGCCCAGCAGGCGGGGAAACGTGTCAGAGGGTCCAGAAAACATGGGCGGGAGTGGTCCGGTGGTTCAGGAAGTAACTGATCGGTTGCTGAGCGCCAGGCGCAGCGGCGGCCTGACCCAGCACCTGCCATTTTCCGATGCCGGTGATGTGGATGAACAGCATGCGGGTGGCGAGCAGGCGGCGTGCACTCAGCGTCAGCCGCTCGCGAACGGGAGGTTTGCCTTCGGCGGCCAGTATGTCCGGCGCATCCGGCGCCAGGGCCGCGTCGCGTTGAGGACTGTCAGGAAAGATCGATGCGGTGTGTGCGTCGTCACCCATGCCGAGCACGACGGCGTCGAAACGGGCGGGGAGTCGTCCGATCCGTTCGATCATGGTGTCGCGATTTTCGCCGGGGATATGGAGCGGAACGAAGCGGGCTGCCGAAGCCGAGCCTTGCAGCAGGTTTTCGCGCACGCTGCGCGCATTGCTCGATGGGTCGGATTCCTCGACGCAGCGCTCGTCTGCAAGTGTCACCGTGACGCGTGACCAGTCAAGCTCATGGCGGGACAGGGCGCGGAAAAAGCCGCCGGGGGTCCGGCCACCCGAAACGGCGAATGTTGCCTCGCCATTGAGTGCGAGTCCTTCGTTGAGGGTTTCCGCCAGACGCCCGGCCAGTGCCAGGTCGAGTGCGGTGGTGTCGGGGTAGGCGTTCAGTTCGATCGTCACTGCTTCACCTGAAGGCTGTGGTTTGCCTCTGAGTTTAGGTAATTCGGCCTCGTCTGGCTATCGCCGGGATGGCACCGGTTTGTGCCCGGAGCTTGTGCGAGCGGCCGCATTCCTCTACTTTCGGATTCTCGTTCCCGCTTTCCAAGGTGAGCAACATGGCTCTTCATCCGATCCTCTCCGACGTGACCGAACGCATTGCTGCACGCAGCAAGGAGCGCCGGGCACGTTACCTGGCACACATCGAGGCCGCGATTCCGGGCTCACCCTATCGCGGTCAGCTGGGCTGTACGAATCTTGCTCACGGTTTCGCCGCCAGCCCGGCTGACGACAAGCTGCGCATCATGTCCGTCAAGGCGCCAAATCTGGGCATCGTGACGGCCTACAACGACATGCTCTCCGCTCACCAACCCTACGGCGTGTATCCGGATGTCATCAAGGCTGCTGCGCGAGAGGTCGGCGCAACAGCGCAGGTTGCGGGCGGCGTGCCCGCGATGTGCGACGGGATCACCCAGGGCCTGCCCGGGATGGACCTCTCCCTGTTCTCGCGCGACGTGATTGCGATGAGCACGGCCGTCGCACTCTCGCACAACATGTTTGATGCGGGGCTCTGCCTCGGTATCTGCGACAAGATCGTGCCCGGACTGCTCATGGGGGCCTTGCGATTTGGTCATCTGCCCTTCATCTTCGTGCCGGCAGGGCCGATGCCGACGGGGATTTCCAACGATCAGAAGGCCAAGGTCAGGCAGCTCTATGCTGCAGGCGAGGTGGGGCAGGAGGCCTTGCTGGAGAGCGAGGCAAAGTCCTATCACGCTCCTGGCACCTGCACGTTCTACGGCACGGCCAACAGCAACCAGATGATGATGGAAATGATGGGACTGCATCTGCCCGGGGCTGCCTTCGTGTCGCCCGGCACACCGTTGCGCGAGGCGCTGACACGCGCTGCCGCGCAACGTGCCGTGAGCATCGCGGCCAATGGCGGCGAGTTCACACCGCTCGGACGGATGATTGACGAGCGCAGCATCGTCAATGCGATCATCGGACTGCTTGCCACCGGAGGGTCCACCAACCACACCATGCACCTTGTCGCCATGGCGCGCATGGCGGGCCTCATCATTGACTGGAGCGATTTCGAGGCCCTCTCCAAGGTCATCCCGCTGCTCGCACGGGTCTATCCGAACGGTGGTGCGGACGTGAATCAGTTCCACGCAGCAGGCGGCATGGCCTGGGTGATTCACGAGCTGCTGTCCGCCGGCCTGCTGCATGACGATGTGCAGACTGTTGTTGGTAAGGGCATGGCGGCCTATGCCAGAACGCCGGCACTTGATGGGGACGGCAGCCTGGTCTGGAAGGATATTCCCGCTGAAAGCGGTGATGATGCGGTGCTGGCCAGTGTTGCCAGACCTTTCAGTGCAGACGGCGGCTTGCGTTTGCTGACCGGCAACCTTGGTCGCGCGGTGATCAAGGTGTCTGCCGTGAAATCCTCGCATCGTCTGGTGCGCGCGCCGGCCGTGGTTTTCGAAAGTCAGGACGCCTTGCTGGCTGCGGCCAAGGCCGGCAGCCTTGAAAAGGACTTCATCGCCGTCATCCGCTTTCAGGGGCCTATGGCGATCGGCATGCCGGAGCTGCACAAGCTCACGCCCACGCTCGCCAACCTGCAGGACAAGGGCTTCAAGGTGGCACTGGTCACCGACGGCCGCATGTCGGGAGCATCCGGCAAGGTACCGGCGGCCATCCATGTCACGCCGGAAGCCTTGGCCGGGGGCGCGCTGGCCCGGGTCAAGGATGGCGACATGATCGAGCTGGATGCCGAAGCGGGGGTGTTGCGCATCGAGGTGGATGAGGTTGCATTTGCTGCGCGGCCCCTTGCCGTATTTTCAGGACAGGCTGAGCAGCGCGGTCTGGGACGCGAGCTTTTCGGTGGCATGCGCGCGGCGGTCAGCGGCGCCGAGCAAGGGGCGACGGTCTTCAACTTCGAGGAGTAAGTGCGCGCTCCCGACCTCAGGGTCAGGGGCTTGACCTGCGCCAGCTCGCCACCCAGCTGTGAAGCGCGATGAGCGCGAGCAGGTCGAGCGCTGGCCCGAACGCGAGGAACAGCGTAGGCAGGGCAAGCGGACCCATCAGGTCGGTCGCCAGCAGGTGACCGACCAGTTTTACCGGATGAGCCAGCACCAGATAGCTGCTGGCCGCAAACCAGGTGAGCAGGCGGCGTGAGAACACCGGTTCGATGATCGAGTGCGTCAGGCAGAGAAAAACCGGGAGTGCCGCGATCAGGCACAGGGTGAGGACGCCCAGCGCGGCGCTGTGACGCGCGAAGGCGTCGGCATCTGCCGCGGCGACGCCAGCCATGATCACGAAAAGTCCGTGCAGGACGCACAGCGTGCGGATTAGCGTCCGGCGTGAAGCGGGCAGCAGGCCGGCCAGCAGGAAGACAAGGCTCGCTCCGCCGAGATTTGTCAGCCAGTCCCGATTTTCCATCATGCCAAGCGGGTGCTCGATGATCGGCACCTGCAGGGGGGGCAGACCGGGAATCAGCAGCGGCATCTGCATGACGGATACATGCTGAATGCCGGCAAGGCTGGTGAGCCGGGCGAGCGCTTCCGACCAGAGCATCAGGATGCCGGGAACGAGCATCCCCGCAAGCAGCAGCAGACTTGCCATGAGGAGGCTGGCTGCCATGATGTCGCGCCAGTTGCGGCGAATGACGTCTCTCAGGCGGCGCCGCAGCGGCAGTTTTTCGGGCTTGCCGGAAGCGCTCATGCGCCGCTCCGTTCCGCCAGCACCTCGCCGTGCCGGAGGGCGTGAACCGTTCCGTGAGCGAGGCTTGCTTCTCCGATCAGGATGGTTTCGGCGCTGACCGTACAGGGATCCTCCCTGCTTCCGAAGACGCAGCCGGGGTCCGCGTGAATGCCTGCCGACGAGATGACCGGGCCACTGATGCTGCAGCGAGCACCGATCCGGATATCGCCACCTGCGTGAATGGCGCCTTCCACCCGCACGTCCTGACCCAGCACGATGCCTTTGTCTGCGCGGATGCGACCGATGAGATGACAGCCGTCTCCGACCGTCAGCACGCCAGACAGCACCAAGTCACCTTTCATGGTGTGTTGCGCCGGGATCTGCAGATGGTGTCCGTTGCCGGGTTGCTCACCGCTGCGCGCCGGTGGCGAAAAGGAGCCGATCGTGTCGGGGGCATTGCGGGTGTCGCCAGCTTCGCGCTGGCGTCCGAAACGGATTTCCGGCGCCAGTACCTTGCGGAAACGCGCGCGCCGGGCCAGCACGACTTCGATGCCCGCACTCGCCCAGCCTTTGATGCTTGCGGCCTCGGCGATATCGAGGCGACGGTCGCTGCGTACCCAATGGGTGACGCGGGCGCGCGGACCGATCGCAATGTCACGGTGAGACAGCATGGCCTTGGCCAGCGCATGGTGCCCGAGATTGATCCGTCCTTCGGCAAAGAGTTCGCGGTCGCAGACGAGTTCTCCCGGGATATCAAGATGACCGCTGGCAATCACGCAACTGCGCAGTCGTCTGGAGTCGGGAGCAAGGTATTGGGCCAGATGGCTCTGGAACCCGAGCACGATATAGGGCTGGCCATGATCATTGGTGCCCCGGATGGTGCCGTTGGTGCGTGCCAGGTTGATCAGGCTGGCAAAACGGCTTTCGACGAGACTGCGAAAGCTCTCGCACTGTGCGCTGGAGTCTGCGGTCCCTTGCGCTCCGGTGGTGCTGCGAGGGAGCTTGCGTGCTGCCAGCAGGGCCGGCAGGAAAGGCAGTCCGCAGATCGCGATGCACAGCGGAATCAGCAGGAGGCCATCGGGCAGGTCGTTCATCCGGGTCAGAAAGATTCGGCAGGCAGGGTGGAAGGTGTGTCCGGCTCAAGAGCCTGGTCGCGGGGCGTGAGCTGCCGCACCGGCAGCAGCCCCTGCACTTGCCGGGCGAGATAGCACATTGGCATCAGGGCAAGCAGGCATGCATCTTCCCGCTGAGCACCTTCAGGAGGCAGGATGGCTGCCCGCAATGCCGAGTCGGGAACGCCATGGGAATCGAAAGCGGTGAATGCGCAGAGCATGACAGCGACACCGGCAGCAAGAGGCTCTCCGAGAAAGTAGAGCACGATGCCGCAGAGGAACATGGCTTGCCAGCCGAGCATGGCCAGCGCAGTGCCCAGCGCCGCGCGGATCTGTCGCCGTGCCATGGCGGGAAAGCGCGGCTTCAGGAAGCCAGAGATCAGGCCAAGGCAACGGATGGCCGTGCCAAAGCGCAGCCCCTGGCCGATGGCGTCCTTTCGGTAGCTCAGGCCATCCAGCAGCGCCGCTTGCCAGCCTTGTCCCGCGAGTTCGAGCGCGATGCGTTCCTCGCTCAGGGCTCGTCCCTTCAGCCGGGTGGTCCTCAGCGCCTGGCGACGCAGCGCACGGATCCGTGCCTTGCCCGCCAGAAGTCGGGCCAGCGCGTCTGACTGCGTCACGATGCGTGCGTCCGCTTGAGCCGAAAGCATTTCCAGGCGAGCAGCGGCGCCGGCCTCGGGTGCGATTCCCACGCAGCGGGCGACGACGATCGCCGTTGCCGGATCGAGCAGGGGGGACACCGCGCTGCGCAGCCAGTCAGCCGGTACGGGGAGATCCTGATCCAGCAGGACCAGCGCGTCGCCTGCCGAGCAGGTCATGGCGGACTCGACGAGTCCTGACAGGCCCTGCTCGCCTGCAGGCGGACAGGGCAGAGGATGGACACGGCCCTCTCGCTGCTTGCGCAGCTCCTCGATGGCATGAATCAGCATGTCATCGTTTTCGGGGTGGGCGATCACGAAATGGATGCGCTCGGCGGGATAGTCGAAATCGGCCTCTGCAAGTTCGCGGACCCGCTCGATCCGGGCGCGCGCATTGCCTCGCGGGGGAATGAGGATCGAGATGACTGGCCAGTTTGCATGGGTCATGACGGCGGGTTGAAGTGGCCGCTCGGCGCGACGCCGCAGCGCAATCATCCACCCGGCCAGACTGTTGAGCAGGGTGAGTGCTGCGAGCATGGCCAGAAGACCAAGTGCGGCATCACGCAGCCAGGCGCCTGCAAGCTTCCCTGAAAGCCCTGAACCGACGATTGTCTCGGGATGACGTTGTCCTTCCGGCGGGAAGGCGCGCGTGAGCCGCAGCGGCAGGGTGTCATGTGCCGTCGAGCGTGCGGGGGCGCTGGCTGTCGGCACGGGGCCGGCGCCTCCGAGTGTCGGGGTCATGACCAGCTCTCGCGATTCGACTGCCGCGGAGGCTGCCGGCATGCCACCCAGTGCGAGCAGAAGTGCTGGAAGCAGACAGGCTGATCGGGCCAGAGTCATGTTCTCCGTTCGTGCATGCATTGTGCGCAATGCCACGATCTGAACACATCGTTCGCATGCTGTGGCATTTGCGTAGACAAAATGCCACAGAGTTCGCTTGCAGGTCCGGCTCAGCCGATCTCGAGATTGTCGAGCAGACGGGTGGCGCCCAGTCGGGCCGCCGCGAGTACTACCAGTGTCTCGCTCTCGCGCGGCGCCTGCAGGTCACTGCGATTGCGGATCGCAACGTAGTCCGGCTGCCAGCCATGCTCTTCAAGGGTCTGCCGGGCGCGACTCTCCAGCGCTTCGTAGTTGCTTCCGCCTGCCAGAACGGCGTCTGCCACGGTGCGCAGCACGGCGGCCAGCCGTGGCGCTTCCGCGCGTTCCGCGGGTGACAGATAGCCGTTGCGCGAGGAGAGCGCCAGGCCGTCTTCCGCCCGCACCGTTTCGCAGCCGATGATCTCGATCGGCATGTTGAGCTCGCGCACCATGTTGCGGATGATCATCAGCTGCTGGTAGTCCTTCTTGCCGAACAGCGCGACATCGGGCCCTACGATGTTGAACAGTTTGTTCACGATGGTCGTCACGCCCTGGAAGTGTCCGGGTCGGACCGCGCCTTCCAGAATGGAGTCGTGTGCGTTCGCCGGTCTTACGAAATATTGCTGGGGCGACGGATAGAGTTCCTGTTCGTCTGGCGCGAAGACGTGATGAACACCATTGGCCTCCAGCTTTTCGCAGTCCGCCTGGAAGGTTCGCGGATAGCGGTCAAAGTCTTCGTTGGGCCCGAACTGGATGCGATTGACGAAGATGCTTGAAACGATCGTGTCCGCATGAGCCTGCGCATTGCGCATGAGGCTGATGTGGCCTGCATGGAGGTTGCCCATGGTCGGGGCAAAGGCAATCCGGCCTGAATCGGCAAGCGCTGCCTGAAGGCTGCGGATGGTGGTGTGGATCTGCATGACAGGTGCTGGAACTGGATGAGTCGCGCAGAATGCACCACGCTGGCTGCGAGTGCAAACCCCGCGGGGTTCGTTCATGTTGGGACTCGGAGGGCCGGCTTGCCCTCCGGGGGAAGGTCTCGCAATGGCTGCGACGGCGGTATCCGGAACGGCAAATTCAGCCAGTTCGGGTGTCTGCGGCCTGTATGGCTGGATGAGTCATGTGCCCAATCCTCGCCATATCAGGCCATCCCCGGGAATGCCCGGATAAGCGGTTTGCGGGCGTGGGCCGGCAAACCGTCATGGCCGCCGGGCTTAGTTTTGTGCCAGGAATCTGCTTTGCGGATAATTCTGGCGAAGAACCCGTTCGGCGTCGTTCCGGAGCTTGTCGAGTTTCAGCGTGTCGTAACTCTTGACCAGGATCGCAAGTGCCTCTTCGACCGCTGGCGAGTTCGAGTAATTCACGATGATGTACTGGGCACGATTGACCGCAGCGACCGGCGCACGCCGCTTCAGGTAGTAGTTCGCCGCGTTCAGCTCATGAGTCGCCAGCGCCTCGACGAGTTCGGCCATGCGCTTGCGCGAGTCTTCGGCATAGCGGCTGTCGGGATAGTTGGTCACGAGCTGGCGGAAGGTGTCGAACGCGTTCTGGGCGCCCTTGGCATCGCGCTCGGAGAGAGGCTGTCGTGGCAGGAAGGGGAGCCATTCGTCCGTCTTCGAGTTTTCGTAGGCCAGACCTTTGAGGTAATAGGCGTAGTCCGCTGCAGGATGATTCGGGTGCTGACGGATGAAACGATCGGCCGAGGAGACGACAGACTCCATTTCACCAAGCTTGTAGTGGGCATAGATCGTGTCGATCTGGGCCTGCTGGGCGTAACGGCCATAGGGGAAGCGGGCTTCAAGCTGCTCGAAGGCCGTAATGGCCGAGTCGTAGGAACCGTCGTCAAGCAGATCCTTGCCCTCCTTGTAGGCCGACTGGGGATCCTTGGCCGTGGAGCCCGGCTTGGGGGGGGTATATCCACACGCAGCGATGAAGCAAAGTGCGAGAACTACCGGTAGACTACGCAGGGTGGACTTGATCATGCCGACACCATCCGAAAACAATGAGCCCGATTATAGCGGAAGGGCTGCCCCCGACATCCGGATTCTCGTCATTCCAGGTAAAGCTGGTGGACAGAGACTGGATGCCACGCTTGCCGGACTGATTCCGGAGTTTTCCCGCAGCCGTCTCCAGGCCTGGATTCGTGACGGGCTTGTGCTGTGTGAGGGCCGGGTCCTGAACGATCCGAAGATGCGCCTCAATGGCGGCGAAAGGCTGGAGGTTCGCGCAGCGCCTCCGCCAGAGGCCCTGGCGGACGCGCCGGAGGCAGATATTCCGCTGGAGGTCGTGTTCGAGGATGAACACATCCTCGTGATCAACAAGCAGGCCGGCCTGGTGGTCCATCCGGGAAGCGGCAACTGGAGCGGCACACTGCTCAATGCGCTGCTGGCGCATGATCCGGCACTGGCTGAAATTCCCCGGGCGGGCATCGTGCACAGGCTCGACAAGGACACTTCCGGACTGATGGTCGTGGCCAGAACGCTTCAGGCGCAGACGGACCTTGTTCGCCAGCTTCAGGCACGTACGGTCAAGCGCCACTATGCTGCGCTGGTCATGGGCAATCCGCCTCCTCAGGGCACCATCGACGAGCCGATAGACCGTCATCCCGTCCACCGGACGAAGATGGCAATCATTGCGGGTGGTCGTGAAGCCCGGACGCATTTTCGCGTGCTTGAGCGCTTCCGGGGGTGCGCGTGGGTCGAGTGCATTCTCGATACCGGCCGTACACACCAGATCCGGGTGCATATGGCGCATCTGGGATTTCCGCTCATCGGAGATCCGGTCTACGGCCTGCGCCGCTCGTTGCCGATCGCGGAAGGCTTCAACCGGCAGGCTTTGCATGCGTTCCAGCTCGGACTGAGACATCCGGAAACAGGCCGGGAGTTGCTCTGGAAAGTTCCTCTGGCTGAAGATTTTCAGACCTTGCTCAGCGCTTTGCAGCAGTCGCTTGCGGACTGAGGCTTTATCAGACGGAGCGGTCTTCCTGGGCGGTCTGCTCACTCACGCTCGTCCTTTCACGCCGAGCTTTTCGGCGCAGCCGGGCAGGAGTGCCGATCAGCCAGAGAAGAAGGCATAGCGGCAGCAGTCCCCAAAACAGAAATGTCAGCACGCCCGCAACAACAGAGCTCTGACCGATCGACAGCAGTGAGGCCGTAAAGAGCCATGCAATGGCAATGATGTACATTCGGGTAGCGCCTTGACGCTTGGTTTTGTGCAGGGCAACAATCTTTTTGCCTTCATTTTCGGGGCAAGCAGGGTCTGGCAGCAAGGTGTCCGCCCCGTGCGGACATCCTCACGCAAATTTTCCCGGGGAGTGCCCGTCGATGAGTCCGGAGCAATCGAAAGCCGCGGCAGAAGCCTGGATGCAGGCGAGCCAGAATTTCGTACAAGGGGTGTTCAGTCAGTTCGGCTCGCGGGATGTCCGCAGCATGCCGGTGTTGCCCGGTTTGCCCGGCGTACCACCCGAAACGGCGGAAAAATGGGCCGCCCTGAATCGCGAGCATGCAGAGATGCATGCGAAACTCTGGGAGTCCATGCTGCATCGAAAGCAGGGGGAGAGCGTTGCCCCGGTCGTCGCGATGCCTGCCGGAGACCGTCGTTTCAATGCTCCCGAGTGGGCTGACAGCCCGCTTCATGACTACATGCGTCAGGCCTATCTGCTCAATGCGCGGTTTCTGGGCAACGTCGCCGAGATGCTGCCGATTCCGGACAGTAGCGCCCGGAATCGCATGCAGTTCATGATGCGACAATGCATTGATGCACTGGCGCCCTCGAACTTTGCGGCAACGAATCCGGAAGTCGTGCGCAAGGCCATCGATACCGGTGGCGAGAGTCTGACCCAGGGATTGCTGAATCTGATTGCGGACCTTGAAAAGGGCCGCATATCGATGACGGATGACAGTGCGTTCGAGGTTGGAGGGAATCTTGCCACCACACCGGGTTCGGTCATCTATCAGAATGAAGTGATGCAGTTGCTGCAATATGCGCCGCTGACAGAAAAGGTCAGCCGCCGTCCGTTGCTGATCGTCCCGCCCTGCATCAACAAGTATTACATCCTTGATCTGCAGGCGGAAAACTCCTTTGTGCGGTATGCGGTGGAGCAGGGCGTTACCGTGTTTCTGGTCTCCTGGCGGAACCCGAAAGCCGCGCAGTCTTCCCTGGGCTGGGATGACTATCTCGACAAGGGCGTGCTACAGGCGATCGAGGTTGTGCGCCGTGTCAGCAAGGTCGAGAAACCCAACGTGCTCGGCTTCTGCATCGGGGGCACGCTGCTGGCCGCTGCGCTGGCTGTTGCGCGGGCTCGCGGAGAAGATCTGGCAGAGAGCGTGACCTTCCTGACGACCATGCTCGACTTTGCCGAAACGGGGGATATCTCCTGTTATGTAGATGAAGCGTCGGTAGCCTCGAGCGAGGCCGGCATCGGCAAAGGAGGGCTCATGACGGCCCGCGAGCTTTCGCAGGTTTTTTCAAGCCTGCGGCCGAACGACCTCATCTGGAACTATGTCGTCGACAATTATCTGAAGGGCAACAAGCCGACCGCGTTTGACCTGCTCTACTGGAATTCCGACAGCACGAACCTGCCCGGACCTTTCGCGGCCTATTACCTTCGCAATACCTATCTCGAAAACAATCTGCGCGTGCCCGGCAAACTTACGATGCTGGGCCAGTCGGTCGATCTGGGGCGCATTGCGTGCCCTGCCTACTTCATCGCCGCCAGGGAGGATCACATCGTCCCCTGGAAAACGTCCTATCTCGGTCGACGCCTGCTCTCGGGGGAGACCACGTTCGTGCTGGGTGCCAGCGGCCACATCGCGGGCGTGGTGAATCCGGCATCGAAGAACAAGCGGAGTTACTGGACCAATGAAGATTCAGCGGCTACGAGCGATGAATGGCTGGCTGGGGCGGTGGAGCAGCGCGGGAGCTGGTGGCCGCACTGGATGGCGTGGCTGGCACGGCACAGCGGTGACCAGATTGCCGCCCGCAGCAAGCTTGGCTCACGCGATTACAAACCCGTCGAAGCGGCTCCCGGCTGCTATGTGAAGGAGCGTGCCTGAACGAGCAGTGTGATTCACTGATTGCGGGCCACAGCCCGAAACCCGCAACCAGATTAGAAACGGGCAAGCCTGATGAACAAAGGAGAGGATGCATGCCGCATGTGGCACTGGTAACGGGAGGTATGGGCGGGCTGGGCGAGGCGATCTGCATGAAGATGGCAGCACTGGGCTACCGGGTGGTGGCCACTTACTCTCCTTCGAATGCTTCCGCGCAGGAGTGGCTGACGAAAATGCATCACCTTGGATATGGCTTTATCGGAGTTCCCTGTGATGTGACCCACTTTGATTCCTGTGCAGCATGTGTGGCGCAGGTAGAAAAAGAGGTGGGGCCCGTCGATGTGCTGGTCAATAACGCCGGCATCACGCGTGACATGACCTTCCGCAAGATGACCAAGGCCGACTGGGATGCCGTGATGCATACCAATCTGGATTCGGTGTTCAACATGACCAAGCAGGTCATGGACGGCATGACGGCCCGCAAGTGGGGACGCGTCATCAACGTTGCATCGGTCAACGGACAGAAGGGGGCGTTTGGCCAGACGAACTATGCGGCGGCCAAGGCCGGCATGCATGGCTTCACCAAGTCGCTTGCCCAGGAGGTGGCCAAATTCGGGGTGACCGTGAACACCATCTCGCCGGGTTATATCGGAACCCGCATGGTGACCTCCATTCCGCATGAAATCCTGGAATCGAAGATCCTTCCGCAGATTCCGGTGTCGCGACTGGGCAAGCCGGAAGAAGTCGCAGGGCTGGTCGCCTATCTCGCCTCGGACGAGGCGGCGTTTCTGACCGGCGCGAACATATCCATCAACGGGGGGCAGCACATGTACTGATGGTGCGCTGGCCGCGGCCACGCATCGGTTGCCGGTATGCCTTCCCCAGCGTACCGGCATGTGTAGCGGACTTGGAGGTGATACGAGATGGCAAAAAACGTGGCATTGGTGACGGGTGGCATGGGCGGTCTCGGTACAGCGATCTGCAAGTCGCTGGCCCATGACGGCTGGAAGGTCGTGGCAAACTGCTTGCCTGCATTCCCGCCCGCAGCGGAATGGCTGGCCAAGTGCAAGGCAGAGGGGTATGACTTTGCCATCGGAGAGGCGGACGTTACCGATTACGACCAGTGTGTCGCGATGGTAAAGAAGATCGAGGCGGAGCTCGGGCCCATTGATGTGCTGGTCAATAATGCCGGCATCACGCGGGATGCGATGTTCCGCAAGATGGACAAGGGGCAGTGGGATGCCGTGCTCTCGACCAATCTGGATTCCGTTTTCAACGTCACCCATCCACTGCTGCCTCTGATGGCGGAACGCGGTTTTGGCCGGGTGATCAACATTTCATCGGTCAACGGCGTCAAGGGCCAGTTCGGTCAGGCCAACTATTCCGCCGCCAAGGCGGGGATTCTCGGTATCACCAAGGCGCTGGCCCAGGAGGTGGCCAAGAAAGGCGTCACCGTGAATGCGATTGCGCCGGGCTACATCGGAACGGACATGGTGATGGCGATCAAGGAAGAGGTGCGCGAGCAGATCGTGGCCACGATTCCTGTCGGCCGGCTGGGAAGGCCGGACGAGATCGGAGATCTTTGCGCCTACCTCGCATCCGACAAGGCCGGCTTCATCACCGGGGCGACCCTCAATATCAACGGCGGCCTCCACATGTGTTGAGTCCCGTAGCTGTTTGCGCAACAACCCCGCAATCCGTTGCGGGGTTGTCATTTTGTGCACTGCTATAATTTCATGGCAGCCACATATAAACGACAACACGCTGGGGACGACACGACATGGCCGACCAACTCCGACTGATCAAGAAATACCCCAATCGCCGTCTCTACGATACGGCCTCCAGTTGCTACATCACGCTCGCCGACGTTCGCGATCTTGTCCTCAGTCAGGAAACCTTCCAGGTCGTTGATGCGAAGTCCGGCGAAGACATCACCCGCAGCATCCTGCTGCAGATCATTCTGGAAGAGGAGAGCGGCGGCGCGCCCATGTTCACCAGCGATCTGCTGGCCCAGATGATCCGTTTCTACGGTAACGCCATGCAGGGATTCATGGGGCGTTACCTCGAGAACAACATTACGGCCTTTACCGACATGCAGGCCAAGCTGCAGGAGCAGACCAAGAGCCTGTACGGCGAAAACAGCCCCATGAGCAAGGATCTCTGGACACAGTTCCTGAATTTCCAGGGGCCCGCCATGCAGAGCATGATGGGTACCTACATGGAGCAGAGCAAGCGCATGTTCACCCAGATGCAGGAACAGATCGAAAACCAGACGCGCAACATGTTTACCAACTTCCCTTTCCCGGGAAACGATCCGGACAGGAAATAAGCTGCAGGTTCCACGGTGTCCAGGGACGCCGTTTTGTCGTCTGCAGTGTTTTGCGGGCCAACTGCTAGAATGGCGGACTATGAAGGCGTAGCCAGCTGGCTGCGCCTTGTGTTTTCAGAGAGCCCCATTCATGAGCAAGAATTCTGTTCCTCGCGTCGGTTTTGTGAGCCTTGGCTGTCCCAAGGCGGCTTCCGACGCCGAAAGCATCCTGACCCGACTCCGTGCTGAAGGCTATGAGGTGGCGTCGCAATACGATGGCGCTGATCTCGTTGTCGTGAACACCTGCGGTTTCATTGATGCTGCCGTCGAAGAGTCACTTGATGCGATCGGCGAAGCGCTGGCCGAGAACGGCAAGGTTATCGTGACCGGTTGCCTGGGCGCGAAGAAAGACGGCGATGGTCGTGGCATCGTTGAACAGGTTCATCCGAAGGTGCTGGCCGTTACCGGGCCGCATGCCACGGAAGAGGTCATGACGGCAGTGCATCAGTACCTGCCCAAGCCGCATGACCCTTTTACCGACCTCGTCCCGCCCCAGGGCGTGAGGCTGACTCCGGATCACTACGCTTACCTCAAGATTTCGGAAGGTTGCAATCACCGTTGCAGTTTCTGCATCATCCCGTCCCTTCGCGGTGATCTGGTCTCACGGCCTATTCACGACGTGTTGCGCGAGGCCGAAACGCTGGTGAATGCCGGCGTGAACGAGCTCCTCGTGATTTCGCAGGACACCAGCGCGTATGGGGTGGATGTGAAGTACAGGACCGGGTTTGTTGAGGGGCGTCCGGTCAAGACCAAGCTCTACGACCTCTGCCGCGAGCTTTCACAACTGGATGTCTGGGTGCGCCTGCATTATGTGTATCCCTATCCCAGCGTGGATGACATCATTCCGTTGATGGCCGACGGTCTGATCCTGCCTTACCTTGACGTGCCCTTCCAGCATGCCAATCCGCGGATCCTGAAAGCCATGAAGCGGCCGGCGAACGCCGAGAACAACCTTGAGCGGATCCGGCGCTGGCGCGAGATCTGCCCGGACATCACCATCCGCTCCACCTTCATTACCGGCTTTCCCGGAGAGACCGAGGCCGAGTTCGAGGAGCTGCTGCAGTTCCTTGAAGAGGCCAAGCTTGATCGCGTCGGCGCTTTTGCATATTCGCCGGTGGAAGGCGCAACCGCGAACGAACTGCCCGGCGCCTTGCCGGACGAAGTGCGGGAAGAGCGCAAGCGGCGTCTGATGGAGTTCCAGGAGGACATTTCCACGCAGCGACTCGAAGAGAAAATCGGGCGGGAGATCGTCGTAATCGTGGATCAGATCGATCCGGAAGAGGGCGCAATCTGCCGCTCCGAAGGCGATGCGCCTGAAATCGATGGTCTGGTGATCGTACCTGAAGGTGGAGACATGGAAGTCGGCAAGTTCTACCAGGTCCGCGTCACGGACTGCGATGTGCACGATCTTTACGCCGAGCCTGTCTGGGCTGAGGAGTAAGCGTGCTACTGCTCGATCTTCTGGCCGAGCAGCGGATTACCCGGGCGATGGAGGCGGGCGCTTTCGATCATCTCGAAGGCGCTGGCAAGCCCCTGCCCGAAGAGGATCTTGGTCTGGTGCCGGAAGAACTCCGGGCCGGCTACCGCGTTCTGCGTAACGCGGGTTTCATCCCGCCGGAGCTGGAAATGCGCAGGGAAGCCGTCGCGATTGCGCTCCAGCTTGCGGCCCTGGGCGAAGCGTCGGGCGCGGCAGGGCTGCCCGCACAGCGTGCGGGTCTGCTGGATCGCCTCAACCGGATCAATCTCATGCTGGCCGAGGCCGGCCGCCCTCAGCTTGTCATCCCGCTTGAGTACGTCCATAAACTGGTCGGAAAGGTCTGACGTGCAGGATTTCGTGGAGTCACTGAGCGCGATCGTCGGGCGTGAAAATGTGCTGACAGCCGAGGCGCAATGCGCTGCCTACGAAGAGGACTGGCGCGGGCGTTACAAGGGGCGGGCACGCTGCGTCGTTCGCCCGGCGGATGCCGGAGAGGTCGCCGCAGTCGTGAAGGCCTGTGCCGAGGCCGCGGTTCCGCTGGTGCCTCAAGGGGGGAACACCGGATTGGTAGGCGGCAGCGTGCCGCATCCGGA
The DNA here is from genome assembly GCF_039631355.1 of Uliginosibacterium paludis. Classification (NCBI taxonomy): domain Bacteria; kingdom Pseudomonadati; phylum Pseudomonadota; class Betaproteobacteria; order Rhodocyclales; family Zoogloeaceae; genus Uliginosibacterium; species Uliginosibacterium paludis. Next base: position 70,821 of record NZ_JBDIVF010000001.1, on the reverse strand, counting down.
CCAGTCGGAAGTCGTGGTTTCACTCAGCAGACTGAACCGGGTCCGGGATCTTGATCTCGACAATTCGACCATTACGGTAGAGGCCGGTTGTACGCTCGCCTCGGTTCAGGCTGCTGCAGCCATGCAGGGGCGACTGTTTCCGCTGTCTCTGGCATCCGAGGGCAGTTGTCAGATCGGAGGCAATCTCTCAAGCAATGCTGGCGGGGTACAGGTACTTCGCTACGGCAACATGCGCGAGCTGACACTGGGGCTCGAGGTTGTGCTCCCTGACGGCCGCATCTGGAACGGCTTGCGGGGCTTGCGCAAGGACAACACCGGCTATGACCTCAAGCAACTCTTCATCGGCGCCGAAGGAACGCTCGGAATCATCACCGCAGCAACACTCAAGCTCTTTCCCCCCCAGGCCAGCCGGGTGGTGGCGTGGCTGGCAGTGCCCGACGTGCGTCGCGCCATCGCCCTGCTTGGGCTTTTGCGTCAGCGGACCGCAGAGCGCCTGACGGCGTTCGAGATCGTCAGTTCGGCGGCGCACGAGCTCACCCTGAAAAAAATGACGGGTCTGGTTCGCCCGCTGCAGGAAATCTCCTCCTGGTACGTCCTTGCCGAACTGGCAGACAGTGACCCTCAGGCGGATCTTGCAGGGCAGATGGAGGCGGTGCTCGCCCAGGCGTTCGAGGCGGATCTCGTGCTTGACGCAGCCATCTCCGCCAGCGAGGCGCAGGCCCGCTCGCTCTGGGAGCTGCGCGAAAACATTTCCGAAGCGCAAAAAAAGGATGGGATCAGCATCAAGCACGACATTTCGGTGCCGGTGAGCCGGATACCGGACTTCATCGAAGAGGCCGATGCTGCATTGAGTTCCGCGTTCCCTGGCGTCCGCATTGTGGCTTTCGGCCATGCCGGTGACGGCAATCTGCACTACAACCCGTCGATGGCGGAGGGGGGAGCGTGCAATGCAGCTTTCATCGACCGAACGCCCGAGGTCAACCGAATCGTGCACGACATTGCTCATCAGCTTGGAGGCTCGATTTCCGCGGAGCATGGTCTCGGCCAACTCAAACGGCAAGAAATCCGCCGTTACAAGAGCGAGGTCGAGCTTGATCTGATGCGGGCAGTGAAGCGGGTCTTCGACCCTGCCGGCATCATGAATCCTGGCAAGGTGTTGTAATTTCATTTTGAATTCAGATGCATATTGCATCCATGTACTTTTTCATCAAATTCTTTGGTTTGAATGCTTGACGTAGCCAAGGTCGTTGTCTAAAATTCGGCTTCTTCGTTGGACGGGGGTATAGCTCAGCTGGGAGAGCGCTTGCATGGCATGCAAGAGGTCATCGGTTCGATCCCGTTTACCTCCACCACTCCTGCGAAGAAAGTAGTTCAGGTCCCCATCGTCTAGAGGCCTAGGACACCGCCCTTTCACGGCGATAACCGGGGTTCGAATCCCCGTGGGGACGCCAGATTCGAAAAGCGTTGCAGCAGTTCGCAGCGTGAAGCAGTGCAAGGCCTGTTGCTCCGGCAGCAGGCATGGAGTGGTAGTTCAGTTGGTTAGAATACCGGCCTGTCACGCCGGGGGTCGCGGGTTCGAGTCCCGTCCACTCCGCCAACTCGCGAAAGCCGCCTCAGGGCGGTTTTTGTTTCTCAGGGTGGAAGCCTTGAGTACCGCAGGCAACTGCGGCTAGGTCCCCATCGTCTAGAGGCCTAGGACACCGCCCTTTCACGGCGATAACCGGGGTTCGAATCCCCGTGGGGACGCCAGATTCGAAAAGCGTTGCAGCAGTTCGCAGCGTGAAGCAGTGCAAGGCCTGTTGCTCCGGCAGCAGGCATGGAGTGGTAGTTCAGTTGGTTAGAATACCGGCCTGTCACGCCGGGGGTCGCGGGTTCGAGTCCCGTCCACTCCGCCAACACCGGCACTTTCGCAAGGAAGTGCAGGAGTTCTGTCTGCAAGGGGGTATAGCTCAGCTGGGAGAGCGCTTGCATGGCATGCAAGAGGTCATCGGTTCGATCCCGTTTACCTCCACCACTCCTGCGAAGAAAGTAGTTCAGGTCCCCATCGTCTAGAGGCCTAGGACACCGCCCTTTCACGGCGATAACCGGGGTTCGAATCCCCGTGGGGACGCCAGATTCGAAAAGCGTTGCAGCAGTTCGCAGCGTGAAGCAGTGCAAGGCCTGTTGCTCCGGCAGCAGGCATGGAGTGGTAGTTCAGTTGGTTAGAATACCGGCCTGTCACGCCGGGGGTCGCGGGTTCGAGTCCCGTCCACTCCGCCAAAAAACATTAACGCCTTGTAGAATCGTGGTTTCCACGGGATTGCAAGGCGTTTTGTTTTGAAAGTGCTACACAAAGGTGTTACACAAGGCGAGAAGAAGGACGGACTCCACGAGGAGCCCGAAGTGCCTGCACTGCCAACCAATCTTGCGCGAGTCGGCGCGATCTACAAGTTTCGTGCGCGTATCCCGACTGATTTGTTGCGCTTCTATCACCCGAAGCGCGAAATCACCGAATCCCTGCGCACCAAATCGCTGAGCGAAGCGCGTCGGCTATTGCCTGCCGTACAGCTCAAGTACCAGCAAGAATGGGCAAATCTGCGTGCGGCCGCGACCGATGGCTTGACCGACCTTGCCCTCAACGATGCGGGCATCGCCTACGTCGTCGCCATGGTCGAGCACGAATCGCTGGCTGGTGACGAAATCATCCGTAGCGGCGGCCATTACGACATCGAAGAAATCCGTGAGTACCGTGAGCGGCTGGCTGACAGCATCAACACTCTGCGGGACGCTGCCGCCATTCGCGACCTCGCACTGATCCGGCCGGCCGTCGAAGAATACCTGCGGCTCAAGAAACTCAATCCTGTTGGACGCCCTGAAGACTTTGACCGTCTGGCTTTGGCCTATCTGCACGGCGCCATCCGCACCAACGAAGCCTTGCTGGCCCGCATGCGTGGCGACCCTGTTCCCGTCAGCAGCGCACCGCCCACACCGCCGAATCGCGTGCTTCCCGCGATCCCCGCGCAACCAAGCACACACTCCGGCAGTGCAGGCAACGGCACCTCGCTCTACAGCCTCTTCGAGTACTGGCGCGACGCCGTGCCCGGTCGGCCACAACGCACCATCGACGACTTCGAAAAACGCGTGCGTGCCTTCGACGTCCTGAGCAAAAGGAAACCCGCCGAACAGCTGCTCAAGGCCGACTTTGTCGCCTACCGCGACGCCCGCCTCAAGGAAGTCTCCCCGGCGACAGTCGAAAAGGACCTCTCCTTCCTCAAGGCCATCATGCAGTTCGCCTTCGACTCCGACAAACTCCCCGCCAACCCGGCTGCAGGCATCAAGGTCCCCAAGAACGACATGGACAGCACGCGACGGGATCTCGAAGTCGAAGACCTCAACACGCTCCTCGCGTCACGCATCTACACTCAGGCTCACCGCCCGCGTGCGGGCGGCGGCGAAGCCGCAGCATGGCTTCCGCTCCTGGCGCTTTACAGCGGCGCCCGACTTGAAGAACTGTGTCAGCTCACCCTCGCTGACATCAAGACCGAAGCCCGTATTCCGTACCTGCGCATCCTGGACCTCAAGGACGAGAATGCCGACAAACAAATCAAGCGGCTCAAGAACGTCGGCAGCCGGCGCGAAATTCCCATCGCCCAGAAGCTGATCGACCACGGTTTTCTCGACTACATCCGGCATCTTCGGCATCAGAAACAAATCTGGCTGTTCCCTGAGCTCAAGCCCGACCCCAAGTACGGCCGTCGCGGCGCCAGCTGGGGCAAATGGTGGGGGCGCTGGCGCACCGCCCTTGATGTGGGCGGTCGCGAAAAGTGTTACCACGCCTTCCGTCACGTCTTCAAAAGTGCCTGCCGCGCCAGCGGCGTAGGCGAAGACATTCATGACGCCATCACTGGCCACAGCACGAACCACATCGGACGCGACTACGGCAAATTTCCGCTCGAAGCCCTCAAGCCTGGCATCGACCTGGTGGCCTATCCCGAGCTCAAATTCACCTGGGTCTGGAAGCCGCAATAAGCCACATGAGCGAATCACTCCGGATGAGTCGTCTCAGCGGATACGTGGAGATCCCGAGGGGAGGGAGTCTGCTCCTCGGCCTTGTGTGGAGTGCCACATGAGGCCGAGTTCCAGGCGCTGAGGCCGGGATACGCAGAGGAAGCGACGGCCTCCTTCCTCTTCAGCGGAGACAGTTGCGCGACTGTGAGAGCCCTTTACGCCCTGATCGTCATGGCCATGCTTGCCTGCCCGCTTAGCGAGGCAGGGCACGTAGATAATTTTCCTGCTCAAGGGTCTCAACGGCCCCCTCTCTCGCTTCACGCACATTTTGGATAGCGAGATCGGCGTCTGCTCCACGTTCAATCAGCAGCTTCGCAGCCACAGTTCCGGTGCGCCCTCTGCCCCCCAGGCAGTGAATCAGCACCGATCCTCCTGCATCCAAAAGCCTGTGAATCGCTTTGCCGTGTCGACTTGACCACGCCTCATCCCAGTCAACGCTGGGAGCAGCGCCATCCACGATGGGCAAGTGAAACCATTGCATACCGAGACCTTCAGCAGCCGCCCCCAGCTGGCTGACACCATATTGACGAAGCTCCCATTCTTCCATCAAGGTCACGACAGCTTGCGCGCCCCAAACACGGATGGCCTCCAAGTCGATACTGAGGTCGCGCGCCCAGGGGTGCCCGCCGATTGAGGTAGGCGCACACTTGCCCGGACAGATCGTCATTCCAATCCGCCCTGCAGACGAGAGCGTAAGAACGCTTAGCCGCAGCGGAGAGTCCAGACTGGTTTTCGCAGCAATTTCTGTCATCTAAGCACGTTCCCGGTCCTTGCCTCGGTTTCCGAGTTTCCCGCCACTATAGTCCGGAAGAGTGTCTCATTGGATGAGGGGTTTAGCGTGACTGCTTCTTAGAGGCCTATCCTTCCTTTGAATTTACGGCGGATACCTATATGGCTGATTTGTCCCTGTCTGCCAACAAAGCCCCTGGCGTTGTCCCCAACGCCGTCGCCAGACGTTCGATGTTGTCGATGGAGATATTCCTCACCCCGCGCTCAACGTGCGCAACGAAGGTGCGGTGCAAGCCGGCCTCAAAGGCTAAGGTCTCTTGCGACCAGTCTTTTTGCGAGCGAAGCACCTTGATGTTCTCCGCGAGGATTTGCCGCGCCGTATGCACTGTATCCGCCCATCGCTTCATTGATATGTGCGAATAGTCTTCGGATGCATCTTTTGGGTCAGCCGCGTTTACGTCACAATCAGATTCCGACCATTCCCGAGCGAGATCCATATGCCGCTGAACACCCTTGCTGGAGCATTCCCCATGGTGCCTTTCATCAACTATGAGGAATGGAGTGTCTGGGACTTATCGGACGAGGTCATCCTGCCGGCGATTCCAAGTGAGCTGCCTTGCCTGAATGGCGTCTACCTGCTCGAAGGCCAAGTCGATCCGTTCTACTTCGGGTCCAGCAAAGATGTTTGCCGCCGCATCAGGAATCATCAGCAGCATTGGCAAGATGGCCTCTGTATCACGCGTGGCAGGGACATGCTTGAAGAAGAGGAGCGTCAAACCCTGGAGTTCGTTACAGGCTTGATGCTGCTGCTGACGGGAGCGGCGACCCGGAATCGCCGGCTGGACTACCCGTTGCCCGGCACTGTCAATACTGACTTCGCCCTCTCTTTTTTATACAAGGCGCTTGTGCCACTCTGGAATGAGTTCGGTCATCAAATTGGCCTGCCGAAGAAAGATTATCTTGCGGCGGCCAAGCAGGTCGCGGCCCTGATTTCGTGTGAAAACTTTCGGCAGTGAGTGCGTGCGACGGGGCTGTACGTACCAGATCAGCCCGGACGACAACGATTTAATCGCGCTTGAAGCCCGCAACCTGGGCATCGACTAGGTGGCGTCCCAAAAGACAACGGCCACCATTGGTGGCCGTGCATGCGAGATTCTCTTTCCCTGAGGATACCCACTCCAGGTGGGGCTTGGCAGAGCCAAGCGGCACTACGTTTTTACACTCGCCAACGTAGCTTTTCTGAGCGGGAATCTTAACCTGCATACCGTTCTGCATCAACCGTTTTAAGTATCGGGGCAGGGGGCTTGGGCATCATTTGCGGCGCGACGGCAGTCTCAGGGAGTCCGTTAGGCCACCAGCGTAACGGCCGCAAGAATCGTCACGCAAGGGGGCGCCGACCACGACGCGAAGCGGCCCCACCGGACCGAGCGTAGCGAGGGAAAGGGCCGCGTAGTCGTCGGGGTTGGGGGGCGGGATCGCCCCCGGGTCGAGGGCAGCCGCCCTCGTGGGTCCAGGGCAAAGCCCGGTGGGGGAGCCGCCGAAGCAAGGAGGCCATTTGCGAGCGCAGCGAGTCGGCCGACGCGTCGAGGTGGGGGCAAAGCCCGCGGCCGAGGTCCCACCAGCGCAGCGGGCGGGCCACCGGGTTTTGAGGGCAGGCGAAGCCCGGGCCGGGGAACTGCGCAGCAGGAACCAGGGACGCCGAAAAAGCCGGTGGCCCGCCCGCAAAGCGCCCCTTGGGGTGACCGCAGGTCAGGTGGGGACTTGGCCGCCCACAAGGCGCCGCAGGCGACGCTGTAGCCGCAGCGCAGCGCGGCGTGAAGGGTCACCTGCCGTCCAGAGCGCAGCGTCGGCAGGTGGCCGCAAGGGGGCGTCAGCCACCGCGCAGCCGGTCCAAGGGGCCGCAGGCGCCCCGGCGAAGTCGTTCCCGACCTGTCTAAATCTCTTGCGCGCCATAGACGCGTCATTAGACAGGTCAGATGCATGCCTGATCGCGCTATACGTCATGGGCAAGGTCGCCCGGACGAATGGGGCAAGGCATGGCGACAGGGTTTGAACAGCGCCACGAGAACGACGTAGCAGGGCTGCTGTGGATACACCGTTTCGGGTGGCTGCGCAGCCTCGAACTGGGGCGCCTCATGTGGCCGCGTGACAGCTACTCACGCACACGCGCCGACAGGATTATCCGCGGGTGGCTGGCGAGGCGCCTCGTCATCGCCCGCCAACTACCCGACGGCGCCCGCCGCTCAGTCGTCCTCTCGGAGTCTGGCGCGCGGCTGCTGCAGGATGCGGGTTACACCTCTGCCAGAAGCGGCAAGGACTGGGGCGAGACCGACGGTAAGCGCTGGTGGCCGAACCACACCTGGCGTCACGACCTGCTCGCGGCCGGCATCCTCAGTTTGCTCTTCGAAGGCGGCTACGCCATCCATTCCGAGAAGATGCTCCGGCGTGACAACCCGGATCTCACGAAGATTCCCGACGGGATGGCGTCAAAGGGCGAGCGCGTCATCTGGCTGGAAGTTGAATCCACACGCAAAACAGGCAAAGCGATGCGCGAGCTCGCCAGTGCCCTCGACGTCGTCGCGAGCGGCGAATGCGGCGCCGTCAGCGGCATCCAGCCAAACGTCGCCATGGTGGCTTACGTGGAGTCCGTCCCCGATGAACGCGGGTATGGATTGAATCACCGCCAGCGCGTCATCACGGCGATCCAGAAAACATCCCGTCAGGATGTCGAGGTGACTTGGGCCCGGTGCCAGCTTGTCGGCTGCGGCGTGGCGGGCATTACGGTCGAGAAGGCGTTGGTCCCCGTCGACAAAGCGAGCCGCATCCTTGAAGTGCTCAACGCCAACGGCTGGACGAAGGAGACCAATGGATGCCTTGTTGCAAACTATGAAGGCATCCGAGCCATCGTATGGGAGGACGAAGTCATGGGCTGGTCTTACCTGCTCGAAGGCGAAGATGTGCCGTATTCCGCTGAACAGGCCGACAACATGACGGCCGCTAAGCGTGGCTGCGCGAGTCTGCTGGCGGCACGGTGAGCGGCCTTGTTCGCAACCCATAGATATCGCCGTGCTGAAGCCTGCCTCTCAGCGGAACATGCCCTTGCGGGCAAAATTCTTGGATACCCAGAACAGGTTGACGAGGGGCGAGAGCGTTCTTGTTTTAATCTGTTAAATTGTGCAAAAGAATGACAAATAGGTTTCTTGGTTTGTGTGCTCAATTTGCGGGGGAGCGGTGGGTGGCAGAGCGGGGGCGTGTCAGCGTTGAGAGTTTGAGGGGCGTACGGGCATCAGGTTTCGAGGCGCATTCGGAGCAATCGGCGCTGAAGCGCCGCCGCATCCTCATCATCCATCAGAACTTCCCCGGCCAGTTCCGCCACATTGCGCGGCATCTGGCTACCCGCCCTGATGTAGAAGTCGTCGGTCTGGGGCGCAATACCGCGCCCGGCCTGCCAGACTTCCCCTGGTTCAAATACAAACTCCACCGCGAAGCCAAGGCTGAAACCCACCCCTACCTGCGCCAGATGGAAGCGGCTGTGCTGCACGGCCAAGCTGTGGCGCGGGCGCTGGCGGCGCTCAAGCGCAAGGGTTTCGTGCCCGACGTGATCCTTGCCCACCCCGGCTGGGGAGAAACCCTCTACGCAAAAGAGATCTACCCGCAGGCCCGGCTCATCCATTTCTGCGAGTGGTACTACGCCACGACCGATGCAGACTTTGGCTTTGACCCGGAGTTTCCGCCCACGCTCGATGATCGCCTGCGTATCAACACCTGGAATGCCTTGCATCTCCTGAATCTGCAAAACTGCGATGCCGCGATTGCGCCGACGCAATGGCAGAAGAGTCGCTTCCCCGAGGCCTATCAGGACAAGATCCAGGTCATTCACGAAGGTATCGACACCGAAAACCTCGGTCCTGATCCATCCACCTCGCTCACGCTGCCGGATGGCACGACGCTCAAGGTGGGCGATCCCGTAGTCACCTATGTTGCCCGCAACCTTGAACCCTATCGCGGCTTTCATCAGTTCATGCGTGCACTGCCCGCAGTGCTCAAAGCTCACCCCACCGCACAAATCCTGATTGTTGGCGGTGACGGCAAGAGCTACGGTTCCTTGCCCAAAGATGCCCCGCACTGGCGAGCGAAGATGCTGCGCGAGTTACGTGAAACGCATGGCGAGCAGCTCGATCAATGGCTGCCCCGGATCCATTTTCTGGGGAAAGTGCCTTATGAGACTTACAAGACAATCCTCCAGGTCTCGGCTGTACACGTCTATCTCACCTATCCCTTTGTGCTGTCCTGGTCCTTGCTCGAAGCCATGGCTAGCGGCTGCCGAATTATCGCCTCGGATACCGCTCCGGTGCAGGAAGTCATTCGAGATCGCCAAAATGGCGAACTGGTGGTTTTTTTTGATCTGAGTGCTCTCAGCCAGAAAATTCTGCGCGCGCTGAATGATCCCGCCAACGGCCAATTTTTTCGCGATGCTGCAAGAGCCGATGCCAAGTCCTACGACCTTTATTCTGGCCTGCTGGCTTACGAAAACACACTGCGTTTGAGCCGAGTTCAGGAGTAATGAATACGTGTCATGCCGATCGATAAATTGCAAACAACCCATAGACGCAAATCAATTGGCGGACAAGGAACGCAGAAATTGGACTGCTAGAAGCGTAAAGCAGTAGCAGGATTTTTAAGCGCTCACAAATTTTCGCAGTATGAGCGTAACGCCAAGACCACTGACTCATAAGAGAAGTTTTAGTAAAGGATTTCATATGACTGTAGTTGCCGGGTCTGTAGCAAGTGATTTTCTGTCTGGAACGACGGAGGATGATGTGCTTAAAGGTTTTGAGGGTCAGGACACGCTCGACGGCGGCGACGGCAATGACGCGCTCTATGGTGGCGCGGGGAATGATCTGCTTGTCGGTGGCACGGGGAGCGACACCTACTACTTTGGCCGGGGAGATGGGCAGGACACCATCACCGACGGCGCC
>NZ_JBDIVF010000001.1:28294-60798 GCF_039631355.1 Uliginosibacterium paludis | reverse complement strand
TGATCGGTGGAGCGGGTCAGGACACGCTCGAGGGGATGGACGGCAATGACGCGCTCTATGGTGGCGCGGGGAATGATTTGCTTGTCGGTGGCACGGGGAGCGACACCTACTACTTTGGCCGGGGAGATGGGCAGGACACCATCATCGGCATGCCTTTTAGTCCTGGCGAAAGGGATCGCATTCAGCTCGGAGCCGGATTGTCGCGAGGAGACATAAAACTCGGTGCGCAAGGCGCCGATCTTCTGCTTCAGGCAGGTGAAGACATGCTCACGGTTCGCGACTATCTTGCCCTCACTTTGCAAGATCGACCGGACGTGTTCTTTGCCGACGGCTCCGTCTGGGCCAAACTGGAGCTTGACGAGCTTGCACGGCCTCATTCTCCTGCTCTTTCGACGCCTTTGCTTGACATCACAACGGCTCAGGATGTGCCTTTTTCTTATGCACTCACTGGTGTCTTTACCGACCAGGACGCTGCCGATGTTCTTAGCTATAGCGTTACCCTGCTCGATGGAGCTCCTCTTCCTGGTTGGTTGAGTTTCGACTCCGCCACACTTGTTCTCGCTGGAAAGCCGAAAAATGCGGATGTTGGTGAGCTTGATATCCGTGTTGTGGCCACCGACAAGAGTGGCTTCAGTATTTCGGATGCTTTCCACCTCAAAGTGTTGAACATCAATGACGCCCCTTTAGTTCTTGCAGGAATTCCAGATATCAACGCCAAAGAAGCAGCTGTGTTCAGCTATGTGTTGCCGGCCGATGCCTTCAAGGATCTTGACGCAGGAGATCGACTGACGCTTTCAGCAACTCTTGTCGGTGGGCTGCCATTGCCGTCATGGCTGAGTTTCAAGTCAGATACGGGAACATTTATTGGCACTCCACCCACAGGCAGCGCTGGATCCCTGGAACTTGTAGTAACCGCAACAGATATTGCGGGTGCTTCGGTGAGCGATATGTTCCGGTTGGCAATCAGCGAAGCAATTACCACGGTTGCCGGCACTGGCGTTGCTGACGTGCTTACCGGCACGTCAGGCGCTGACGTTCTATATGGTTTTGCGGGCAATGACACTTTGAACGGTGGTGACGGTCGCGACGTGCTGGATGGTGGTGCTGGCAGCGATCTCATGACGGGTGGTTCGGGCGATGACACTTATGTCGTTGACGCGTCGGGGGACAGGGTCATTGAGGGCGCGAACGGAGGTATCGATCTTGTCCAGTCCAGCATTAACTATACGCTCGGCAACAACCTCGAAAACCTGACGCTGCTCGGCACCAGCGGGCTGAGCGGTGCGGGTAACGGACTGGACAACCGCTTGATCGGTAATGCAGGGGCAAACCAGCTTACAGGTGGGGCAGGGAGTGATCTGCTTGATGGCGGCGCCGGCCGAGACACCTTGGTGGGTGGAGTGGGTAATGACACCTATATGCTCAACCGCGGTAGCGGCCTTGATACCGTGGCAGAAAACGATAGCACTGCAGGCAATGCCGACGTCTTGCAGACGGGGGCTGACATCGCCGCCACCCAACTCTGGTTTGCACGCAACGGCAACAATCTCGAAGTCAGCATCATCGGCACGGCTGACAAAATGGTGGTCAGCAACTGGTACTCGGGTAGCCCGTATCACGTCGAGCAGTTCAAAAGCGGTGACGGCAAAGTGCTCATCGATAGTCAGGTCAATGCGCTGGTCAGTGCGATGGCTTCATTCGCCCCACCGGTTGCTGGACAGACGACATTGCCGAGTACTTATCAGGCAAGCCTTAATGCCGTTATTGCGGCCAACTGGAAATAACTTGTAGCACCTGCAGTGAATACGGACAGGGCTGAGCCTTCAGTCCTGTCCGTGTTTTTGAGCCCTGTGCCAAGCGAGGCTTCTGTTTGAATCGAGTGGTATGGGGTCACAAGACAATAACGGACAGCACGTAGTGATCGATCCGCGGTCAGAAATAGCGGAGGCTAACCCTTAGCAGGTGGGCGCTGCCGAAGCAATGACTCGGTGCAACTCGTCCTGTATAGGCTGGAACGTGTTGCCGTCTGGGGGAAGGGTTGAATGCTTGCGCGCAGACGGGTTTTTCAGCACGCGGCTTTGTCGCGGCATGATCGGCAAAATTTTCGACGTCTGGTTCGCTGCAAATGAATGACGACACTTTGGGCGTAAGCAAAGCCATTTGAGATCGCGAAAATGGTGAAATAGTTGATTTTTTGTTGGCCTCAGTCAAAAAAATCTTGCTGCGCTGAAGGGCCCTAGCTTGGGCCTGGATCTGCGCGATGATGCACAATAATTTGCAAAGCAGTACCGACTCAACGCAGGGGCGAGAATATGAGGATGTTTTTGTTTCTTGCCACTATTAACCCGGCAACATTTTAGGCAGCACAGTCGGCTTCGAACCTTTTGCGAGTCAACGACTTACAGTACCCGGATGTAAGGTAATTTGTTGCCGGTTTAATAGCGTCTTAAACGGAAATCGCGACATAATATTTATTGGAATAAATAATAAATATTAAAGTTATTTTTCTATCTAAAGGACGTCAAATGAGATGGCTTAAGGTGGTTATTTGGCCAATTTTATTGGTAGGATTGCTTGAGGCATGTGGCCAAGATTACCCAAAAAAGCCGTTGCAATGGCGGGAAGAGGTTCAGCTTTCTGATGGACGAGTGGTGTGGGTTGAGCGCACAGCGTCGGCAGACGGTATGCACGAAATGGGCGGTCCTTCAGGCATCAAGAATGAACACTACAGTTTGCGATTTTCCCCGCCAGGCGACGCTCCACTACCTGCGTGGGAAAGCAAATATCGTCCAATGATCTTTAATTACAATTCAGAAAAAAAAGAGTGGTATATCGTTTCATCATTTTATAACGGTTGCGAAACATGGTTCGAGTTGGAGCAGCCAAAGTACCCCTATATAGAGTTTGTTTTTCGTCAAGGGGCCTGGGTTCGGGTACCGTTGGATGAAAGGCTCGTTGGACAAAAAACAAATATGTACCGTGAAATCGACTTGGAGAAAGGCGAGCCTTTTTCAATCGATTTAAAACGTAAAGCCACGCAGAGAACTGGCGCCTGGGGGGTGGTGTATCAGCGAATTATTACTTTTGAAGAAGTTCAGTCTGAGTATAACTATGACAAAGAGTGTAGGCACACTACCGTTGAGGTTTGTGAGGAATATAGTGTTGATAAGTCCTGCAAAAAAAAGACTTTTCTTAAATATAAAGAAGGGGGAGCGTCGTGGTAAGCAATGAATTGTATGCAGAGTTTTCAGGCCGTGTTTATAGTCGCGCTAACTTTAAAAATAAAGTCCCGGATATGCAGTACTGCGGCTGGACTGAGTACTTGGTGCCTGATCAGTTAGACGGCTTCTCTGCCGGTGTGTTTACGAACGGAGGGGAAACGGTCGTAGCCTTTACTGGCACAAATGACCCAAGCATTTCGCTGTCGCAACCCGACTGGCAGGCTAATGCCGCCTTAGGCACAGGATTGGTGCCGAATCGGCAGTTGGTGGATGCAATTGAGTTAGTTCTCAGGAACTACAAAGACGACATCAGCTTTACGGGACACTCCTTGGGGGGGGGCTTGGCGTCCGTGATGGCGATTTTGTTTGATAAGCGCGCTACAGTTTTTGATCCTGCGCCGTTCAAAGCCACTGTGCTGAACTCTGCTTCATTGATAGCTGTCAAATTGATGCTGATAAATGATGGATACACGAATTTTCCGGAATCGCTAAAAAAATACTTTGACGCGGCGGAGATTCAGCTATCCATGCCGATCGGTAGTCCAATACTGACAGCAATGCTTATGCTGCGTGAATCAAATGTGACGGGTAGTTACCTAGACGGCGAGATACTTGAACATTTGCGCGTATTGGTTCCATATATTGGCTCGCTCACCAATATATCGACACCGGGAGATATCACAAATTCGATCGACTTACACTCAATCGATCTGCTGAATGTGATATTGCGATCTAAAGATTTTTACTCTGCTTTCCTTAAAAACAGCAAAGCAATTGATGTGTTTTTTGACGAAAGTCTATACAAAAGCTCAGATCTGAGGGGCTCCGATGCGCCTGATTTTTTGGCCAATTTATTGCGTCGGGATATCGAAAATAGAGGTTTGCTAGACTCCCTGGCGAAAGAGATGAACAAAATCCATGATGCGTCTGGTGCTGCTGACGATGCCATGGTTAAAGGCTTGCTGGCTGCACTTACCCAATATTACTTTTATGCTCAGGGTAATAATATAGATCCGCTATTTTATGAACTTAACGGAGGCGTTCAGTTCGAGTCGGCCAAACTCGTTTCGCAAGCAGATACAAAAGGCTGGGATCTTTTGCTGCCAGCCATTCAGGCCTTGGCTGTTTCGCAAGCAAAAGGGGCAGTAAGTCTCACTGATTTTGATCGGTTCAGTGTTCGGTCTGGCAGTGACGCTATGTCTGCCAATACCTCGAACGACAGCAAGCGCGATTTGATGCTTGGAAGCCTGCAGGGAGATACCCTGCATGGCGGTGATGGCAACGACATGCTGCTTGGTGATTACGGCAGTGACTTGCTGCTGGGGGGCGGGGATAACGATACCTTGGTCGGTGGTATTGGTACAGATACGCTGGATGGTGGTGACGGCGACGATAGTCTTGTGGGGGGGCTGGGATTCGATACCTACGATGTCAGCGACGGAGGTTTGGATATTGTTGTTGATGCCGATGGTAAAGGCCGTGTCGGAGATTTTTATGGCGGAGAAGAAACAAGCTATGGTTCTGGTGTTTATACAGGTGGTGGGTATACCTACATTCAGGCTGGAAGTGACCTGTATGTGATGGGAGGTGCTGGTCCGGTTATTATTAAGAAATTCACCAATGACGATCTTGGAATTCATCTTGAAAAGAAAGAAGAAGATCCAAATCCGTTTCAGCGTGCTCAAAAAACGACCAGCCCATTGATTCTGGATTTGGATGGTGATGGCGTAGAAACAATCGGCAAGTCGGCCTATATCCACTTCGATCACGACGGCAATCATTTTGCAGAGAATACTGGTTGGGTTGGGCAAGATGATGGTTTGCTGGTGCGTGATTTGGATGGCAACGGCCAGATTGATAGCGGCAAAGAATTATTCGGAAGCAATACTGTACTGTCGAGTGGTAAGGTGGCGAGCGATGGCTTCGCGGCACTGGTGGAACTCGATAGTAATCACGACGGCCGGGTCGATATTAATGACGAAGATTTTTCTTCTCTACGGGTGTGGAAGGATGCAAACAGTGATGGATTGGTAGATGCCGGTGAACTGCTAACTTTGGCTGAGGCTAATGTTGATGCTTTGAATGTTGCCTTCTCATCCTCGAATCAAACTGATTCCGCGGGCAATCAGCATCTCCTAAATGGAAATTTTATTCGCACTGATGGTGTCGTAGCGCCCATGACAGATGTCTGGTTCAGTGTGAATTACAAGAGTACGCAAGACCTAGGTCTAGTGCCTGTTAGTGATGAAATCGCAGCCATGCCCAATGTGGGTGGTTCAGGCAATGTAAGTAGTTTGCAGCAGGCGATGGCAAAGGATGCTAGCGGCCATTTGAAATCGCTGGTTGATAAATTTTCGCTGGAAACCGATCCTGATTTGCGAAAGTCAATTTTGACAACTCTCATCTACGCCTGGGCTGGCGTCGAAGGAGTTGATCCGTCAAGCCGCGCAGCGCGGATGATTTATGGGAACGCCATTGGGGATGCTCGAAAACTTGCTACGTTGGAGGCTATTTACGGCGAAAGCTACCTAGGAACATGGTGCTGGGGGGAGCGGGATCCGAATCCTCACGGCCCGGCGGCTGCGATTTTGCTGAAAGAGTTCGATGCAATATCAAGCAAAATTTATGTGCAATTGATGGCGCAAACCCATCTTAAGGATATATACGAGAGTGTTTCATTAAAATTTGATTCTGCAGCGGGTGGTTACATATTTGATGTGTCAGATATGGTTGATGCGCTTCAAAAAAGTAATGAAATCGATGGTGTTGCCTACGCACGATTGGCTAAGGACTTAGTCGATAATTTGAGAGCGGATGGTTCGTTTGGCGAGCAGGTTTTGAATGCACTTCAGCTTAAGGCTCTTGATAATGGGCCGGGTTTTCTTTCCCCGTTTCTTGTTGGGTTCTCAGCTGTGATTGTGGGCGGTGCTGGTGCTGACGCGCTATTTGGTACAAATGGGAACGATTTGATTCAGGGGTTAAGTGGGGGTGATGGCCTGTACGGACGTTCGGGAAATGATACTTTGGATGGTGGTGTTGGCAATGATCTGCTTCAAGGTGAAGGCGGGGATGATGTCTATATATTTAGGGCGGGAGATGGGCAAGACATCTTATTGGACTACGATACCCGTATAGGTAATGTTGATACGATTCACTTCTCGACGGGAATAAAACCAGAGGATGTAGTCGTTGTTCGCGACTTATTCAATTTGAACGTTAGTTTGCGCGGCAGCACAGATTCATTAGCCATATCTAATTGGTTTGGTGGCGAGGCGTACCAAATAGAGCGAATTGAATTTTCTGACGGCACTAGTTGGGACAGGGATGCAGTGCTTTCGCGTCTTGTTGCGCCGCTAGGCACAGCAGGCGATGACGCTCTGTACGGGGCGGATATAACTGACGCGCTGTCGGCTATGGCAGGAAATGACACGCTGTATGGTTTTGGTGGCCGCGACACGCTTGATGGTGGCGAGGGGGATGACTATTTATTTGGCGGCAATGATGCGGACAAACTTCAAGGCGGTGGCGGAAACGATGTTATTTATGGAGAGGTCGGCGGCGACGCAGTGGATGGTGGCGCAGGTGACGACGCTCTGTTTGGTGGCAATGACGCGGACAATCTTCAGGGTGGCAGTGGAGGCGACAAGCTCTATGGAGAAAATGGCAACGATACGCTAGCCGGTGGGGCTGGTGACGATGAACTCATTGGTGGTGCAGGAGATGATGTTTATATTTTCGTGCGCGGCGATGGCCGGGATACGATCATTGAAGATTATCAAGATAGTACGACGATACTGATTGCTGATTTGAGTTTGGATGAACTGGCATTCAGTCGATTCGGACAAGATCTAAAAGTACGGTTTTTAACAAGTCGTACTGATGAGATCATTCTGTCTAATTTTTACACAGATGACAGCCCGCGCAGTGCTTTGAAATTGAGCTATTCCGATGGAACAAGCCTGTTACTGGATGCCCAGGCTTTGTTGCAGCGGACCTCGGTGGGGACAGCATTTGATGATCGCCTTGAAGGTGGAGGCGGTGATGATTCGCTGCAAGGACTTTCGGGGAGCGATGCTCTTCTGGGTATGACGGGTAACGATACTCTGGTTGGTGGCTCTGGCAACGACACACTTAATGGCGGCTCAGGCGCTGATGCCATGGCGGGTGGCTTGGGTGACGATGCCTATGTTGTTGATGATGTGGGTGATGTGATTACTGAGGCGACCGGGGAGGGAATAGATACAGTAAGTAGTTCGCTGAGCATTACTCTTTCGAGCAACGTGGAGAACCTCCTACTTGTTGGCAATAGCAATATTGATGCGACAGGCAACGAAGAAGCTAATGTAATACAAGGGAATAGCGACGCAAACCGGATCATTGGTTTAGGCGGAGGCGACGAACTCAAGGGTGATGCCGGCGACGATGCATTAGACGGTGGTTCGGGTGACGATTTTCTTGATGGCGGCTTAGGGATTGATACTCTTGTCGGAGGGCTTGGCGATGACATTTTCTTGGTGGATCGTGCCGACGATATCGTGATCGAAAATACCGGCGAAGGTACCGATACCGTTCGGGCAACTGCTAGCTATGTTTTGTCGGCCGATGTTGAGAATCTTGTGCTTGACGCAAACGGTGGGAGTATCGACGGCACCGGAAATTCCTTGGCTAATTATCTTTCCGGAAATGATTATGGTAACCGCCTCAATGGAGGAAATGGCGCCGATACGCTAGAGGGGCAGGGCGGGGACGACACCTATGTTCTCGATACATTGGATGATCTAATTATCGAGGCTCAAGATGGCGGGGACGATACGGTCGAAATTGGTCTGACCTATACGCTTGGCAATAATCTGGAAGGGTTGATATTGACTGGCGCTGACCATATTGATGGCACCGGTAATGATAGTGATAACACTTTGCTCGGTAATGACGGGAATAATCAACTCTCAGGTGGCTCGGGTGGCGATTCACTTGAAGGCGGTGTTGGAAACGATACGCTTGATGGTGGCGCAGATGATGACTTTATGGTTGGTGGCGTGGGTGATGATGCCTACGCTACCGACAGCCAGGGTGACCGTATTCGAGAATTATTCGATGAAGGTATTGATACTGAAATTCGTAGTTTTGAAACTACCTACCTTCTGGCGGATAACGTTGAAAATTTGACGCTGACAGGAACAATTTATCGCGGCAATGGGAATGATCTCAATAATGTAATTATTGGAAATGATGCCGATAATAATCTGCTGGGTCTTGAAGGCGACGACTCGTTGATAGGTGGTGGTGGGGCTGATGCTTTGTTTGGCGGTGTCGGCCAGGATACCCTGATTGGCGGCGAGGGCGACGACTATTACGAGATCGACGATGCTGGCGACGTCATTGTAGAAAATTCCAATGAAGGTGACGACTTTGTTCGTTCAGCCGTCAGTTGGACACTAGGCGCTAATCTGGAGCGCCTCGCCGTTGATGGTGATGCAGATCTAACGTTGACAGGCAATGGTCTTAACAACGGCTTGTGGGGAAATGGCGGTAATAATGTCCTGAACGGCGGTTGGGGTGATGATTACCTCGCGGGCGGCCAAGGCGACGATGTCTATGTGTTCAACAAGGGCGATGGTCAGGATTCCATTGATAACACCGACATCCTTGGCGCAGTCGACACCCTGCGGTTTGGTGCGGGGATTGCTGACACCGACGTAATGGCGTTTCAATCCGGAACCCACATTTTTTTCAAAATAAAGGGCACGACAGATCAAATCGCTTTAATTAATTACTTCGGTTCAGATTCGGATCTGGATGGCCAAACAGCAGACCATAAGATTGATCGGGTGGAGTTCGCCAATGGTGTCGTTTGGGACCAAGCCATGGTTCAGACCGTTGTGGATCGCGCTAGCAACAACCATTCTCCGACAGTGAACAGCTACCTTCCGACCTTGCAGGCTAAAGCGGGGAGTGCCTTTAACTATACGATTGCTGCCAATACCATTACAGATCCGGATGTCTGGGACTCGATTACCTATAGCGTCAAAATGGCCGATGGTTCCGCTGTGCCTGCTTGGCTGACTTTTGATGCCGCTACGCGTACTCTTTCGGGCACTCCGGGCGCAAGTAATGTGGGGTCGCTCCAGTTCATTCTTTGGGGGACAGACAATTACGGTTATTCGGCTGGCGAATACGTCAATATGACGATTGGCGCTCCCAACCACGCTCCCGTACTGTCTATCGCACTCGTAGATCAGGTTGCCGCGCAAGGGGCTATGTTTAGTTACACAGTTCCATCAGGCGCCTTTACCGACGCCGATGCCGGCGATACGCTGTCCTATAGCGCGACGCTAGCGGATGGGAGTGCGTTGCCATCCTGGCTGGTTTTTAATACGGCGACTCGTACCTTTAGTGGTACGCCAACATCGACTGGCACGCTCAGCATTAAGGTCACCTCTAAAGATACGGGCAACCTGACAACATCCGATATTTTCGATGTTGTCGTTAGTATCCAAAATCAAACCTTGAACGGTACCGCCGCCGCGGACTCCTTGAGTGGTGGCGCAGGCAATGATGTGCTCAATGGTTTGGCCGGTAGTGACACCCTTAAAGGGGGGGCGGGGAATGACACCTTGAATGGTGGTGCCGGAAATGACTCCATGACTGGAGGTCTCGGCGACGACAGCTATGTTGTCGACAGTGCATCCGATATCGTGACTGAGGCTGTCAATGAGGGGATAGATCTTGTTCAGTCCAGCGTCACTTATACGTTGAGCGCCAACGTAGAAAACCTGACCCTGACTGGCACGGCGGCCATCAACGGCACGGGCAATGCGCTCGACAACGTACTGACCGGCAATAGCGCGGTGAATACCCTCACGGGAGCCGCAGGCAATGACACGCTTGACGGTGGTGCAGGCGCAGACAGCCTGATCGGTGGCGCGGGTAACGACACCTACGTGGTCGATAACACGGGCGATGTGGTGACAGAGAATGCCAGTGAAGGTACGGACCTTGTCAAAGCAGGCGTGACCTATACCCTCAGCAACAACGTCGAGAACCTGACCCTGACTGGCACAACCGCCATCAACGGAACGGGCAACGCACTGGACAACCTGCTGACAGGGAACAGCGGTGTGAACACCCTCACGGGTGCAGCCGGGAATGACACTCTCGATGGGGCTGCTGGGAACGACAGTCTGGTTGGCGGTGTCGGCAACGACACCTACGTGCTGGGACGTGGCTATGGCACGGATACTGTTACCGAAAACGACACGACCACGGGCAATACTGACGTTCTCAAGACCGCAACCGACATCAGTTCCAGTCAGTTGTGGTTCGTCAAGAACGGCAACAACCTGGAAGTCAGTGTCATTGGTACGAGTGACAAGATGGTGGTGAGCAACTGGTACTTGGGCAGTCAGTACCATGTCGAGCAGTTCAAGTCTGGTGATGGCAAAACACTGTTGGATAGCCAAGTGGCTAACCTGGTGAGCGCCATGGCGGCTTTCGCGCCTCCGGCAGCGGGGCAAACGACTTTGCCGACCAACTACCAGTCGAGTCTCAACACTGTCATCGCGGCCAACTGGAAGTAATGCACAGCATCTGAAGTGAATGCGGACAGGACTGAGTTTTCAGTCCTGTCCGTGTTTTTGAGTCCTGCCATACGCAGGACTACTGTTTGAATCGAATGGTATGAATTCACAGAACAATAACGGGCTGCACGTGGTCACCGAGCCGCAGTCTGAAACGAGGGGAACCCAGGCCGAAACAGCACGCGTTGTAGAGACGCCTTCCAAGCCTGATTCAGGACTGATTTGCTTGGTCATGCTCGCCCGCTTCCACGCACTGGCAGCAGACCCCGACCAGCTCGCGCACGAGTTTCGCTCGGGCACGGAAGGTTTCAGCCGCACCGACATCCTGCTGGCTGCCAAGAAACTCGGGTTATCGGCCAAGTGCGCCAGGCCCGATCTGAACCGCTTGGGCACCACGCCCTTGCCGGCCATTGCTCCGTGCAAGGACGGCGGCTTCATCATCCTTGCGCGCATCGAGAACGCCGAGGCCAGTGCCGACGCTTCTGCCGCTGGCGGCCCCCGCATCCTCATTCACGATCCGCTGGTTGAGCGTCCCGAAGTCCTGTCACTGTCGGACTTCGAAGCCCGCTGCAGCGGCGAGCTGATCCTCTTCACCTCGCGCGCCTCGCTGGCCGGTGAACTCGCCAAGTTCGACTTCAGCTGGTTCGTACCCGCCGTGGTCAAGTACCGCAAGCTGCTGCTCGAAGTACTGCTGGTGTCGATCGTGCTGCAATGCTTCGGGCTCGTCACGCCGCTCTTCTTCCAAGTTGTGACTGACAAGGTGCTGGTCCATCGCGGCCTGTCCACGCTGGATGTGGTCGCCATCGGCCTGATTACCGTCACCGTCTTTGAAGTGGCGCTCACCGCGCTGCGCACTTACGTCTTCGCTCACACCACCAGCCGAATCGACGTTGAACTCGGCGCTCGACTGTTCCGCCATCTGCTGAACCTCCCGCTGGCCTATTTCCAGGCTCGCCGGGTAGGGGATTCGGTGGCCCGCGTGCGTGAGCTGGAGAACATCCGCTCTTTCCTCACCGGCAACGCCATCACGCTGGTACTGGATCTGCTCTTCTCGGTGATCTTCATCGCCGTGATGCTCTTTTACAGCATACCGCTGACCCTCATCGTCATCCTCTCGCTGCCTTGTTACGCACTGATCTCGGCCAGCATCATCCCGGTACTCCGCGGCCGCCTACAGGAGAAGTTCAACCGCGGTGCCGAGAACCAGGCCTTCCTCGTCGAAACAATCTCCGGCATCGATACCGTCAAGGCCATGGCGGTCGAGCCGCAATGGACCCGCAAGTGGGATCAGCAACTGGCCGCCTACGTCTCTGCCGGCTTCCGCACCGTGTCGCTGAGTACAGTGGCCAACGCCGGCGTCAGCTTCATCAGTAAGCTGGTGACCGCCCTCACCATGTACTTCGGCGCCAAGCTCGTTATCGAAGGCAAGCTCTCCATCGGCCAACTCATCGCCTTCAATATGCTCGCCGGACATGTCTCTCAGCCCGTG
Organism: Uliginosibacterium paludis; assembly: GCF_039631355.1. Classification (NCBI taxonomy): domain Bacteria; kingdom Pseudomonadati; phylum Pseudomonadota; class Betaproteobacteria; order Rhodocyclales; family Zoogloeaceae; genus Uliginosibacterium; species Uliginosibacterium paludis. Next base: position 48,511 of record NZ_JBDIVF010000001.1, on the reverse strand, counting down.
ATGCGACTGGCGAACCTGTGGACCGAGTTCCAGCAGACCGGCATCTCGGTGCAGCGCCTGGGGGACATCCTCAACACCCGCAGCGAAGTAGCCAACGCGAAGAGTGCGTTGCCGCCGATCAAGGGCCAGATCGTGTTCGATGCGGTGAGCTTCCGGTATCGCCCTGAGGCTCAGCCGGTTTTGCAGGACGTGAGCCTTACCATCCAGCCTGGTGAGGTCATTGGCATCGTCGGCCGCTCCGGCTCAGGCAAGAGCACGCTCACCAAGCTCGTGCAGCGCCTTTACGTACCGGAGCGCGGTCGTGTGCTGGTCGACGGCGTCGACCTCGCGCTTGCAGAGGCTTCGTCACTGCGTCGCCAGATCGGCGTGGTGCTGCAGGACAATGTACTTTTCAACCGTTCGATTCGCGACAACATCGCTCTTGCAGACCCTGGCGCGCCGCTGGACGCCGTGCTGCGATCTGCCCAGTTGGCGGGCGCCCACGAATTCATCACCGAGTTGCCCGAGGGCTATGACACGCTCGTCGGCGAGCATGGCTCCACCCTCTCCGGTGGCCAGCGCCAGCGCATCGCCATTGCCCGGGCGCTTATGAGCAACCCGCGCGTGCTGATCTTCGATGAAGCCACCAGCGCGCTCGATTACGAATCCGAACGCATCATCCAGCAGAACATGAAAGCCATCTGCAAGGGTCGCACTGTGCTGATCATCGCCCACCGCCTCTCGGCCGTGCGCGACGCGAATCGCATCATCGTAATGGAGCGCGGCCAGATCGTTGAAGAGGGTAGCCACGCCGTGCTGGCTACCCGCGAAGGCGGCCACTACGCCAAGCTCTACCGCATGCAGCAAGGTTGAAGCCCTATGAGCTTGACACTCCGACTCCAGGCCACGGCCGATCTCCTGAAGCGCTACGGCGCAATCTTCAAACATGCCTGGGGCCAACGCCACGCCATGGCTGGCCCTGGCTTTACCCGGCAGGAGGCCGAATTTCTGCCTGCGGCTCTTTCTTTGCAGGAAACCCCGATCTCGCCCGCGCCTCGGGTCGCCATGTGGACGCTGATTGCCTTCGCGCTCTGTGCCTTGCTCTGGACAGTCTTTGGCAAGATCGACATCGTTGCCACCGCCGCCGGCAAGATCGTGCCCAATAGCCGCACTAAGACCATTCAGCCCTTCGAGCGCTCGACCATCAAGGCCATTCGCGTGCAGGATGGACAACACGTCAAAGCTGGCGAAGTGCTGATCGAGCTCGATGCGACCATTACCAGCGCCGAGCGTGACCGCCTCACTCGCGAGCTCGCCTCGGCCCGCCTGCAAGTCCTGCGCGCCCAGAGCCTGCTCACCGCACTCGACACGGGCAAGCTTCCCCAGCCAACCCGACCGGACCACACCCCCGAAGAGCATTGGCAGGAAAGCCTGCGCCTGCTGGAAGGCCAATACCGCGAATACACCGACAAGCGAACCCGTCTTGAGTCGGACGTTGCCCAGAGAGAAGCGGAGCAACACTCCACTCAGGAGCTGGTTCGCAAGCTGGAACAGACGATGCCAATCGTCAGGCAAAGGGCAGAAGACTACAGAAACCTGGCGGACAAGAATTTCATTTCGCGTCATGGATATTTGGAAAAAGAGCAGGCCCGCATAGAGCTTGAGGCGGATCTCGCCACTCAGCGCAGCCGCCTCACCGAGCTTGCAGCTGCATTGCAGACCGCCCGCCTCGCACGCAGCGCTCTGAGCTCGGAAACGCGCCGCATCCAGCTCGACAGCATCAACGAAGGCATGCAGAAAGCCTCCAGCCTGGAGCAGGAGCTCCTGAAAGCAGATTCGCGCAACCAGCAAAACGTGCTCACCGCTCCGGTCGATGGCACTGTGCAGCAGCTCGCAGTGCACACCGTTGGCGGTGTGGTGAAGGAAGCCGACCCGCTGATGCTGATCGTGCCTGCTGATGAATCCATCGAAATCGAAGCCATGCTCGAGAACAAGGACGTCGGCTTCGTACGGGCCGGCCAGGAAGCCGAGGTCAAGATCGAAACCTTCCAGTACACCAAGTACGGCACCATTCCCGCCAAAGTTATCTCGGTTTCAAACGACGCCATCAACGATGAGAAGCGTGGATTGATCTATGCGACCCGCATCAAGCTCGACCGCTCAACATTGGACGTGGATGGTCACGAGGTGCGTATGAGTCCGGGCATGGCGGTAGGCGTGGAGATCAAGACAGGAAAGCGCCGCGTGATCGAATACTTCCTCTCGCCACTCATGCAGTACGGGCATGAAAGCCTGAAGGAGCGTTGAGGAATCAGCTTTCGGGCTGGTTTCATCGTGCCTGGGAGGATTTTGTTGTGGTAATCAGGCGACCAGGCGTGAGCCGCTCGAATGCGCGAGCGCTTGCGTTGGCTTTTCGTATTGGAGAAGTGCAGGTGTGGGCTTGTAGAGGCGTTCAAGTGTATGAATCTTTGTAGCTTCCAATGAGACCAGCCTGGGCACCATAGCTTCGCAAAAGCTAGTCTCCGCGAGCAGTTGTGCTACAATGGCGCCCAGCACGCAATGGTGTTACACAAGTCGATTTCATGGATTTTGTAACACGTTGATTTTTAGAGATAATTTTTTTTGTGGGTGGAGTCCCGTCCACTCCGCCAGCATCCTCAGAGACTGATATCAGCGCAGTCCTCATCCCGAAAAGATCCCCTCTTCAAGTCATTGCCGTGCGTGTGTCACGCTGCGACATGATTCCCCGTTTTCGTTGCGCAAGCCGCATGGCGGTTCGACGAGTGAGGCAGGTCCGCGAACACGTGTTTTCACTTCTCTCGCGGCCGGTTTCGCTGTTGCCCCTCAGGCCGGCATTATTCAACGGTCGTCGCGGCAGGGTTTTTCCGTGCCCCTTGAAGTCATGTCGTGCCTTGCAGCTCAAGGAGCTCTTGGCGAGAGCCGGTGCCGATGGCAATAATTGCCTGTGTCCTTCGCATTCCGCGTCGCGACGATTTTCCTGCAAGCTGATCGGAAATCCTCTTGAAAACGATTGCTGCGTTGTTCGGTCTTCTGACAACCTTTTCCGCCATCGCGCAGCCTGCTGCGGCCCCGCTTCCGCCCATCGAAAAGGCGGACGAGTCCACGATCGGCTACCAGTCCGTTGATGAAGCGCTTGCTGCCGTTCGGGCGGATCCGCGGGCGCGAGCCCGGGCAGATAGGGATTGGCTGGTCTTCGAGGTGAGCAGGCTTGGGCAGCCGGATCACGCGCTCTGGTACTTCAGCACGCCCGCACAGGCTTCACATCCTTCGGCGATCAAGCGGACCATCCGTGTCAGGGAAGGGCAGGCCGTGATCGATATGGACGTGAAGTGTGATGCTGCGGAGGAGGCCTGCCTGAACATGATCAGGGATTTTCAGCAGATCAACCTCCAGTACCAGAATATGCTGAACAAGCCCTTGTAAGCCGGATATGCAGGCGGAGTCTGCTGCTTTCCAGGTCTGCTGAGGTGGCCGTGCCCTGTCTGGTAAGAGCACTGCGGCGAGCGGGAGTTGGGGGCGAGCAGAACAGCCCGGGAGCTGCCGTTGCGGAAGCAGGCGGAGCCGGGATGCAGGCCGGGATAGCGGAAGCGGGTTTCTTGCGCGCTGCCGGCCCGGCTTTCGTCTGGCACTGCGGATTGCGATTGACCCCGATGGCGGGGTTGGGTGCGCGCCGCCATCATGAAGCGGTCGGGCGAGCTGCTCCGGCGCGACTTCCGAGGCTTGCCTGTACCGATGTCTCTTTCACCTCGTCCCTTTCCGTCTGCCGATGCCGCTGATTTCGGGCGCTTTGTGCGTATCAGCGTCGCGCTGTTCATGGCCGGTTTTGCGACCTTTTCGCTGCTCTATTGCACTCAGCCCTTGCTTCCGGAGTTCGCGGCGGAGTTCCGTCTCAGTCCGGCAGGCAGTTCGCTGGCGCTCTCACTGAGTACTGCCTGTCTGGCGTTTGCCATCCTGTGTGTCGGCGCGCTGTCTGAGAGCATTGGCCGGCGCCGCCTGATGTTCTGCTCGATCTGTCTGGCGGCGCTGCTCAACCTCCTCGCGGCGGTGTCGCCCGGCTGGGGCTGGCTGCTGGCAGCGCGTGCGCTGGAGGGGTTGGCTCTGGGCGGAGTCCCTGCCGTGGCCATGGCCTATCTGGCAGAAGAAACGCCCTCCCGGCGCCTGGGTCTGGCGATGGGGCTCTATGTGGCGGGTACGGCCTTTGGCGGCATGACCGGTCGGGTGGCCATCGGGTTTCTGGCCGCACATGCTGGCTGGCGTGAAGCGATGGCAGGTGTTGCGCTGACGGGTTTTCTGCTGGCGACGGGCTTCGTGCTGCTCTTGCCACCTTCCCGGCATTTTGTTCGGCGTACCGGGCTGGGTCTGGATTTTCATCTGAAGGCCTGGCGTCGTCATCTGTTGCATCCCCAGTTGCCGGCACTGTTCATGATCGGTTTTCTGGCAATGGGCGTTTTCGTGACGCTCTACAACTACATCGGCTTCCGTCTCGTCGGAGAGCCCTGGCACCTGAACCACGCCCAGATCGGGTTGATTTTCATGGCCTATCTTTCGGGCATGGCAGCGTCTCCCTTGGCGGGGGCGCTGGCGGATCGCTGGGGGCGCGCTGCCGTGGCGCTCGGCGGCAGTGTCGTCATGCTGGCAGGCATGTTGCTGACCCTGTCATCGACACTGCCACGCATCATCTGCGGCATCACGCTGCTGACTGCCGGATTTTTCGCCACGCATTCGGTGGCAAGCGCATGGGTCGGGCGTCTGGCCGAGTCGCACAAGGGGCATGCTTCATCACTCTATCTGCTGGGCTATTACCTTGGCTCCAGCGTGCTCGGCTCGCTTGGCGGCTGGTTCTGGGCGGAGGGTGGGTGGGGCGGTGTGGTGTATTCAGGCACGGCACTGATCCTTGTCGTGGTGCTGCTGACGTTCTATCTGCGCAACGAGGAATCGTCGCTGACGCCCTGAAATGTCGTTCCCGGGCGACATGCCGCACAATTCCTGTGGTTTTTCCTGCATTCCATGCACGGCATGCCGATAAAATCGGGAGGCGCCGCAACAGGCGACACTCTTTTCCGCGAGGAGCAATGTCTAAACCCCAGAAATTCCGCCTTGGCCAGCTGCTCATCGAACAGGGCCTGATCTCTTCAGGGCAGCTTGAGGCCGCGCTGGATCAGCAGAAGCAGAGCGGTCGCAAGCTGGGCAGGGTGCTGGTTGACAGCCAGATCGTGACCGAGGAGCTGATCGCACACGCGATTGCACGCCAGCTCGGCATGCCGTATGTGGAGCTGCGTGACCACGAGGCCAATCCGGCCGTGGTCAATCTGCTGCCTGAAACACTGGCTCGCCGCTTTCGCGCCATGGTGCTTGCTGATGAGGCTGGCGGGCTTCTGGTCGGCATGGCGGATCCTTCAGATGTGTTCGCCTACGACGAGATCACGCGCACCCTGAAGCGCGATGTTTCGCTCGCGGTGGTGGCCGAAGGCCAGTTGCTGGCCGCCATCGATCGCCTGTACCGCCGTACCCAGGAGATCGCCGGGCTGGCCAGCGAGTTGCAGCGCGACCTCGGCAGTGCACAGATCGACTTCGGCATGGCTGCGCTGGATGCGGGTGCCGAGGATGCGCCGGTGGTCAAGCTGCTGCAGTCGCTCTTCGAGGACGCGACCCAGGTCAAGGCGTCCGACATCCACATCGAGCCGCAGGAATTGCGCCTGCGCATCCGTTTCCGCATTGATGGCGAGCTGCATCTGCAGACCGAAGTCGACAACCGTGTCGGCCCGGCGCTGGTGCTGCGCCTGAAACTCATGAGCGGGCTGGACATCTCCGAGAAGCGCCTGCCGCAGGACGGCCGCTTCAATGTGCGAATCAAGCAGCAGTCGCTCGACGTGCGCCTCTCCACCATGCCGACGCAATATGGCGAATCGGTGGTGCTGCGTCTGCTGGCGCAGGATGGTGGCCTGCTTGACCTGGCGCGCATCGGCATGCCGGAGAGCATGCTCGCGGCCTACCGCCAGATGATCCATCATTCGTTCGGCATGATCCTCGTGACCGGGCCGACCGGCAGCGGCAAAACCACCACGCTCTACGCCACGCTGGCCGCCCGCAACTCGCCGCATACCAAGATCATCACCATCGAGGATCCGGTCGAATATCGCCTGCCCGGCATCTCCCAGATCCAGGTCAATGACAAGATCGACCTTTCCTTTGCGCGCGTGCTGCGCTCCACCCTGCGGCACGACCCGGACATCGTGCTGGTCGGTGAAATGATCGACTCCGAAACCGCGCAGATCGGTGTGCGCGCGGCCATGACCGGGCACCTGATGCTCTCCACCCTGCACACCAACGATGCCGCGAGTACGCCGCTGCGCCTGCTCGACATGGGCGTGCCGCAATACATGCTGGCCAGCACCTTGCTCGGCGTGATCGCTCAGCGCCTGCTGCGCGTGATCTGCGGCGCCTGCCGCGAAGAATATCTGCCGGACGCCAGCGAGATCGCCTGGCTGCGTCAGGAAATCGGCGACGAGGCCGCGCTGCCCACGCTCTGGCGCGGCAAGGGTTGCTCGCATTGCAACGGCTCGGGCTTTGCCGGACGTGAGGCCATCTACGAGATGCTTGAGATGACGCCGGCATTGGTTGATGCGCTCAACCGCAACCAGGTGGCCGACTTCATGCGGCTGGCACGGCGCCAGATCGCTGGCCGCACCATGCGCTCCCACGCCGTGGCACGCGTGCTGGCGGGTGAAACGACGGTGCATGAAGCTATGCGCACCTCGACCCAGATCGACGACGACTGAGGCCGGCGATGAAGAAATATGCCTATCGCGGACGGGATTCCCAGGGCGGTCTGGTGCAGGGCATCATCGACGCGGCAGACGATTCCGCTGCGGCCGACATCCTGCTCTCGCGCGGCATCACCCCTGTCGATCTCTCGCCGGACCACTCGGGCGGCAATGTGCTGCGCGTGCTGTCGCGTCGTGGCCGGCCGGTCAGCGATGAAGACATCATGTTTTTCAGCCGACAGATGCACACCTTGCTCAAGGCTGGCGTGCCCATCCTGCAGGCGCTCGCCGGGCTGCGTGAATCCGCGACCAATCCGGCATTTTCGGATGTCATCGGTCGCCTGCGGGACAGTCTGGACGCGGGCCGGGAGTTTTCCGCGGCACTCGCGGAGACCGGCGCTTTCGGCAACTTCTACATCCAGATGGTGAGGGTCGGGGAGGCGACCGGCCAGCTTGATCGCATCTTCATGACGCTCTTCGGTCACATGCGTTTCGAGAAGGAGATGCGCACCCGCATCAAGTCCGCCATGCGTTATCCGACCTTTGTCGTGATCGCGCTCACCGCGGCGATGTGCGTCATCAACTGGCTGGTGATCCCGGCTTTCGCCCGCGTCTTCAAGTCCTTCAATGCCCAGTTGCCGCTGATGACGCGGGTGCTCATCACCGTGTCAGACTTCTTCGTCAATTACTGGTGGATGGTGCTGCTCATTGCGGTGGCCCTGGTGCTGGGTATCCGCAGTCTGCTCGCCAGCGCGGGCGGCCGCATGTGGTGGGACCGCTACAAGCTGGGTTTGCCCATTGTCGGCAGCACGATCCGCAAGGCCACGCTTGCCCGCTTTGCCCGCAGCTTCTCGCTCACGCTCTCCAGCGGTCTGCCGGTGCTGCAGGCCTTTGCGGTCGTCTCGCAGGTGGTCGACAACACTTTCATTTCAGCCCGGATCGATGCCATGCGGACGGGCGTGGAGCGCGGCGAGAGCATCCTTCGCGTCGCGGCGGCCTCCCGCATTTTCACGCCGGTCGTGCTGCAGATGATCGCGGTGGGCGAAGAATCCGGTTCCATCGATGATCTGCTGATGGAAGTCGCCGGCATGTATGAGCGCGAGGTCGATTACGAGATCGAAACGCTCTCTGCCCGCATCGAGCCGATCCTGATCGTGTGCCTCGGCGCCATGGTGCTGGTGCTGGCGCTGGGCATCTTCCTGCCGATCTGGGATCTGAGTTCGGCCATGCTGGGCAAGCATTGATGGCGAGCGGGCGCTCTGGCCGCCTCGGCCTGCCGTTGTTTGAAGTCTGCGTCGTGATCGTGGTGGCGGGGCTGGTGCTGGGCGTGCTGATCGAGCGGATCAGTTCCGTGCTGGAGCAAGCGGAGCGGGCCGCCATGGAGCTGACCGTGACCCACCTTCGCAGCGGGCTGCGGCTGGAGAAGGCGCGCCGCATGCTCGCGAGTGAACCCATGAGCACGCTCGCCGGCAGCGATCCGCTGCGTTGGGTTGATGCAGATCCACCACATCTGCCGTCCAATTATTTGCTTGATTTGTTAAAATTGACAAAATCCGGGCGCTGGCTGTTTGACACGGCCAGCCGGGAACTGATTTACCGCCCCGTTCGTCTCCGTCACCTCAAGCTCGAAACAGGGGAGGACGATAAGCGACTGGCGTGGCGGATCGAAATGAAGGCAGGGCAGGCAGAACCGGAACTCCGCCTGCTGACGCCCTACCGCTGGTTTTGATGGTCCGATGATTTGTACCTACTAGGAGAGCGATGCTCATGAAAAAGCAGAACGGTTTTACCCTGATTGAACTCGTCGTGGTGATGGTGATCCTCGGCATCATGGCTGCCGTCGCGCTGCCGAAGTTTGTGAACATGACCGGCCAAGCGCGCCTTGCAAAAATGAATGGTGCGGTTGCGGCAGTGCAATCTTCGATCACCCTGATCCATGCAAAGTGGCTGGCTGCGGGTTCTCCGACCGCGACCGCGGCTGGGACCACTATTTCTTACGAGGGCGGTTCTCTGGACGTATTTACCGACATGGTGAACGGCTATCCGAAGACAACGGCGTTCCAAAGCACAAAGAATATTGCGGGCCTCGATTCAAATTTTGTTACGACAACGGCAGGAACGATTACTGACAAGGACAAGTCAACCTGTTACTTCACGATCGCTGATTCCGCTGGTACCGGAGTTCCACCGGTTGTCACGACGACCAATCTGACCGAAGCCAACTGTCAGTAAGCCGTACTGTTCAGTGAGGCTTCAGAGCGAGGCATGCAGCCTGACGCATCATTTGAGGCCTTGAGTGCAAGGGCTGCCCAGCGACAGGCTGGTTTCACCCTGCCAGAACTCGTCGCCACGATGGTGGTGGTCGGCATCCTGGCGGCGGTGGCCGTGCCACGCTTCATGGACCGGACCGGTTTCGATGTCTTCGGCTATTCGGAATCGGTCCGTGAAGCGCTGCGTTTTGCGCAGAAGTCCGCGATTGCGAAGCGGCGCACGGTCTGTGTGTCGCTTTCCGGCGGCAGCCTGTCGCTGAAGGTCTCGACGAGTTTCGGCGGCAGCTGCACACCGGCGCTGCTGGACCCTTCCAGCGGCCAGGCCTACACGCTCACCGCACGAAGCGGTGTGAGCGTGGCCAATGCGGCCTTCAGTTTCGATGCGCTGGGCAGGCCCAGTGCGCAACAGAGCATTGCCATCAGCGGTGGTGGCGTGAGTCAGAGCGTCGTGGTCGAGGCGGAGACGGGCTATGTGCATTGAGCGCCGTCCGCTTCGGGGCACACGGCAGCGCGGGCTGACGCTGATCGAGCTGGTGGTCTTCATCGTGGTGGTGAGCATCGGCATCGCCGGCATTCTTGGGGTGATGAATCTTTCCACCCGCCACAGCGTGAATCCGATGCTGCTCAAGCAGCAGGTGGCGATCGCCGAATCGCTGCTCGAAGAAATCCGCAGCAAGCCCTTCACCTGGTGCGATCCGGATGACGACAAGGTCATGACCGCCAACAGCGCGGCGGACTGCAGCACACCACAAGGCCTTGCTGCGACGGCGGGCGAGAGCCGCTACAGCCAGCTGACGCCTTATGACAATGTGGGGGACTACAACGGTTTCGCGATGAACAGCGGCATTCTGAATCCGGTGGATGGATCGCTCATCAGCGGTCTGGCGGGCTACAAGGCTGCTGTTGCCGTCAGCCAGGCCGGCAGTGCGCTCGGGCTGGCGGATAACACCGCCGCGCTGCGCATCGATGTGAGCGTGACTGCGCCGGATGGCAATGTCATCACGCTGACTGGGTACCGGAGCCGCAATGCGCCGCGCCTCTGATCGCGCACAGGGCTTCACGCTGATCGAGATGGTGGTGGTCATGACGATCACCGGCATCCTGGTCGCGGTGGTCGCGCTGTTCATCCGCCGGCCGATGGAAGGGCTGATGGATGCGACCCGCCGGGTGGCGCTGGCCGATGCAGCCGACTCCGCGCTGCGACGCATGGCGCGTGACATCCGCGCTGCCTTGCCCAACAGCGTGCGGGTCACGAAAAGCGGCAGCAGCTGGTGCATCGAATATCTGCCGGTGCTGGCGGGTGGGCGTTACTGCGAGGCCAGCGACTGTGGCGCCTTGCCGCTGGATACGGTCGCCGGCAATAGCGCGCTCTCCTTTGCCGGCCCCGCACCGGCGCTGAGCGCGGTTCCGGCCGGAACCGAAGTGGTGATCTACAACCTGGGCGGCTCCGGGCTGGATGCCTATGCTGGTGGCAATGTGGCCGCGCTGGCTTCCATCGGCACCGACCGCCTGCTGTTTTCAGCAGCGAAGACCTTCAGCTACGGTTCGCCAGGCAAGCGTTTCCAGCTCATCGGCAAGCCGGTGAGCTACATCTGTACGAGTGGCGGCTCGCTGGTCCGGGCGTGGAATTACACCCGCCAGAGCGCGCAGCCGATCGCACTGCCATCGGGGGCGACGAGCGCCGTTCTGGCAAGCGGCGTGAGCGCCTGCAATGTGGATTACCAGCAGTCCGCCATCGACCAGAACGGGCTCCTGATCCTGACCCTTCAGCTTGCGGCGAATGACGAAAAAGTGACTTTCAGCCATGCGATCCAGATCGACAATACGCCCTGAGGCCGCGCGCGGCTTCGTGCTGCCGACGGCGATCTTCCTGATCGTGATCATGGCAGCCCTCGGCGCCTTCATCGCCCAGGTGACGGCGGCTGCCAACACTGCCGCCGGGCAGGACATCCAGGGCGCGCGCGCACTGCAGGCGGCGCGCGCCGGCATCGAAGCGGGTCTCTATGCTGTTCGCATCAACGGGATCTGCCCGGGCGGGACGCTGACCTCAATGCCGGGACTCAACGGGCTCAAGGTCACCTGGGCCTGTACTCAATACCAATTCAATGATGCCGGCCAGGCACGAGTGGTCTGGCAGATCACCTCGACCGCCTGCTCGACCAGCGGCGCCAGCTGCCCTTCGAGCAGCGCAGCCGAACTGCAGGGCAGTGACTATGTGGAGCGGCAACTGATCGTGGCGTCTGAGCAATGAAGCTCTTTCTTGCATTCTGTCTGGCCGCACTTTCCGCCCTGTTTCCCGTTGTGGTTCGGGCAGATATCGGTGTCACAAGTGGCGCAGTTGCGAGCGTTACAAGAGCTTCCTATGCGGTTTGGTGGCATGCGCATTCGCTCGAGGTCAGCCCTCCCTCCGGCACTGTGGGGGGGGACGTGCTCGTGGCGCAGATTGTTCTGGCGTCGGATGCCGGCACTTTTTCCGCACCGTCTGGTTGGACGTTGATATCCAAAGCTTCGACGTCATCAAGCGGTATGACGCAATACCTTTACTACCTTAATTTGTCGAGTGCCGCGAGCCCCAGCTACACGTGGACGCGGACAGTTGCTTCGTCGATTTTCGACAACCTCACCATTGCGGGAACTGGTGTCATTTATGCGCTCCGGGGCGCTGTTGTGGCGGACTGCGGCAGCGCGAATACGAGTTCCTGCGGGGGGGCTTTTCAAGGGGGCGGCGGGTCTCAAATCACCACGCCGAACATCAACGGGGTGCAGCCACCGAATTATCCAAGTGGAAGCCTGCACATGGCTTTTTATGCCGCCGCAGATTCGCGTGTAACCTTCTCCCCGCAGGTGACAAGTGTTACGACAGGTACGTATGGAAGCAGCACCGGTTCGGATACAAACGGTGTTGCCATGTCTGCGGTCTATCAGACGCTTGCCTATGATTCTGCGGGCGGAGGATTGGGGGCCAGTATGAGCCGTACTGCAGCGCAGATCGGTGCGACCTTCATCATCAAGGCGGCCCCAGCGCCCACGCTGACCTGTGTTTCCGACAATTTCAATCGAAGCTCCGGAATCGGGACGGACTGGGTGGCGACCAAGGTGTCGGGCAGCTTCACGCCCTCGATCGTCAGTAATCGTCTGCGGCTGACCGAGCAGAACACGCAGCAGTCGACTGCGGTGAGTTTCCAGCGCCTGTTTCCCGGTGCCGGCAACTATCTGCAATTCACTTTCAAGTATTACGCCTACAAGTCGAATGGCAGTACGACCAATCCGGCAGATGGCATCGCGGTGATTCTTTCCGATGCGTCCTATACGCCGCAGCCCGGGGGCTTTGGCGGCTCGCTCGGTTATTCGCCCAAGGCGAGCAGCAGTCTGGCCGGTTTTGCCGGTGGGTGGCTCGGGCTCGGGCTGGATGAGTTCGGCAATTTTTCCAACCGGAATGACAGCGGCCCGTGCTCGCCGGGCCTGACTTGTGCCACCTCCCGCGTGATGCAATCCGTGTCGGTGCGGGGGTCTTCACCGAATTACTACTGGATTCGCGGTACAGGCTCGCTGGCCACGACAGACAGTTCCACAGCGGCCGTGAGCAACAGCACCGGCCATCTGTACCGCGTGACCGTGGATTCGCGCAGCAGTGGCAAGGCAATGTTGACGGTCGAGCGCGATACGAGCGGCACGGGAAACAGTTACGCCACGATCATTCCGAGCACGGATCTGCTGACCTACAGCGGCCAGGCGAGCATTCCCGACAACTTCATCCTTTCGCTGACCGGCTCGACCGGGGATTACACCAACATCCACGAGATCGATGATCTGAACGTCTGCGCCCAGAGCATGAATCCGATGGCCGATCAGATCGACCATTTCCGTCTGGCTGTAACGGACACGCCGCTGACATGCACGCCAGCAAACGTGCAGGTGACGGCCTGCATGGACGCCACCTGCAGCAAGACCTATTCCGGCAGCATTACCGCAACACTGACGCCGACCGGCTGGGTGGGCGGCGACACGCGCAGCTTCAATAGCGGCGATAAGCTTTCGCTCTCGAAAACCACCGCTGGCAGTTACACGCTGGGCGTCAGTGGTTCGACTCCGACGGTGAAGCCTTTCAGCAGCACCCTGTGTTCGATCGCTGGCAGTGCCTATTCCAGCAACTGCAGCCTGAGTTTTTCGGACGCAGGCTTGCTCTATACGGTGCCTGCGCAGACTTCGGGGGTCGATTCCGCCGACATCACGATTACCGCGGCGAAGACCGACGATGTCACGAAGGCATGCGTGCCCGCCTTTACCGGCACGCGCGCGGTGAAGTTCTGGTCGTCCTATGTGAGCCCGGCCAGCGGCACGATGGCACTCGCGGTCAATGGGACGAACGTGGCAACGAGCAGTAGTGGCACATCCCTGAACCTCACCTTTGACGCGAACGCACAGGCGAAGCTGAAAGTGAATTATCCGGATGCCGGTCAGATTTCGCTCAACGCACGTTATGACGGCAGCACTGCGACGGCCGATAGCGGGCTGGTGATGACGGGCAGTTCGACCTTTGCGGTGAAACCTTATGCGCTTTGCGTCGATAGCAGCGCCAGCGGCTGGGCAGCCTGTTCGGCCACGCCAGCAGCGATGGCGGACCCTGCCGCCTGCGCGAAGTGGGCGGTAGCCGGTTCGGCGTTCAATCTGAGAGTAACCGGCAAGGCCGCGACCAGCGGGCAGACGGATGCCTGCAAGATGAACACCACGCCCAACTACATCCAGAGTGGCATCGTGTTGTCATCGACGGTGATCGCGCCGTCTGGCGGGCAGAACGGTGATCTGAGCGTCAAGACGACAAACATCACGTCGGGCGGAACGGCCACGGTGAGCACGACCCTGAGTGAAGTCGGCATGTTCACGCTGAGCGCCACACCGCCTGCCAGCGCCTATTTCGGCCTCACCGTGCCGGCGGGCAGCAACCGCTTTGGCCGCTTTGTGCCGGCGGGTTTCAACGTCAGTGGCACGCTTACCAATCGCTATCAGCAGTCCTGCAGCGTAGCTCCGAGTTATACCTATCTCGGGGAGGCTCTCAAGATGGTGCCTAGCATCAGCGCGGTGAATCTGGCAGGGGGCATCACGCAGAATTACATGGGCAATTACGCTCGCCTGGCGCTTTCACCAGTGAGCGGTGCGGGCGCCAACGGTCTGGCCTTCGGGGCGCAGAGCGGCACGACCCTGCTCAACTCGCGTCTCTCGGCGACCTGCGTCACCTGCGGCAGCTTTGCGAACGGGAGTGCCACGGCTTCCGTTGCGCTGACGGTCGGGCGGGACGCCTCCGGTGCGGTGGACGGCCCCTTCAGCAATGCGCAGATCGGACTTTCGCTGACCGATCCGGATGGCGTCACGGTGCTGAACCCGGATTATCGCTGGAGTCTTTCGGGCAGCCCTGACGCAAAGCTGCTGGGCAGCACGGTGCTCAACTTCGGGCGTATGCGTGTCGAGAACGCCTATGGGACTTCGCTGGTCTCATTGCCGGTGCCGGCCTATGTGCAGATCTGGAACGGCACGAGTTTCGTGAAGCAGACCGATGACAGCTGCACGAAGCTTGTGGTACCCGCAACGATTTCGATGAATACCGGCACGACTACCGCGCTTTTCTGCGGAGGCGGCGTGGGGCTTTATGGCACCCTGAACGGCGTGGCGGCGACGATGAACGCTCAAGTCGCCGGCCAGAGCGTGGCACTGGCTTCAGGTGACGCCCGCCTTGTGCTGGGCAAGCCGGCCAGCGGCAGCAGCGGCTATGTGGACCTGGTGCTCAATGTGCCGGATTACCTGAAGTACAACTGGGACAGCGCTTCGGCCTGCAGCGGCGTGGCGCCTCATGACGACAATCCGCGCGCGCGCATCCGCTTCGGCGCACGCCGCAACAGCTCGGTGATCTACCAGCGCGAAGTGTTCTGAGCAGGCTTCGGCCCGAACAAGAAAAAGGAAGACGCGACAGATGATGTTCGCTCGTAGGAGGAAGACCGGCAGCACGCCCTGGCAGCTGACCACTCAGCCCGGCATGGCGTTGGCATTGCGCCTGGCGGCGCCTCATGCCGGTGAGAAGCCGCGCCTGCTCGGCCTGAAGTCTGACGAGAGTGCGCATCCGCCCGCAGAGCGGCTGGAGGCACTGGCTGCCGGGCTCGGGCTGCGTGGCGACAGTCTGCATCTGCTGCTCGAGCCGGGCAGCTACCAGTTCCTGCAGAGCGAGGTGCCGCAGGTCCCTGCAGAGGAACTCAAGACGGCGCTGCGCTGGACGGTGAAGGACATGCTGAGCCAGCCGCTGGACGACACCACATTCGACGCCTTGCTGCCGGTCGAGAGCGCTCAGCGCGCAGCGATGGCCTATGTGGCGGCTGCGCCCAATGTGCTGATCCGCGCGCGCATGCTGATGTTCCGGCCCTGGAGTTCTGCCGTCGAGCAGATCGGGGTGGCCGAAACCGCGCAGCGCAGCGTGGCTGATGCACTGGAAGAGTCCGGACGCGCGACGGCCGTGCTGGCGATCACGCCGACCGGCTGCATGCTGACGGCCAGTCATGCGGGCGAGCTGTTCTTCGTGCGCAATTTCGATCTCTCCTGCCTGAGTCTGAATGCCTCGGAATCGGTGCGGCGTGACCAGTTCGATCGCCTGGTGCTGGAGCTGCAGCGCTCCTTCGATGTGCTGGAGCGGCAGTTTTCCTCGCGTGCGATTTCCACGCTCTGGATTTCGCCGTTTGCGCATGCCGAAGAGCTGCTCGGGCTGCTGGTCGAGAGCCTCTATCTGCCGGTGCGGATCATCAATCTGGCCGAGCTGGTGGATACCCGCGAATGCCCCTTGCCGGTCAATCCCGACGCACAGGCCGCGCTCTTCCATCTGCTCGGTTTCGCGCTGGGCAGTCAGGCGGTGGGTCGGCAGACGCTGGATCTGGTCAATCCGGCATTGCTTCCGCCCAAGCCTTTCTTCCAGTTCCGCACGATGAGCCTTTCGGTGCTGGTCGTGGCCTGCGTGCTGGCGCTGATTGCCGTGTTCATCCACTCGAGCCTTGCAGGCTATGTGAGCGTGGCGGATGACACCCGGGCGCGGCGCGTGGCGCGCGAGGCACAGGTCAAGGCGCAATCCGCGAAGCTCACGGTGCGCAAGAGTGATCCGCTGCTGGCTGAAGAGCTGGAACGTGTTCGCGGTGAAGTGCAGCGGCTGCGTCGGGTCGAGTCAACCGTGCTGACGCCCGCTTCGCAGACGGCCGCGGCCGGTGCCAGCCTTGGCGCGCTAAGTGCGGCGGTGGTCGATGGTGTCTGGTTGCGCCAGATCGAATTCAGCAACGGCCGGCTCTCGGTTGAGGGCTACGCCACCCAAGCCGAACGGATTCCGCTCTACCTGGAGCGCCTGCAGGCACAGCCGGCATTTGCCGGACAACGGTTCGAGAGTTTCGAACTGGGGCGGGAGCGTTTCGGTGAGGGTGCTGCGGCGCGTGATGCGCTTGTCTTCAAGCTGCAGTCAGGCGAGGGGAAGAAGCCATGAAAAAGCTCTGGCTGAAACTGGCTGACCGCTTCGACGCGATGATGCCGCGCGAGCGCCTGATGGTCTTCCTCGCGCTGATCGCGGTGGTGTCGGCCATCTTCTATTTCTGGTCGCTCAATCCTGCACTGGTCCGCTACCAGCTTGTACAGCAGCAGATGCAGCAGGATGAAAAACTGCTTCGGGGGCTGGATGAGGAGGAGCTGGCGCTGATCCGCGCGGCCAGCGCTGATCCGGATGCCGCCGTGCGGGCGCAGATCGAGGCCTCGCGGCAGGAGCTTGCGGCCGTGCAGGCCGAGCTGGGCGGGGCGGGTGGAAAGCTCGTCGAACCGGCGCAGGCCGCCCGCATGCTGCGCGACCTGATCAAAGCGCAGGGCGGCAGTGTGGAGCTGGTTTCCATGCAGGCTGGCGAAGTGCAGAACCTCCTGGTCGACAGCGAAAGCACAAGCAGACCGGCGCCAGCCGTGGCGGCCGAGGGCGGACTCAAGGGGCTTTATCGGCACAGGCTCCGGCTTGCGCTGCGGGGCGATTACGCGGCCCTGAACCGCTATGTGGGGCAACTTGAAAAACTGCCCTGGAACATGCAGGTGGCCGAGTTGAAGCTGAGCAGCGAACGCTGGCCACAGGCCCGCCTGGAACTTGTCCTTCATGTCATCAGTCTGGAGCGCGCATGGCTCGCTTTCTGATTTTTCTAGCGATGACGATGTCATCCATGCTGGCGCAGGCCCAGAGTGATCCGCTGCGCCCGCCGGCGAACTTCAGTACGACGGATGGCACGGCGCCGGCAAGAGACGCGTCCGAGCTGGTGCTGCAATCCGTGCTGATTGCAGCCGGGCATCGTGAAGCGGTCATCAGTGGTCGCACCGTGAGCGTCGGGCAGAGCATCCAGGGTTACCGGCTCAAGTCGCTCGACGAACGCAGCGCCCGGCTGGTGGGGCCGCAGGGCGAACTCCGTCTGCAACTCAATTCCGTCCAGATTCAATCCCGTGAGGTGTTGGCGCGCCCGGCACCGACCAGACAGGCAGGTCACAAACCATGAAAAAAAGAAACCTATCCCTGATTCTTGCTTCGGCGCTGCTCGCCGCCTGTGCGTCTTCACCGCGCGTCTATGAGAAGCCGCGTGATGCCATCCGTGCCGAGATCGAAGCCGCAGCAAATGCCGCACAATCGGCGCCTTCCGATCGCCCGGCCAACGCCTTTCCTTCGTTGCGGATGGATGCGCAGGAGGCGCCTGCGAAGCTTTCCGAGCGGCGCTTCGATCTGATCGTGAATCATGCCCCGGCCCGCCAGGTATTCCTGAGCATCGTGTCCGACACTCGCTATTCGATGCTGCTGCCGCCCGATCTGGATGGCGAGATCACGGTGAGTTTGAAGGACGTGACCATGGGCGAGGCGTTGGCGGCGCTGCGCAGGATTTACGGTTACGAGTACCGCGTCGAGGGGCGGCAGATCTTCATCCAGCCGCGCAGCATGCAGACGCGGATCATGAAGATCAATTACCTCAACGCGGTGCGCCGGGGCACGTCGGACATCCGCGTGCTTTCCGGTTCGGTCGGGGACTCCACCAGCGGATCGAGTTCCGGCTCGAATACTTCTTCCGGCAGCACCTCCGGCTCGCAGACGAGCCTCGTTACCAGCAAGATCAGCACGAGCTCGCAGAGCGATTTCTGGAGCGAACTGCAGATGGCAGTGACGGCGATCGTGGGGGCAGGGGATGGCCGCAGCGTGGTCGTGAGTCCGCAGAGCGGCGTCATCGTGGTGCGCGCCATGCCGGCCGAGATCGCGAATGTCGAGGATTTCCTGAAGGCCTCGCAGCTCGCGCTGGAGCGCCAGGTGATCATTGAGGCGAAGATCATCGAGGTGACGCTGAGCGATCAGTTCCAGGCCGGTATCAACTGGGCCGCGTTCGGCGGCAATCGCCTTACCGTTGGCCAGCTCAGGCCGGGCAGCACGATGTCGCAGGGCGGCAGCATCACCACGACGCCCATCACCAGTGCCGCGGCACGCACGATCGGGAATGCGAGTGATGCGGCGGGCTCCATGTTCGGCATGGTGCTGCGCACCGCGAACTTCTCCGCCGTGCTCAATCTGCTGGAGGAGCAAGGGCAGGTACATGTGCTCTCCAGCCCGCGTGTCGCGACACTGAACAACCAGAAAGCGGTATTGAAGGTCGGCAGTGACGACTTCTTCGTGACCGAAGTCAGCACGAACTCGACAACCAACTCCAATGGCTCGCAGAACGTTTCACCCAAGCTCACGCTGCAGCCCTTCTTTTCCGGCATCTCGCTGGATGTGACGCCCCAGATCGACGAGGCCGATCAGATCACGCTGCATGTGCATCCGATGGTCAGCAAGGTCACCAGCGTGACGCAGGAAATCGATCTGGGCACGCTGGGCAACTTCAAGCTGCCGCTGGCATCCAGCCAGGTCAGCGAGATGGACAGCGTGGTCAAGGCACTCGATGGCCAGATGGTGGCCCTGGGAGGGCTGATCCGGCAAGGCTCCAACAGTTCGGATTCGCAGATCCCCGGAGTGGGGGACGTGCCGGTACTGGGGCGCCTCTTCAAGCAGCAATCCCGCGACCAGGAGCGGCGCGAGCTGGTGATCCTGTTGCGTCCGACGGTTGTTCAGGCTGCCAGCGACTGGAGCGAAGACGTTCAGCAGAGTCGCCAGCGGGTGGATCGTTTGCTGGACGAGCGGAACATGCGCTGAAGCTGCCTGACTTGAACCAGGCCCTGCCAGTCATGCTGGCAGGGCTTTTTGCATTATGGAGCAGGCTGTCTGACAGCCTGATGTGCTCCGCCCGGATCGTTTTTTCCGCCGCTTGTCCTCGAACGGAAAACAGTTGATGCCCGTCAAACCCTTGCTGCAAGGCGCTTGTAAATCCGCTTTATTCCGCAATCAAACACTCCGATTGGATGATTTCGGGTTGCTTGCATAAGATTCAACTCAAGCACTTCTGACGTGCGTATTGAACAGAGAAAGAGAGGCTTCAAATGGTACCCAGTTTCGGCTTGTTTGAATTCGAACCCTCGCGCAAGGCTTTTGTGAGCGCTGAAGATCAGGAGCGCGCGGGTTATTTGTCCGAAGTCGTGCTGAACAGCACCGAATTCGGCGCTGGCAACAACAATGAGGCAGAAGCCCGTCATCTGCAGTCGATGACCCGCAGCCTCTTCTGATATCCCCGCACCGGTTTCAGAGCCAGAAAGCCCGCCTTGGCGGGCTTTCTGCTTTTCTGGAAAGCATTTTGCCAGGCTGTTTTTCGCGGCCAGTTTAAATAATATTTAATCGATCAAATAACAAACCTGATCGTCAGTGTATTCGTCAAAGCCTTTCCTGAAGAGGCTTGTAAGCTGGCTTTATTTCCTGATCAAACACTCCGATTGGATCAGCGGGAGGAATTTGAATATGATTCAACTCAAGCACTGCCCAGGTGCGTATTGAACAGAGAAAGAGAGGCTTCAAATGGTACCCAGCTTCGGTTTGTTTGAATTCGAACCCTCCCGCAAGGCTTTTGTGAGCGCTGAAGATCAGGAACGTGCGGGCTATCTTTCCGAAGTCGTGCTCAACAGCACTGAATTCGGTGCAGGCAATAACGAGGCAGAAGCCCGTCATCTGCAGTCAATGACACGCAGCCTGTTCTGAAACTCGCGCACCGGCCGGTGCGTGAATGAGGAAGTTG
>NZ_JBDIVF010000001.1:2718-28266 GCF_039631355.1 Uliginosibacterium paludis | reverse complement strand
GCTGAATCATCCCGATGCCCGCATTTTCCCTGCCTCGGTTCGGGTTGCGTCTGATCACTCAGCAAGAACCCGGGCAGGGCGCCCGAGGCTCTGGCCTGGAGCCGGATTTAATCCGTTTAGGGTTTGCTTGCGCGGGTTGGCTTGGCTGCTTGCTAGGATGATTTCCTGCTCATTACAGGAAATAACATCCATGTTGTTCGCCAGACAGATCTTGAAGCGCCTGCACTTCCTGCTGCCCAGCCTGGCCATGCTCGGGCTTGCTGCATGCGGGGGCGGTCTTGCCACGGAAGATGAGGACTCCGTATCGATCGACAGCATCGTGCAGTCCTCGCAGACGGTGAACTGCACGTCCGCGGCTTACGCCACGGCCAGCGTGAGTTACAGCGGTGACGTCAGCTCCAGCGATCTGACCTACGCCTGGACGCAAACCGGCGGAACGTCCGTGACACTGGTGGGAAGTTCAGGCGCTACGGTGTACTTCACCGCTCCTGTCAGCGCCGGAACGGTGGTGCTGAAACTCACGCTGTCCGCCAACGACGTCAGCACATCTTCGACCGTCAGCTTCACGATCGCTGGAAACAGTTGCGTTTCCAGTTGATAGCCTCACCCATCAAGCTCCGTTGCAGGAAGGGCTTCGCCTTTCCAGACGGAATAATGCCGCAGGCGGGCCAAGCGCTCCACCTGCGGCATTATTTCTGACTCCCGAAACCCGATCGCCCGCTCAGTGAGCGTTTGCGATCAGCGCTACCTGGAGAATCATCGGCGTAAGCGCTGCGGAGCCGAGGGCGACAACTCCCAGAATATTGCGCCCGATATGAACCACGTTCTGTATTTTCTTGCTCATGATGAATCCTCTCTGTTCAGGGTTATTGCTTATTGAACAACCATGAGTACAGTATTGGCGAGCAATATTTGTCAGGCAAACTGAAGTTTTAAATCGGATGATTGAAGCAGATTATCCTGATTCGGCATCTGATGATTGAATCATGTCATTTGAATGACTGATGTCAGATGTCCGCTCAGAGACCTTGTGCGGGCGAAAAGGATTACTTGCTGAATTGAATATCAGGCTGCGCGTGACAGAACGGCCACATCGTCGGATTGTCGGCGTTCGAGCAGGTAGTGCAGGCTGCGGCGAACTTCCGCGATGACGGCGGCAGTTTCCGATGCTGTGTGAGCTTCGCTGAGAGCCCGGCGCACGTTGTCTTTGGAAACCTCAGACAACATCGGGGTTTCATAGAACTCGGCCAGAAGATCGATTTCGCGTCTCGATAGCATGATGTACTCGCTCTGAAGTGGGATGAATCCATCATAGAGGCGAGGGCGGAGCCATGCTGTTGCAAGGTGTGTCCTTGTCGCTGGGCCTTGTTTCGTGACCTGAGAGAGGGCGGCAAGCCTGTCTGGCGGGGCAGGTGGATCCCGCTTTTGTTCTGCTCTCGCAGAGGATGCGAGGCGCTGCTTCGAGATTTGGAAAGTGCCGCAATCCGGGCGTGGATTCCTGCGCGATTGTGATGCGGGGTCGGCGCTTGAATAGCGACAGCTTCCATTGTCTGAGCGGGGGGCTCAAGCACCGTGCGCGTTTCCGTCATCTACCGCAAGTGTGTTGCTGCTTTTCTTCCGTCATTTGTCGCTGCAGGCACGCGCGCAGAAAAAAGGCGCCCGCAGGCGCCTTGTTTGTCCGATCCGAGCTCAGCCGCAGGTTCCGACGGCCCCGCAGGCCGTGCAGAAATCGCAGCCATCCTTCCTGATCATGGTGTGGTTACCGCATTCAGGGCAGGCACGACCCTGCATCACCTGGGCTTCCTGCTTTTCCCTTGGTGTCTCGAGGATGCCCATTTCGCGCATCGGGTAGCCGTTTTCGTCCAGCACGCCGAGCATGGCGTAGCGGTGGATGACCAGGCGGGCCAGATAGGCAACGGTGCTGGGCCAGTTCTGCTGGCGGCGGGTGCCGGGCACGAAGGCCATGAAGTCACCCAGGGGTTCCGGGTAGTTCAGGAGCTTCCTCAGCTTCATGCCGATCCAGGCCGGGTCGACCACGCGCATGTCCAGCGAGAGCAGGCGGGCGAGGCCATCCAGGGCGCGCGGGTAGTTGCCCGAGAGCCACATGGAGTAGGGGCGGGTGACGCCGTCCGGCATGGTGATTTCCTTCAGGCCCAGCACGAAGTCCTCATTGGTGGCCGGGTTCTGGATGTCCACCGTCCAGGAGAGGGTGCCGTCGGCGCCGGTCTTGGGTTCGGCCACCGAGAACACGGCGTCCTTCACCGGGGTTTCGCCTTCGCCTTCAAAGGCGCCGAGGGCTTCGCAGCGGTGGCGGATGATTTGGGCGAAAGCTGAGACGACGCCGGGCACGCGCTTGTGCTCGCCGTGCGGCGGGAAGGGCAGCTCGAAGGAGGCTTCGCCGACAGTGTGGGCGAGCATGTCGAGCTTGAGCTTGAGCCAGGCGCGGTCGTTGGCGCGCATGTCCATCGACAGGGTCTTGGCGACAGCGCCAAGGCCGCGCGGCTGGTCAGCGCCATTCACCCAGACTTCGAAGGGCTTGCTGTGGCCGGGGCGGCCGTTCTCGGCCTGGCCGACGAAGATCGCGAAGCTGCCTTGCGGGCTGCTGAGCATGTAGGTCCAGGAGAGGTTGCCATCCGGCATCTCCGGGCGGCCCGGCCAGCGCAGGCTGGAGAGCACCGGAGCGGGCAGGCTGGGCATGGTGAGGCGGCGGTTGGCATCACTCATCTGCACGTCGTGCGGGGCCTTCTTTTCGTCCGGTGCCGGGCTGCTCGGGGCGACCGACAGCACCGAGCCGAGAATGCTGTTCGGGCGATAGGTCGCCAGACCCTTGAGGCCGGCTTTCCAGGCACTCATGTAGAGGTCTTCGAAGTCGGCGTAGGGGTAGTCTTCCGGCACATTCACGGTCTTGGATATGGCGGTGTCGACATACGGGGCGACGGCGGCAACCATGTCCTTGTGCGCGGCGGCGGAGAGCTCCAGCGCGGTGACGAAGTAGTCCGGCAGCTCGGCGGTGTTGCCGCCCAGATGCTTGTACAGGCGCCAGGCGTAGTCTTCGACCGCGTATTCCTTGTGGGTGCCATCGACCATGCGCTTCTTGCGGGTGTAGGTCCAGGAGAAGGGCGGCTCGATGCCGTTGGAGGCGTTATCCGCGAAGGCCAGCGAGATCGTGCCGGTGGGGGCGATCGAGAGCAGGTGGGAGTTGCGGATGCCGTGCTTGCGCACCTGCTCTTTCACCTCATTCGGCAGACGCGAGGCGAAGTTGCCGCCGGAGAGATACATGTCGGCGTTGAAGAGCGGGAAGGCGCCGCGCTCTTTGGCCAGCTCTACCGAGGCGAGGTAGGCGGAGTCGCGCATGGCCTTGCTGATGTGGGTGGCCATGTCGCGCGCGGCCTGGGTGTCGTAACGCAGGCCCAGCATGATCAGGGCGTCGCCCAGACCGGTGAAGCCCAGACCGACACGGCGCTTGTTGGCGGCTTCCTGAGCCTGCTGTTCGAGCGGCCAGTGGGTGGCGTCGAGCACGTTGTCGAGCATGCGGATCGAGGTGGCCACGACCTTGCCGAAAGCGGCTTCGTCAAAACTGGCCTTTTGCGTGAAGGCATGCCGGATGAAGCGGGTCAGATTGATCGAGCCCAGGCAGCAACAGCCATAGGGCGGCAGGGGCTGCTCGGCGCAGGGATTGGTGGCCTCGATGGTTTCGCAGTAATTGAGGTTGTTGTCCTTGTTCATGCGATCAAGGAACAGGATGCCCGGCTCGGCGTGGTCGTAGGTGGAGCGCATGACCTGATCCCACAGGTCACGGGCGCGCACCTTGCGGTACACCCACAGGCCGTCGTCGCGCTGGTAGGCGCCCGCGGCCTTGATGTCGGTGGCCGGCTCGGCCTTGTGCACCAGTTCCACGTCGCCATCGGCTTCAACGGCGCTCATGAAGGCATCACTCACGCCCAGCGAGATGTTGAAGTTGGTCAGATCACCTTCGTCCTTGGCGTGGATGAAGGCTTCGATGTCCGGGTGGTCGCAGCGCAGCACGCCCATCTGCGCGCCACGGCGGGCACCGGCGGATTCGACGGTTTCGCACGAGCGGTCGAACACGCGCATGTAACTGACCGGGCCGGAGGCGCGGCTCTGGGTGCCACGCACGGCGGCGCCCACCGGGCGGATCGAGGAGAAGTCGTAACCCACGCCGCCGCCGCGACGCATGGTTTCAGCGGCGTGCGAGAGGGCGGTGTAGATGCCGGGACGGCCATCGACTTCTTCGGTGATGGAGTCACCCACCGGCTGCACGAAGCAGTTGATCAGGGTGGCGGCCAGCGAGGTGCCGGCGGCGGAGTTGATGCGGCCGCCCGGAATGAAGCCGGCGACCTGGGCTTCATAGAAACGCTCTTCCCACTTGGCGCGCTTGTCTTCGGTTTCGACGGAGGCCAGCGCCCGGGCAACGCGGCGACGCACATCGGTGACGGAGGCTTCATCGCCCTTGGCGTATTTCTCAAGCAGGATCTCGCCAGAGATTTCCTGTTCGGCGAGGGTTGAGATGACTTCGTCGCGGATTTCAGAATCCATTTTTTAATGACTCCCCGGGCTGGTTCTTGAAGGTGGGATGCAGACCCGGACAGCGATGCCTGCTGACGGAGGTCTGTTGCGGTGAATGACGCGTAGGCTACTACATGTAGTTTTTGTGCGGCAATGAAATACTATATGTAGTGAGTTTGTTCAAAAGGGCAGGCGGGCCGAAAAGGCCGGAGGGAGCGGCTTTCCGTTCAGTATGGCAGCGATGCTGCGGGATTTCCGCCCGGGCTCAGTGATGCAGACCGAGCGAGTGCATGACCGAGTCGAGCTGCTCTTCACAATGCTCGGCAAAAACCGGCAGCAACGCCAGATCAACGCCGGACAGGGTAGCGGCGTCCTCATGCACAAGCGGACATCCAGCGCTCACTGCTTCGCCGCTTGCGAGCACTTCGGCGACTGACACAGCGAGACTCAGGCGGGCGGCATCTTCTGCCATTTCTCCCGCTTCGGCCGGATCGAGCTGGGCGCCAATCGGAATGCTGATGCTGGCAGGAAGATGCCAGCGCGCCGCGAGCGCTGCGCCGACTTCGCAGAAGTCACAGCCGATGATGCTTCGCTCCTTGTCGGCCAGATCCGCCATGCCGCTGGCGGGCAGTTCGAGCACGATTCCCATGAGATCGGGAACTGCGCGGTACATCACCAGATGCCCCATGTCCGCCAGCAAGCCGGTGATGAAGCTGCGCTCCGGGTCGCGCAAGGCCAGGTTGCGTGCGAACTGGCGATTGAGCAGGGCTCGCCGGATGCTGCCCCGCCAGAAGCGTTGCATGTCCATGCGTTGCGGCCGGATTCCCTGAAATGCGCTGGCCAGTGTGCCAGCCAGCACGACCTCGCCGACCTGGTCAAAACCGATCAGGCTGATCGCGCGGGAAAGGGTTTCGATCTTGCGTGGAAAACCGTAGAAGGCGCTGTTGGCAATCTGGAGCAGGGTCGCCGAGAGGGCGGGTTCGATGGAAATCAGGTTGGCCAGTTCCGGAACACCGGTGTCCGGGTTGTTCAGTGCCTCACGGATCTTGTAGTAGATGTCCGGCAAACTGGCCAACTGGTGCTGGCCAGCAACAAGTTCCTGTGCAAGATGCATCACGCTCCCCCGGCGGTGATGCCGCCAGCGCGATTCCTGGGTTGATCGCTCCGTGCGGCAGAGGGGGGCATTATGGGGTGTTCGTCGCGACAGGACAAACGGGCGGGCCTAGAGGTGTCGCGAAAGGATCGGTGCGGGTCAGGCCTGTGTCTCGGGGCCGATCGTGCGTTCGATGATGACGATGCGGTCCTTGACCAGCAGCCTGCGTTTCTTGAGCCTCTGGAGTGTCAGGCGGTCTGCAGTACCGTCTGAGCACAGGCGCATGATGGCTTCATCGAGCTCGCGATGCTCCGCCCGCAGGTTGTCGAGCCGGAAGTGAAGATTCGTTGCGCTTTCGAACATGTTGCTCATCGGGGGATTCCTTCCTTTTTGCGTCGAAGGCTTTGAGCTGCAAGGCTTTCAGAGGCTTTTCACCGGGGCAGGGAAACAATTGATCACCAAAAGATACTTGAGAAAAGGCGCTCCGGCACCGATATCACTAAGGAAGGGCAGCTGATCGCTCTTGATCCCAACCCCGCAAGTCCGTCATTTCAGGAGGTTCAGCATGAATATCGTATTGAACAATCCGGCGCTGTACGTGGTGGACTACCCCTCCGTAGGGGCCATTGAAGTTATCGACAAGCGCCGGGCACGCGGCGCATTCCTGGAGGGCGAGGCGGCCATCCGTTTCCGGCGCGAACTGCTGGACGCCATGGAACGTCATGACGACGAAGAGGAAGAGCTCGACTTCGATCTCAACCTGGACGGGTTTGACGCCCTCCTGACCCAGCCTGCCATCTATCAGTAGTGCGGCGGTTTTCCGGCAAGGGAAGGCTGTGGCATCCTTCCCGCCATGAACAAGGCATTTGTCAAAGAGGACGGCGAGGACGAAGACGACGATCTCGCCCCCGAAGCATCCATTCCCGCAGGCAGCAAGTACTACATCACCCGGCGTGGTTTCAATCGACTCAAAGCCGAGCTGGATCAGCTCGTGCGCGTCGAGCGGCCTGAGGTCGTTTCTGTCGTGTCCTGGGCGGCCTCCAACGGAGACCGCTCGGAAAACGGTGACTACATCTATGGCAAGCGCCGGCTCCGCGAGATTGATCGGCGTATCCGCTTCCTGATCAAGCGTCTGGAGTCGGCCACGGTGGTCGATCCGGAGTT
Source organism: Uliginosibacterium paludis (assembly GCF_039631355.1). Taxonomy (NCBI): domain Bacteria; kingdom Pseudomonadati; phylum Pseudomonadota; class Betaproteobacteria; order Rhodocyclales; family Zoogloeaceae; genus Uliginosibacterium; species Uliginosibacterium paludis. Next base: position 21,482 of record NZ_JBDIVF010000001.1, on the reverse strand, counting down.
GCAGGAAAATCTTGATCAGGTGTTTTTCGGCGCCACCGTGAGCGTGTGCGATCAGGATGGTGAGGAGTTCACCTACCAGATCGTCGGCGTGGATGAAGCAAATGCCACCGAAGGGCTCATCAGCTGGATTTCGCCTTTGGCGAAAGCGCTGATGAAGGCACGCGAGGGCGATACGGTGCGCTTCGCGAGCCCGGGCGGCATGCGCGAACTCGACATCATCGAGATCCGCTACTGCTGACCGGCCGCATGTGCCCGGTGCGGGGCCATGCATCTCGGCTCTTGAAATGCCGCGGTCCGTCTCCATATCAGCCGATGTCAAACATCAGCCCTTCTGGAGGACGAACAACATGACCACATCCGCTGCCGAAAAGCGTGGCTTTCAGACCGAAGTGAAGCAACTGCTTCACCTGATGATCCATTCGCTCTACTCGAATCGCGAGATTTTTCTGCGTGAGCTCGTATCCAACGCGTCCGATGCCTGCGACAAACTCCGCTTCGAAGCGCTCGACAACGCAGCGCTCTACGAGTCCGAATCCGATCTGAAGATCCGCATCCGTTTCGACAAGCCTTCCCGCACGATCACGATCTCCGACAACGGGATCGGCATGAACCGTGAAGAGGCAATCAACCACCTCGGGACGATTGCGAAGTCGGGCACCAAGGAGTTCTTTGCCAAGCTCTCGGGTGACAAGCAGAAGGATGCCAACCTGATCGGGCAGTTCGGCGTGGGCTTCTATTCGGCCTTCATCGTGGCGGACAAGGTGACCGTGCTGACGCGCCGCGCGGGGGACGCTGCCGACGCGGGTGTGAAGTGGGAATGCTCGATGGTCGGTGACGAAGCCGGCGAATACTCCATCGAGCCATACACCAAAGCGCTGCGCGGCACCGACATCATCCTGCATCTGCGCGAGAGTGAGGAGGACCTGCTCTCCGGCTGGAAGCTTCGCAGCATCATCCGCCGCTATTCGGACCATATCGTCCAGCCTATCCTGATGCAGAAGGAAGAGTGGAACCAGGAGAAGGCGGAGAACGTCATCTCGGACGAAGAGGAAACCGTCAATCAGGCCAATGCACTCTGGACGCGTTCGAAGAACGATATCTCGGACGACGACTACAAGGCGTTCTACAAGCATGTGTCGCACGACTTCGAGGATCCGATTGCCTGGTCCCATGCACGTGTGGAGGGCCGTCATGAATACACGCAACTGCTGTACGTGCCCAAGCGCGCGCCCTTCGATCTGTGGGATCGCACGCCGCGCCACGGTCTGAAGCTGTATGTGCGCCGCGTCTTCATCATGGACGACGCAGAGAAACTGCTGCCGCATTACCTGCGCTTCGTTCGCGGGGTGGTGGATTCGGCGGATCTGCCGCTCAACGTTTCCCGCGAAATCCTGCAGGAAAGCAAGGATGTGGACACCATCCGTGCCGGTTGCGCGAAGCGTGTGCTGGGTTTGCTGGAAGACATGGCCGAAAACCGCAAGGAAGATTACGCGGGTTTCTGGACCGAGTTCGGCCGCGTGCTCAAGGAAGGTCTGGGTGAAGATCAGGCGAACAAGGACAAGCTGGCCGGCCTGATGCGTTTTGCCTCCACGCAGCTCGACAGCGCCGAAGAGAGCGTTTCGCTGAAGGATTACATCGGTCGCATGAAGGAAGGTCAGGACAAGATCTACTACGTGACTGCCGACAGCTTCAATGCCGCGAAGAACAGCCCGCACCTCGAAGTTTTCCGCAAGAAGGGCATCGAAGTCCTGCTGCTGTCTGACCGCATCGACGAGTGGGCCATTTCCTATCTGAGCGAGTTTGAGGGCAAGCAGATCGTTTCCGTGGCCAAGGGCGACCTGGATCTGGGCCAGCTGGAAGACGAGGAAGAGAAGAAGAAGGTGGCTGAGCAGGCCGAGGCGTTCAAGCCCTTGCTGGAGAAGGTCAAGGGCAGCCTCGGCGAGCGGGTGAAGGAGGTGCGCGTCACGCATCGCCTGACCGACAGCCCGGCCTGTCTGGTCGTCGATGAGAACGAGATGGGCGCAAATCTGGCCCGGCTTCTGAAGTCGGCCGGTCAGAATGTGCCGACCACGGCGCCGATTCTCGAAATCAATCCGGAGCATCCGGTGGTGGTGCGTCTGAAGAGTGAAGACGCGCGCTTCGATGACTGGGCGGCTGTGCTCTTTGACCAGGCCTTGCTGGCTGAAGGTGGCACGCTGGATGACCCGGCGAGCTTCATCAAGCGCATGAACCAGCTGATGCTGGACATGAGCCGCTGAGCTGCTTTCACCTGAAGACATGAAAAGGCCGCGAAAGCGGCCTTTTCATTGTGACCGTGACGTGGTTCTTCAGACCTCAGGGAAAATCCGGATAACTTTCTTGCTTGTTGCAACGCAGCATACTTCAATGACAAAACGACATGCGCGGCCGCATCGGCTGCCACCTGTTGATGAGCCCCGGCAACCCAATCAGGAGAGGATCATGACCCATTCAGTACACGCCCACGATCAGGCTGACATCCAGGCTTCCGAAGCCGATCTCGAACGTCAGGCCTATCTTGACGAGGCTCATATCGAAAGCTCCCAGTTCGGTGCCGGACGACTCTACGAAACCGAGGACTGAGCGACCGACGCCCTGTCGCCGACAGGGCCAGATATCGCGGGGCAGACGCTCCGCGCTGACCGGGCTGCAGGCCCGGTTTTCATTTTCAGGTTTTGGCCGGAGCTCTTCCGCCAGACTTCCGCGAACGGGTTCCCTTGACGAGTTCCTTTACGACCGCATCCGGACTCGTCGCGGCATGCAGGGGGGCGGACATGAAAAAAGGCGGAAGGGCTGTTCCGTCCGCGTCTACCGATTCTCCAGGCGCCTAGCGAAGCCTGCTCTGACTGGGCAGGTGATGGGCGAGAAAGTCCATCTGGTCTGCCAGGATGCTGCGGTTCGAGAGGATCAGGTACTCCGCCTTGTTCGGCACATAGGGCGCGTAGAGCAGCATCATGCTGGCTTGCTCGGGCGTGTTGGCGCCTTTGCGCTGGTTGCAGTTGCGGCAGGCCGTCACCACATTCATCCAGGTGTCGGCGCCGCCGTGTGAAACCGGCCTGATGTGGTCTCGTGTGAGGCGCACGGGAAGATGTTCGCGTCCGCAATAGGCGCAGATGTGACGATCCCGGTGGAAGAGCTCGCGATTGGTCAGCGGCGGAATCTGCCTGAGGGTACGGGAGGAGAGCGCACGACCCTTGATGGCGATGATGCTGTTTGCGGTGATGACCGAGCGCAGTCCGGTCTTGCGGGAAATGCCGCCATGAAAGGTAAAGCAGGCTTCGCCCGCATCCCAGGCGACCATGTTGCGTGAGTAGTAGAAGATGGCATGCTGCCAGGTAACCCAGCGGTGCGGCTGTCCCTGGGTGTCAAGCGTGAGGATCAGCGGCCGCCGGGCTGGCGGCGTGCTGGCCACGATCTGGAGTTCGGGCCCCGGTGGGGGAAGACGACGCTCTGACGGACGCATGGGAACTCTCCTGAAGAGTCTGTCCTGCTTATGCCATTTTTATGCTTCACCAGTATTGCCGACACGCTAGTCGCCTTGCGCCGAATAATCAATCCTTCCCGCTGGCTGGCCCAGATGAGACCGTCATGGGGCTGGCTGCTGTTTTCTGCCCTGATCCACCTCGCGGTGCTGGACGCGGTTTCCCTGCCGCAGGCGGGCCGGGCGGAGGGCGTCAGCCGCCTGCGAGGCGTGCTTCTCGCTCAGGAACGAGAGGCCAGTCCGGGTACGCCTGTCGCGACGCAAGCCGTCTCTCCGCGCGTGCCTGTCGACCGGCAGCCGGATCCTGTCGCCAGGAAAGTGAATCCGATGGAGCGGCTCGTTCCGGAAGTGCGCGCTCGCCCTGTCGAAGCCCTGCAGCCAGCGCAGGCAGGTGAGCAGTCATCCGGCGACGCGCAGTCGTTCCGGCCGCTGAGTCCGGATGAGGGGCTGGTCGCTTACCGGCTCGCCCTGCTTGCAGCCATGCCAGCGGACTGGCCGGCGCTGCCGGGCGGGCATCTGCGCATCGAGCTGGCGTTCGGGCCCGGCGGTCTGCTCGAAACCAGTCGGGTGCTGGAGCCGGAAGGGCGGCTAGCTGACGCATGGCAGGCATTCATCGCGCGGGCCGTCACGCAGGCGGCGCTGCCGGAAGTCCTGCTGGGCTCGGGTTTCAGGCTGGAACTCGAGATGCTTGACTGAGGCTCAGGACGCCGAGGGCCGTGGGAGGGTCAGGGTCATGCACAGGCCGCCCTGCGGACGATTGGTGGCGGAAACTTGCCCGCCGTGGGTCTCGAGGGTTTGCCGGGTGATCGCGAGCCCCAGACCGTAACCCTCATGGCTGGCAGGCTGATGCAGTCGGACGAAGGGTTCGAAGATGCGCTCCAGGGCGTCTTCGGGTACGCCGGGCCCGCAGTCTTCCACCGTGAGGCGGATGTACTGCGTGTCTGAAGCGAGGCTGACCGAGACGGTGCTGTGTTCGGGCGTATGCCGGATTGCATTGCGGATCACGTTTTCGATCGCGCGCTGGAGCAGGGCAGGATGGCCCTGGATGCTCATGTGATCGATGCTTTGCAGTGCGACCTTGCAGTCTCGAGCACTCGCTTCGAATCGCGCATCCTCCACGATTTCCGCGAGCATCCCGGGCAGGTCGATCTCTTCGTTCAATGCACCGCAGGCGCCGGCTTCCAGGCGCGAGAGCGTCAGCAACTCCTCAACCAGGCGATTGATGCGGGCCGACTCGCGCTCGAGCCTGGCCATTGTTTCTCCCGTCTTGTCAGGCTGCTGGCGGGCCAGATCGATGGCGAGCTGCATGCGTGCCAGGGGTGAGCGGACTTCATGCGACACGTCGTGCAGCAATCGGCGCTGGTTCTGGATGAGCATCTTGACCTGTCCTGCGGTGCGGTCGAAGTCGATGGCGAGATCCGACAGTTCATCGGGCCACACGCGACGACCTCTGCTCGCCTGATGCTCGAAGCGCCCACTGGCGAGCTCGCCGAAAGCCTTGCGCAATCCGACAATGGGGCGGGAGAGGTGGCGCGCCAGACCCGCTGCAAACAGCAGGCTCACGATGAAACCCACCGTGACCGGCTGCCAGGGGAAGCTGCGGTGCCGGGGACCGGGGAAGAAATTCGGCCGGAACTCGTCATTGTTCGGACGTGAACCGTCAGGCCGGGGGCCGGGGGCCGAAGCAAAAGGCGGCTGCGGGCCGCGAAACTCTCCGGGAGGAGGGCGGTCCGACTGAAAATCCCGTGGCGGCGGCGCGGGAAAGAAAGGGCGCGGCCCTTCGCGATCCTCGAACGTCGGGTTCGAGACCGGCCGGCTGATCCAGAACAGGACGCCGACGCCCCAGGCGGTGACAAGCTGAGTCAGGAAAATCGCGAGGAACAGCTTCCAGAACAGACGACCCACATCAGCTCCGGATGAACTGGTAGCCCTGACGGAAAATGGTCTGGATGACTGAGCGCCCGTCGTCCAGCAGCCCCAGTTTTTCGCGGATCTTGGAGAGGTGAACTTCGATGCTGCGATCGAACTTCTGCAGCGGACGGCCGAGCCCCTGCTCGGAGAGTTCCTGCTTGCTCACCGTGCGCCCGGTGTGGCGGGCCAGCACTTCGAGCAGATTGAATTCGGTGCTGGTGAGTTCCAGCGGCATGTCGCGCCACTGTGCGCGGCGCTGATCCGGCCACATCGTGAGCATGCCGGCCACGACCGGCAGGCTTTCGTCCTGCGGGGCCGAACCGGTGGTGGTACGGCGCAGGATCGCGCGGATGCGGGCGGTAATCTCGCGTGCCGTGCAGGGCTTCGGCACATAGTCGTCTGCGCCCTGTTCGAGCCCGACGATGCGGTCGATGTCGTCGCCTTTTGCGGTGAGCATCAGCACCGGCATCTTGCTCTGCTTGCGGATGCGATTGAGGACTTCGATGCCTGACAGGCGCGGCAGCATGATGTCGAGCACCGCGATCGAGAACTCCCCGCCCAGCGCGCGGCTCAGACCCTGTTCGCCGTCATGTGCGGTTTCCACGGTGAAGCCTTCCTGTTGCAGGTATTCCCTCATCATCGCGACGAGTTCGACGTCGTCGTCGACCAGTAGTACTCGAGTCATCTGTGCCATTTCCTGTAGAGCGTGAGCTGATGATAGCCACGCGCAGCAGCGAAGCCGATGCATCTCCGTGTTTTTTTTAAGTTTTTTACGAAGCGGCAAGTCGTTTCCCTGAGCGCGCAGCTGAAACGCTTTTGTGCTGTTTTGCGAGTGGTTGAAAGGGTTTTACAGAGCGACGGCACACAATCCGTCTCACTCTGAGACACCCCGCATCGATCTTCGGGTGCTCCGTTTTCCGATATTTCAAAGGAGATCCTGATGTCTGCCCCCCGAATCCACTCTCTGCTCCTGGCTGCCCTGATCGCGGCCGCTCCACTCGCCCAGGCAGCGCCTGAAGAAGGGCCGGCGCCGGGCGCGCTGCCCATGCATGAAATGCCGCGCGGCGGCATGCCGTTGATGGGCGCGCCGATGGGTGGCCTGCCCGGCCTGCCCGGCATCGAACTGAGCGAAGCGCAGCAGGACAAGCTCTTCCAGCTGCATCACCAGCAGGCGCCCGCCATCTATGCCCAGCAGAAGGCTGCCCGCAAGGCGACCGAAGCCCTCCGGGCACTGGTCGGCACGCCGGACTACACGCCGGCAAAAGCCAGGGACCTCGCGCAGAGCGCATCCCGGGCGCATGCCGAACTCGCCCTGCTGCGCGCTCAGGCCGAGCATGAGTTTCTGACGATGCTGAGCGAAGAACAGAAGAAACAACTGGCCGAGCATCGTGCCGGCCCCGAGGGTGGCAAGCGTGGCGGTCTGCCGATGGCAGGACCGCGGGGTGAGGAAGGCCCGCGCGAGCGCCGCTGAACCGAATAGCTGAGCGTTGGACTGTCCCGTCTGTTGCCACCTCCCGGCACAGGCTCCCCGGGACTGTCTTGAGCCACCTGATCCTGTATCAGGTGGTTTTTTTTCGTCTGTCGCGGACGTTTTATCCGGCTGCGATGCGAAAACTGGCAGATCTTGCCGCTGCGCTCTGCCGCAAGTGCCGGAAGGCCAGCGCTGCCGCGGAATTCGAACCGGCAGGGGCGCGGCAGGGATTGCCGGCGGCCTGCAGGATGTTTGCCGGGGCCGCTTGCCGGAGAGCTCAGAACATGCCGAAAGCATGAATTCTTGATTGTTTTTTAACTGGTTTGCGGTGATTTGCGTAGTTTGCGGATCCCTTCTGGCCGGTTCCTTGCCAAGGAAAGGCCGTGGCCCGCAGCGCTCAGGCGGCGACGGGCATCCGATCGGTCATGCAAGGAGTGCATCATGGCAATGAACATCAGTCAGGTCAGCTCGATGGCCAGTTCGCTGTTCGCGAAGCTGGACACGAAAAAGCAGGGGTATTTCGAACTGTCGGACCTCAAATCCGCCTTTGAGACTATCCAGGACCAGCAGAGCAAGCCCGATGAAGTCTTCGCGATGCTGGACGGGGACGGAGACGGCAAGGTCACGCAGAGCGAACTCACGAGTTCGATGCAGAGCGTTGCCGACAGTCTCGATGCCCAGTTCAATGACATGCGCATGAGCATGGCCATGGCTGGCTCGGGCATGATGCCGCCGCCACCGCCGCAAAACGATGCCGGCTTCAGCAAGGATGAACTCAGCAGCCAGCTCGAGGAAATCGGCAGCTCGGACAGCAAGCGCGCAAGCCTCATCAGCAGCATCGTGGCCAACTTCGATCAGGCGGACGCCGATGGTGATGGCAAGGTCAGTTTCCGGGAGGCCATGGCCTACGACCAGTCGAACAGCAGCGCGAGCGCGACGGGCACTGTTGCAGCGAGTACCGGCAGCAGCGGCAGTAGCGGGACGACGAGCAGTCGCGACGAAGAGGCGTTCCTTGCCCGCCTGATGCAACTCATGCAGGCCTATGGTCAGCAGGCCGAGGCGCCGCGACACCGGGATCAGGGCGGTCTCTCCATTACGGCCTAGCGATCAGGCGGATCGAAGCGAGCTGACGATATTCAGGCGTGCTGCGCGCCAGGCCGGCAACACGCCACCGATCAGGCCCATCGCCAGCGAGAAGAGCAGTGCGGAGAGCGCAATGCCCGGCGTCAGCCGGAAGGCGAAGGCCAGCTCGGAGAAGGTCTGCCAGTTCATGGTGGAGACCGACAGCGATTGCAGCAGCGATGCGGCTGCCAGCCCGGTGAGGCCGCCCAGCAGCGAGAGCAGCAGGCTCTCGAGCAGGAAGGCGACCAGGATGTTGCCGCGCGAGAATCCGATGGCGCGCAGCGTGCCGATCTCGGCCGTGCGGTTGGCCACCGCTGCATACATGGTGATCATCGCGCCGATGATGGCACCTGCCGAGAAAATGACCGATAGCGTGAGCCCGAGGATGCTGATGAATCCGGCCAGCACCTTCGACTGGTCGGCATAGAACTGCGTTTCGGGCTTGATCTCCACGGTCAGGCGCCGGTCCGAGGCGATCAGCGTTTTCACGGCGTCGAAGTTGCGAATGTCATCCAGTCTGAAGATCAGCGAAGAATGCAGGCTGCGCCGGAAGGCCTGGCGCAGTTGCTCCACATCTCCCCACATCTCGCTGTTGAAGGCGGTCTGGCCTGCGTCAAAGACGCCCACGATCTGCCATTCGCGCCGGGCGAAGGCGAGCGTCTGACCGACTTCCACGCCGGCAAAGCTTTTGGCCAGACTGGCTCCGACGATGATTTCGTTCGCCCCCGGGCGGAACATGCGACCGGCAACAAGCTGGACCTGCGGCCTCAGGGCGAGACCGGTCTGCGTGCTGCCGCGAATGGTGACATTGGTCGGTACGCCGGTCTGCTTCTTGACGAGCGAGTACAGCACCACGCATTCGCGTGCGGCCATCAGCTGACCGTCTGCGCCGAGCGCCACATGAGGCAGGCTTTCGAGCACGCCGAGCTGATCGGCGTCGATGCTGCTCTGGATCTCCGTGCCTGAGCCCGAACGGATGACCAGCACATTGTCGGGTGAGCCGGTGGAAACCATCGTGGCGCGCAGTCCGGCATCGAGCATCAGGACGGCCGTGAAGACGAATACCACCAGCGCCATGCCGCCTGCGGTGAGCGCAGTGGTGAGCCGGCGACTGGCGAGATTGCGCCAGATGTAGTGGAGCGGAATCCGTTTCATCAGCCGGCCTGCCTCAGACCTTCGACGATCTTCACCCGCATGGCCTGGCGGGCCGGCAGGGCGGCGGCGACGCAGGCAATCAGCGCCGCCGCCGCTATCTGCATGAGGATTGTTTCGGGCGCTACCTGGAATACCGGAAAGAGGTTGTCCAGCCGGCTGCCGATTGCGCGTGCTGCTGGGCCGGTCAGCAGGATGCCGGCCGTGGCGGCTGCGGCGCACAGCGCGAAGGACTCGGCATAAACGAGTGCTGCGACGGTGCCGGGCCTGAAACCGAGTGCCTTGAGCGTGGCGTATTCGGCGGTGCGCTCGCGGGCGGCCATGGCCATCGTGTTGGCCATGACCGCCATGATGATGAGGATGATGACCCAGGACACGATGCGGATGGCATTGACGATGGTGCCGGTCATCGCCACGAAGGAGAGCTGGAAGGCCTTTTCGGTCTCGGTCAGCGTTTCGGCGAGCGAGTTGGCGAAGCTGCGGTCAACACGCTGGGCCACGACGGCGGCGTCGCGTGCGTCGGCAATGCCGATCAGGTAGATGCCCACGCTGTCGCTCCGGCCGGGAAAGAGCTGCCGGGTGCGCTCGTTGAGGTAGTCCCAGCGCAGGAAGAACTGGCCTTCATCGGTGCTGCTGCGTGCGCCTTCATAGATGCCGCAGAGGATGAATTCGTAGTCGCCCGCGAAAATGGTGCCCTTGATCGGGATCAGGTCCCCGATCTTCCAGCCGAAGCGCGCGGCGAGCTTGCGGCCGGCAATGGCACCGCGCCGTTCGCGCAGAAAATTCTGCATCTCTTCGGGTTTGACGCGGAACTCGGGTACCAGGCGGAAGAAGCTCGTCGGCTCGACCGCCATCTGCGGGAAGAAATTCGAAGGCTCCTTGTAGACGCCACCGAACCAGTTTTCCCAGGAAACGTCTGTCACGCCTTCGATTGCGCGGATGCGTTCGGCATACGCGAGCGGCATCGGGAAGGTCAGTGAAATGGCATTGCGGGTGACAAGTCGCTTGTCGGAGGCTGCGTTTGCGCCGGCATACCAGGCGGAAACCACCGTGCCAAGCAGACCGAAGGCGAGGATCGCGATGGTGAGCCCGGCCAGCGTGAGCAGGCTGCGCAAGCGGTGCCGGAGCGGGTTGCGCAGGGCGAAGCGGAGGATCAGGGCGAGCATGGCAAGGGCTCAGGCGCGGTTTTCGACCAGGGCGGACAGCTCTCCCTTGTCGAGATGGCGGACAGCCCGTGCGGCCTGGGCGGCATGCTGATCATGGGTGACCATGATGATGGTCTTGCCGAGCGACTGGTTCAGGCGCAGGAGCAGTGCCAGGACTTCCTCTGCCGATTTCCGGTCCAGGTCCCCGGTGGGTTCGTCGGCCACGATGAGGGTCGGATCGCTGACTATGGCGCGGGCAATCGCGACACGCTGGAGTTGGCCGCCGGAGAGCTCACGGGGGGTGTGTTTTACCCGGTCCGCCAGACCGACCAGAGACAGGGCGGTGAGCGCGCGTTCGCGGCGTTCGCGTGCGCTCAGACGGGTGAGTTGCAGCGGTAGCTCGACGTTTTCCAGCGCGCTCAGCACCGGCATGAGGTTGTAGAACTGGAAGATGAAGCCGATGTTTGCGGCGCGCCAGTCCGCCAGGCTGCGCTCATTCATACCCGCAATGTCAGTGTCATCGACCACGATGCGGCCGCTGCTGGGCTGGTCCAGCCCGGCAATCAGGTTCAGCAGCGTGGATTTGCCCGAGCCTGACGGCCCCATGAGCGCGAGGTATTCACCGCGTGCGATGTCGAAATGGACGTCGGCCAGCACCGGTACCGCCTCGCCGCCCCGCAGATAGTGTTTCGACACATGCTCGATACGGATCAGGGGGGCTGGCGCTGCGGACCCGCTCACGACTTCTTCTCCACTACCCGGCTGCCGGTTTCCAGTCGTGCCGGAGGTTTCAGGATCACGAGCTCGTCGGCCTTGAGTCCGCTCCGGATTTCGATCAGCTCGCCCAGCGGCTTGCCCGTGCTGACCTGGCGTGCTTCAGCCAGATCGCCGGAGAGGACGAAAGCGCGGCCCTCGACGAGGGCGGCGGGATTCACGGCGAGGCGGGGCGTGCGCTCTTCAGGCTTGAGGACGCGCTCGAGAAAGGCCACGCGCGCACTCATGTCCGGCAGGACGCGGGCATCCTTTTCATCGAAGCGGATCTTGAACTTGACGGTTGCACGAGAGCGGTCGACCGTCGGCACGATGCGCGAGACATGGCCGGCGAGTCGCAGGCCGGGCAGGGCGTCGAGCTGGATCTCCACCGGCTGGTCGACGCGGGCCCTGGCGAGCGAGGTTTCCGACACGTCGGCTTCGATCTCGAGCGTCGACAGATCGGCCATGGTCACGACGGCGGCCTTCGAATTGGTGCTGGCCGACAGCGGTGTCACCACATCGCCGACGTCTGCCTGCTTGGTCAGCACCACGCCTGCGAAAGGCGCGCGGATGACGGTGTTGTCCAGCGCCACACGGACTTCAGCGGCCGCTGCTTCGGCGGCACGGATGGCAGCCCGCTGTGCAGCCACGGCCGCGAGGGCCTGGCGGGCGCGGTTCTGGGCAGCGTCCACTGCCGATTGGGCGACAAAGCCCTGAGCCTTGAGATCCTGCTGACGCTTGAAGTTGAAGTCGGCATCGATGTGCTCCGCTTCGGCCTGCGCGAGCGCCGCCCGCGCCGATTCGATGCTGGCCTCGCGCTGTGCCAGCTGGGCCCGGATGTCTGCATTTTCCATGCGGGCGATGACTTCGCCGGCCTTCACCATGCTGCCTTCGCGCACGCCGAGCCATTCGATGCGCCCTGTGCCCTTGGAGGCGACCGAGGCTTTGGTGTCGGCCACCACATAGCCGGTGGCATTCAGGAGCGTCAGACCTTGCGAGGGCCAGGCGGTGGTCACCCGGGCGGTTTCCACTTCAAGCGGTTTGCGGGCCTGGATGAAGATCACGCCGCCTGCCAGGGCCAGTGCCGCGACGCCGATCAGCAGCCGGTGCGGCCAGGGATTGCGTGGGGGAACGGGGGCGTTGCGATGGAGCCTGAGGGTTTCGAGCGCATCCTGGTTCATGGCGATCGGTCCGGCAGTGGGCATGCCGGGATTGTACGGGATCGCTCAGGGCAGGCGATGCTGAAAGGGGACGCAGAGCTGCGCGGCAGCCACCATGACATGACTGTCGCGCAGGAAAAGGCGTCAGATGGACGCCGTGATGCCGCTCAGTGCCCGCGGCGGCTGATCAGCCAGTCGACGAAATCGCCGCAGACGAGAATCACCGCCAGAGCGGCGCAGACGATCGGTGTGATGTGCAGGCCGATCAGGGCGCCGGCGAAGGCGAAGAGCGCAAGGATCAGGGCCGCGAACTCGGTCTGGACATGCGGGTTGTGGCAGAAGCCGGACCAGCTGGCTGCCAGGCTGTGCGTGCGGGAAACGCCGTGTTTGTCGCCGTTCATGATCATGTCTCCTCCAGAAGCGGTCTGATGGGTTCCTGCCTGCAGCCTAGGCCTGAAAGTGCCTGGAGAACAGGGGATGAAGGGCTTCTTTGATCCTGGTTAAGTGCTTGATTGCATTGTTGCAATGCAGCTCAGGGATTACCCGGAGAACGCCGTTGTCATCGGCCCGATGCGGACCAGACTCGCTCGGGTCCGGGCCTGCCCGACACGTCCCGCGCTGACAGCAGGCAATGAAAAAAAGCCCGGCACGGGCCGGGCTTCGGAGCGTGAAGCGCGTCGCGCTCAGTCGACGATCAGGCGCTTGTTGTTCAGCATGTCCTGGATTACCGCGTTGTCGTTGAGCAGGCTCGAGGTGCCGTCGGTGAGCAGGTTCACGTTCTGCAGCACGATGGTCTGGTTCTCCTTGCTGGCGTCGTAAACGCCATTGGTGAAGCCGCCGGTCGTGCTGACGTGGACGACCGTACTGGTGACGCCATTGCTCGTCGTGGTTTCGAAGTGCAGGTAGTTGTTGAGGTTTCCGGTGTCGAGGCCCAGGTGGCTTTCACCGCTGAGCAGGTCGCGCAGATCCAGGGCATCGCCATCTGCCTTGCTGAAGTCGGTGACGATGTCGGTGGTGCCTGAGAGCTGGATGCCCGCTGCCACGCCATAGATGTTTCCGGCGACGGCTGCGGTGGTTCCTGCGGTGCTGGCGTGGTCGTTGAGCGACCAGGCAAAGACGTCTGCCCCGAGGTCGCCTCGCAGTACGTCGCTTCCCGCGCCGCCTTCGATGCGGTCGTTTCCGGCACCTCCGCGCAAGGCGTCACTGCCCGATCCGCCCAGCAGATAGTCATTGCCTGCGCCGCCATAGAGCAGATGGCTGCCGCTGCCGCTTGCCATGATGGCGTCATTGCCGTCGCCGCCATTGACGAGATCCCCGTAGCCCTTGTTGGTGCTGTCTGCGACGGTCAGCAGACCCGCGCTGTCCGTCATGCTTGCGTCAGCCGTGGTGATGAAGCTGGAGGCGAGGAGTTCGGCCTGCGTGGCGCTGTGGCCGCTGTCACCGGTCTGGACCACATCGTTGCCGGCGCCCGCTTCGACATAGTCGCTGCCTGCCAGGCTCTGAATCAGGTCTGCCGAGCTGGTGCCGGTGAGGCTGTCATCGCCGAGTGTGCCGGTGATCGAGTTCGAGGTCGCGTAGGTGTCGGCAGTGCCCACGATGGTGACCGTGAGCGTGCTGGTACTCGTTCCGCCGTTCGCATCCGCGATGGTGTAGCTCACCGTGTCGGTCAGGGTCTGACTGCTGTTGAGCGCATTGACCTGGGCGTTGTCATTGGTCAGCGTGTAGGTGTAGCTGCCATCCGCGTTGATGTGGAAGTAGCCATACAGGCCGGCAACATCCGTGCCGAGCAGGGCTGACTGCCGGTTGACCGCCGTGACGGTGATGGCGTCGCCGTCCGGGTCGCTGTCATTGCTCATGACATTGCCGCTCACCACATAGCTGCCGGAATCTTCGACCACGCTGGCGGTGTCGTTAGCCGAGACCGGCGCGTCCTGAACGTTGGCGACCGGGATGGTCAGCGTGGTGGAGTTGGTGGCCAGCTCGCCGGTGGCGTTTTCCTTGCTGGTCAGCGTCAGATCAAGACTGTAGTTGCCGTAGAAGTTGACCGGCGGCGTGATCTTGAGCGTGCTGAGGTTCCAGCTGGTGATGTTGACCGAGGTGCTGCCACTGGTGGCGGTGAAGGTGTTGGTGCCGTCGGTCAGCACGGTGCCAACGAGCAGGTCGGTGGCGAGCAGGCTGACGAGGGATTCCGAACCATCACTGTCTGAGAGCGAGATCGTGATCGGCGAGATCGAGATGGCCGTGTCTTCAACGCCGCTGTTGCTGACCGGATAGTAGCCGGCGGTCGATGTGCCTACGACGGCGTCATGTACGCCACCTGCCGCCTCAACGGCTGCGAGCGAGCTGTAGATGAGGAAGTTGCTGCTGGTGAGCTCCTTGGCCGTGCCGCCGTCTACCGACAGGTAGGGCTTGAAGGCGCCAATGCTGTTGCCGTTGTAGACCGCCCAGTCGATGGTGTAATAACCGCTGACGGTGACGGTGTAGCTGGTCGCGGTGATGTTGCCCCAGCTGTTGTATTGCTTGGCCATCAGCACCGTGCCCCCCACCACCAGCAGCGCGGTGTCATCCATGTAGGAGCTGAAGGTGTAGGTGTGACCCGCCTCCAGGTAGATGAGACCGGTGATCCGTGTCGCGCCGTCGGTGGGGATGCCGCTCGGATCGCTGTTGGTGTTGGCGGTGTAGTTCTGCGGCGTGGTGGAGATCGTGGTCGAGCTCGCCGTGTTTGCGTCGAGCAGGGTCAGCAGGCTCTGCACTTCGGCAAGCGTGTCCACCGTGGTAGTGGAGATGTTGCCGATGCTCGTGTACTGCCGCACGGTCAAACCATTGCTGTCCGGCGGTGTAACGATCAGCGTGGAGCCATCGATGACGGATACGCCGCCCACGGTGAGCTTGGCATCGTCGGCAACCGGGGTGATGTCGATGGTGACGGTGCCGGTCGCGCTGCTGGTCGTCGTGCCGTCGTAGCCCTTGAAGGTGAAGGACGCGTAATCGTTCTTCATGTTGCCGGTGCCTGAGGTGCCGTAGATGTCGGCCCCCGACTCGTTGCTGTCGGGCACGAAGCGGAAGTAGCCGGAGTCGATGTCGCTCTTCGAGATGTTCTGGCCGGCCGTGACCGAGACCCAGGCGCTTCCGTTGTAGTACTGCAGCGTGCCGTCGCTGGGCAGTGTCGTGACCTGCACATAGAGCGTGTTCGACGTATCGACATCCGTGATGCCGAACTGCGACCAGGAGAACACATAGGACGTGTCTTCGGTGCCGGTCACCGCGACGCTGGTCGCACTGATTACCGGCGCATCGTTGGCGCCCGTGATGGTGATGGTGAGGGTGGAGGTGTCTGTGCCACCGTTGTAGGTCTCGCGATAGACAACGGTTTCGGTAATGCTCTGGCCCGCGGCCAGGTATTGCACTGCCGAATTGTTCACGGTGTAGGTGTAGGCGCCGGTCGAGGTGATCGTGAGCGTGCCGTAGTTGGTGCTGAAAGCCGTACCGACGGTTTGCGTCACCCCTTCGAAGCTCACCAGTGAGACCGATTTCGTGCCGCCCTGGTCATTTGTGAGCACATTGCCGGTCAGCGCGCTCGTCGCGTCCTCGGTGAGCGTGCCGGTGTCCGGGTCGGCATTGCCGGTGGTCGACGTTTCGGCAATCGTGATCGTCGTGACATCAGTGTCGGTCAGCGAGCCATCACTGCTGGTCATGGTCAGATCTGCGGTGCCGGTCGTGCTGCCTGACGTGGTGCTGAAACTCAAGCCGTTACCGGTTGAGCTCGTGCCGGTCGTCAGCGCCAGATAGGTGTTGATGGCGGTGAGGGTGCCAGTCAGTGTCAGCGTCTGTACTCCGCTGGTCGTCGATGTGCTGGAAGTGACGCCGTAGCTTGTCGAGCCTGTTGCGGCAAGGGTTCCATAGGTCGAGCTGATCTTGAAGGTCACCGTGATGGTCGAGGAGCCCGCATCCACGTCGGTGACAGACATGCCCCCCAGTGAGATGTAGGTCATGCCCGTGGTCGGTGCCGAGGTCGAGAAGGTCTTGACCGTGTTCACCGGCGCGTCGTTCACCGGCGTGATGCCGAGCGAAAGCGTGGAGGAGGCCGACGCAGAGCCGTCTTCCAGTACCGAATAGGTGGCTGTTGGAACGGAGCCGTTGTAGTTGCTCGCCGGTGTGAAGGTGTAAGCACCGTTGCTGCCGATCCTGAGGCTGCCTACGCCACTGATCGTGGCCGTTGCGCCGGCTGAATAGGTCGTGCCGTTCCAGGTAAAGCTGCCAACAGTGAGCGTGCTGTCCACATCGGTGTCGTTGCTCAGCACATTGCCGCTGACGGTCGTGTCTTCATTGGTGGTCGCGCTGTCCGCCGTCAGCATTGCCGCATCATTGACCGGCGTGATCGTGATGGTGCGGGTGTCGGTGTCCGTCAATGCCGTACCACCCGTGTTGCCATTGTCATTGGTGGTCATGGTCAGCGTTACGTCAGCCGTCGCGTTGCTGGCCGGGGTATAGACCGGCACGGTGCTGCTCGCTGCGAGATAGGCGTTCAGGCTGGCCAGGGTGCCGGTCAGCGTGACGGTGCTGCTGCCACTGCCGCTGACGCTGACCGCAGACGTCGAGCTCGCAGCGATCGAGCCACTTGTCACGCTGAGCGTGATGCTCATGGGGCCGGAGGCTGCATCCACGTCAGTCACCGACAGACCGCTCAGCTTGACTGAGGTGTCTTCGGTCGTACTCCACGAGGTCGGCAGCGTATTCACCGGTGCATCGTTCACCGGCGTGACCGTGATCGCGATGCTGTCACTGTCACTGAGCGTTGTGCTGCTGCCAGAGTTGCGGCCGTCGCTGCTCGTCATCGTGAGCTTGTCCGTGCCGTTGTAGTTGCCATCCGGCTGGTAAGTGACGCTTGCTGCCAGCGTGGAGTTGATCTGAGCAACCGTGCCAGTGAGCGTGACCACATTGCTGCCGCTGCCCGAGATACTGGCATTGCCTCCGCTGATACTCAGGACGCCGTTGTTGACCACGAGGGTGACCGTGATCGTTGCGCTGCCGGCATCGACATCGCTGACCGACAGACCTGTCAGGGCAAGCGAGGTGTCTTCCTTCGTCGTGTAAGACGCCGGCATGGTGTTGACCGGCGCGTCGTCCCCACCGGTTACCGTTACGCTGTAGCTTTGCGTGACCAGGGCGCCGTCACCATCCGTTACCGTGAAGGTGAAGCTGTCGACGCCGCTTTGCGTGCCGTCCAGTGCTTCGATGGCCGAGGTGTTCTTGGTGTAGGTATAAGCGCCGGTCGTGGTGTTCAGCGTGAGCGTGCCGTATGTACCGGTCTTCGTGACCGTGGTGCCAGACACCGTGCCGCCTGAGATGCCGTAGGTCAGGGTTTCCACATCGACGTCTGTGGCGGACAAGGTACCGGTCAGGCCGGTGTCGGTCGTGCTGTTGCTCTGGGCGATTTCCTTGATGGTGGCGTTGGTCACCGCCGAGAGCACCGGCGCGTCATCCGCCCCGGTCACGGTGACGGTGAAGGGGCGGGTCACGAGCGCACCGTCGCCGTCACTGACGGTGAAGGTGAAGGCATCCGTGCCGGTCTCGCCACTGTCGAGTGCTTCGATGGCAGACGAGTTCTTGGCGTAGCTGTAGGCACCGGTCGCGGTGTTGAGCGTGAGCGTGCCGTAGCTGCCGACCAAGGTGACCGTGGTGCCGGACACCGTGCCGCCGGAGATGCCATAAGTGAGCGTCTTCACGTCGACATCGCTGCCGGACAAGGTACCGCTCAGGCCGGTGTCGGTCGTGCTGCTGCTCTGATCGACTTCCTTGATGGTGGCATTGGTAACCGCCGCAAGCACTGGCGCGTCATCCGCGCCGGTCACGGTGACGGTGAAGGGGCGGGTCACGAGCGCACCGTCGCCGTCACTGACGGTGAAGGTGAAGGCATCTGTGCCGGTCTCGCCGCTGTCGAGTGCTTCGATGGCAGACGAGTTCTTCGCGTAGCTGTAGGAACCGGTCGCGGTGTTGAGCGTGAGCGTGCCGTAGCTGCCGACCAGGGTGACCGTGGTGCCGGAGACCGTGCCGCCGGAGATGCCATAAGTGAGCGTCTCCACGTCGACATCGCTGCCGGACAAGGTACCGCTCAGGCCGGTGTCGGTCGTGCTGCTGCTCTGATCGACTTCCTTGATGGTGGCATTGGTAACCGCCGCAAGCACTGGCGCGTCATCCGCGCCGGTGACGGTGACGGTGAAGGGACGGGTCACGAGCGCGCCATCGCCGTCACTGACGGTGAAGGTGAAGGCGTCGGTGCCCGTTTCGCCGCTGTCGAGTGCTTCGATGGCGGACGAGTTCTTCGCGTAGCTGTAGACGCCGGTCGCGGTGTTGAGCGTGAGCGTGCCGTAGGTACCGACCAGGGTGACCGTGGTGCCGGACACCGTGCCGCCGGAGATGCCGTAGGTCAGCGTTTCCACGTCGACATCGCTGCCGGACAAGGTGCCGGTCAGACCGGTGTCGGTCGTGCTGCTGCTCTGATCGACTTCGGCAATCGTGGCATTGGTGACGGTGCCCAGCACCGGCGCGTC
>NZ_JBDIVF010000001.1:0-2486 GCF_039631355.1 Uliginosibacterium paludis | reverse complement strand
GTGAGCGTCTCCACGTCGACGTCACTGCCGGACAATGTGCCGGTCAGGCCGGTGTCGGTCGTGCTGCTGCTCTGATCCACTTCGGCAATCGTTGCATTGGTGACGCTGCCCAGCACCGGCGCGTCGTCCGCCCCGGTCACGGTCACGGTGAAGGGACGGGTCACGAGTGCACCATCGCCGTCACTGACGGTGAAGGTGAAGGCATCCGTGCCGGTCTCGCCACTGTCGAGTGCTTCGATGGCGGACGAGTTCTTCGCGTAGCTGTAGGCACCGGTCGCGGTGTTGAGCGTCAGCGTGCCGTAGCTGCCGACCAGGGTCACGGTCGTACCGGAGACGGTGCCGCCTGAGATGCCGTAAGTGAGCGTCTCGACATCCACATCCGAAGCACTGAGCGTTCCGCTCAGGCCGGTGTCGGTCGTGCTGCTGCTCTGATCGACTTCGGCAATCGTGGCATTGGTGACGGTGCCCAGCACCGGCGCGTCATCCGCGCCGGTCACGGTGACGGTGAAGGGACGGGTCACGAGCGCACCGTCGCCGTCACTGACGGTGAAGGTGAAGGCGTCGGTGCCGGTCTCGCCGCTGTCGAGTGCTTCGATGGCGGACGAGTTCTTGGCGTAGCTGTAGGCGCCGGTTGCGGTGTTGAGCGTGAGCGTGCCGTAGCTGCCGACCAGTGTCACGGTCGTACCGGACACCGTGCCGCCGGTGATGCCGTAGGTCAGGGTCTCCACATCGACATCGCTGCCGGACAAGGTGCCGCTCAGGCCGGTGTCGGTCGTGCTGCTGCTCTGATCGACTTCGGCAATCGTTGCATTGGTGACGCTGCCCAGCACCGGCGCGTCGTCCGCCCCGGTCACGGTGACGGTGAAGGGACGGGTCACGAGTGCACCATCGCCGTCACTGACGGTGAAGGTGAAGGCATCCGTGCCGGTTTCGCCACTGTCGAGTGCTTCGATGGCGGACGAGTTCTTGGCGTAGCTGTAGGCACCGGTTGCGGTGTTGAGCGTGAGCGTGCCGTAGCTGCCGACCAGGGTGACCGTAGTGCCGGACACAGTGCCGCCTGAGATGCCGTAGGTCAGGCTGGCCGAATCGACATCGCTTGCCGAAAGTGTGCCGCCCAGACCCGCGTCCGTCGTGCTGCTGCTCTGGTCTATTTCGGTAATCGTCGCCTGGGTCACGGCAGCCAGGATCGGCGCGTCATTGACGCCGGTGACCGTGATGTCCAGTGTTGCCGTGGCGCTTGCGCCCGATGCGTCCTGGATGGTGTAGCTGAAAACGTCGTGCGCCTTGACGCCTGCTCCCAGTGCTTCAGCAGCAGCGGTGTTCGCAGTGTAGGTGTAGCTGCCATCGCTGTTGAGCGTGAGGCTGCCATAGGTGCCGGCAATCTGGCTTCCGATGCTGCCTGCAGTCCCCCCGAAGCTGACCGCGGTGACTGATCTGCTGTCGCCACTGTCGATGTCGTTGTCATTGGCGAGAACGTTGCTCGTGGCCGTGCTGGTGAGCGTTCCGTTTTCAAGCACGCTGCCTGTGTCATTGCTTGCGACCGGCGCATGATTCACGTTCGTGATGCTGCCGACTCCCGAAGCCGAAACGCTGTTGGCAGTCGCGGTCAGCGTGTAGGTTTCCGTGCCTTCGTAAGTGTTGTCTGCAACGGCCTGGACACGAACCAGGAAGGACGTGCTGCCAGCTGGCACGGAGATGCTTCCGGCATACGTGCTCCAGGAGCTTCCGTTGTCGGTTGAATACTCGACCGTGCCGGTGTCGGTTCCGATACTGGCTGCGGAACTGCCGCTGGAGCTCAGCGCGAGGGTGGTGGTCACCGCACTGGTGCTCGGGTTCGACAGCGTGACGGTGAAGGTGTTGTAGCCGCCTTCTGCCACGCTGCTGGACGACACGGCACTCACGCCAGCGACGTCATCGTCAGCGATGGTGGTCGTGACTGCCCCTGCCGTCGTTGAAATCACCAGATGCTCGAAGTTGCCCCCGTTGGCGGAGGCAATGCCCACGATCAGATTTTCCGCGCCCTCGGCCAGATTGTCCTGAAGCGTGGCGACAGAGAAGTTCGCCGAACTGCTGCCTGCCGGAATCGTGACCGTGGTCGTGCCGGTGAAGTCCGTGCCCTTGGCGGCCGTGCCCGAGTAGGTGAGGGTGACGGTGACATCGGTCTGGGCGACGCTGGTCAGCGAGACGGTATAGCTTGCCGAGCTGCCTTCATTGACGCTGCCCGAGCCCGTGATCGACACGGTCGTGATGTCCGTGTCATCCGACACGGTGGTCGAGACGGAAGAGGTGGTGGTGAGCGCCTCGTACTGGCCACCGGCGGTGCCGGTGATGGAGACGTTCAGCGCGGTGTCGCCCTGGGCATACACATCGTCCGCGCGCACCGCATAGGCGGCACTGGACGCGGAGGAACTGCCGACCGGAATGGTGATGCTCTGGCCGTTGGAGAGCGAGATCACCAGCGGGCTGCCTGTGACCGGATGATCGAC